>DATIIR010000108.1:0-20926 GCA_035479435.1 Chlamydiales bacterium
TTGAAAGAGAAGACCAGAAGGATTCGCAGTGAGCTTTTGCCTAAGTATCCAAATCTGATCAGAGAAGCGAAGGGGAAAATCAGTCCCTTTTCAATCAGACTTTTTGTCTCTGATAGACAGGAACAGGTAATGCAAGAGGTCCAAGCACTAGCAATGGAGTGCTTCTCTCCCCACAACCCAGCAGCGTGGGATCGAGGCTGGTTCGAGTCAGGCGCCTCATACGATTCTAACATTGGATTTCAGCCTCCAGCAAGGGCTGAATACACCGATGCAAGTTGGTCAGAGGGAATAGACGATCCAATTAGCAAGATAGATTGAGCCTATTGCATAAAAAGAAAACAGGATATGCATGATCCAAGTGTCATGATAGGCAGGATAAAAGAATACAATACCATGCAAATCATAACGACCTCATCGTTTAGAATGGGACTGCGATTGCAAACGCTGGCCTTCCTGTAGAGGCTGACTGCCTCGCCATCAGATCAATGGAGAATAGAATCGCGTCATACCATGTGTGGATAGCGACGCTTTCTTGCAAGGAGTGGTTCCTATGCGTGACCCAACCGGCGTAACCACCGAGTAAGGTGATCATAGGAAGACTAAAACTGTAATAAGCCCAACGCGCCCCCTCGTTCAACAGTAGAGCATTGGGAATGTGGGCGGCACCAAATGCTAGGCTAGAGAGGACGATCCCCGTTGTGGGCGAAAACGTTTCACAGAATGTGGATTGCAAAAAGCCGCGGAAAAAGGACTCCTCGCTGATCCCGATGGGAAGGGCCAGGGCAGGAGAAAAATCTATCGTTTTGGATATGGAACAGGGAGTCTGCGCTTCGGGCACGTGGGCAAATTGGTGATAGCAGTAAGCAGCCCCCGCAGCTAATGCAAAAGAGCCCAAAATCCCACCCCACACTTCCGGTTTTTTCATCACTCTCCAACGGAAGGGCGCTGTGGACAGCTCCGCAAAACTGTCCATGGGCATCTTGTACTTATATTGACTAAGTCCATTAAACAATCGAACATCCCGATAGGCGGCGTACATTCCATACAGTGAGGTGGTCTGAAAAGAGAGAAGGCTTCCCCTCGTAATGGAGTTATCCCCAGTTTGGAGCATCACAACACCTAGACTCGCCCCTGCACTCCCGGCAAGACCAGCAGCCGTCTTCATATCCCCCAGATACACGTGCCCAAGTCCTGGGAATAGGGAAGATAGACTCAGGGCAATCCACCCTTTCTTCTGCGGAATGTCCAATCGTGGAGCAGGAGGCTGCACGTCAAGCGGTATAGGGTTTATCGTTTCCGTTAGACTAAATGAGGAGGCCGCGATTTCTTCGATCGGCAGATCTTCTTGTGAGTACAAAAAGGATGCGAATAAAAGGGGAAGAATAAGCGCATATTTCATAAGTGAACCTCTGTCGGGCAGACAGATTAAGGGAAAGCTATATTCTTGTCAAAATTTGGGGGTCTTCTGATAGATGGAGTGGAGGCGGAAGGCGTAGAGCCCAACGAGGAGGAGCACGCAGGTGCCAAAATAGATTGGAATTTCAACGTTGTAGGTCGCCACAAATCCCGTGATTAGCGGCGCAATCAATGTAGCCAAAGACATCATCGATTGGAGAACGCCAAAGGCCTTCCCCTGATTTTCTCTGCCGGAGAGATTCGAGATCAGAGACATCAAATTGATCCAAACGGTGGTCGCGCCCAGTGCGAGAAAGGGAAAGGTCCAAATCCAGCCGGTGATAGTGCCTTCCAATGTGGCAATCAACATCAATAGGCCAAGCAGAGGCAGGCAGATGTAAATGGAGCGCTCTGGATTCATGCCCCCAAACCATTTGTTGATCGCTAGCGATCCCGAAAACCAGAATAGAGATAGGTAGGCGGAGAAAAACCCAATCCCTTCCTGCGTAAATTGGAATTTTTGAACAAACAGCGTCGGATAATACATCACAAAGAAGAACCAACCGCAGTAGAAGAGAAAAGAGACGACCATCCATCCGCCCACACGGGGGATTTTTGACAATTTACCGAGATCTTTGATCTCCTGTTTCCAATCGTGCCTCTCCTTTTTCTGGTGGGTCTCCACATAACTTCTATTGACCCAGAGAAGGTTGATCAAAAACAGAAGGGCTAGAAACCAAAAAGGGGTGGAGAAGTTAAAAATGGAACCCCATTTGGGACTGGATAGAAAGGCCCCCATCGGAGGACCGACGATCCAAGAAATGCCTCCGACGATTCCGCTAAGGGATAGATTTTTCGTCTTGGTCTTTTCGGAACTCATATCGGCGATCGCAGCCTGCGCAGTGCTCGCGTTGCCCGAGAAAAGTCCTGCGAGGAGGCGCGCAGCAAACAAGATGAAGAGACTCCCCGACCACACGGCGAGAGCTGAAAAGACAAAGCTTACCATCGCACCGAAAATCGTCCACTCCAAAACCCTCTTCCTGCCGAAATGGTCCGATAGGGCTCCGATGAGTGGCATGGAGACAAACTGCGTAACCGCGTAGGACGAAATCAAAACGCCCAAAATGATATTGCGGGTCGCATCGGTCATATCTTCAGGCAAGATCGCGTTGGACCGGTCGAAGAGAAGCGGGGCAAAAATGGTCAACACAATCCCCCACCCGATCGCATCATTGAAAATCGTGAAGAGGAGTGAATAGAGAGAACTTTTATGCTTCATATCCCGTCAGAGGATAACTTGCAAACCGTTAGTTGACAAGTACAAACCCAACGGATAACCTGTTCAAATTTATTTTTAACAGGGAGTTGGATATGGCCAGTGGCATCGAGATAAGAGGTTCAGATTTACATCTTAAAAACGTGAAGCTTCCGCTTAAGACTGCGACCAGCTTTTGTATCTCAGGTCAAACAACAATACACCTCTATCTCACGCACGGAGCGTATCAGACTATTTTACGCCTCTCTTTAAAGGATGCTGCAAATATGCGCCAATGCGTGACTGCCCTTCTGACAAGACCCTCAATAAAACCCGCTCTGTTTTGGGTCTCTCAAGTGGCTCCCGTACTGAGGAACCAAAAAGCGGCAAGAGTTTTCTTCAAATTCTGCGATGAATTCAATCTGCAGTGCTTTCAAGACTGGGTTAAGGAACCAGGCTGGACCATAGAAGCAAAAGTGCACACGAGAGGCATTTTCGCCCGTCTCACTCACCAAACAGAAGAGCCAGGCGAAGAAGACCGCGTCCGGAGAATCAACAATCTCTTCAGTGCGATCAGGGATCGATTTTGTGCGACTGAAATTGACAAGGCGCTCAAGCTCCTAGAGAATCCGCGGTTTCCTCACCAACCGGCCTCCCCGCCCAAGCGGTCACCGATTCTAACCCGGCAATTCGATCTTTAACCCATTTGCTGGCGCATTGGAGCGACTTTTGCGCCTTGAGGACATAAACATCCGCAAGTGCAGCACTTCGCAATTTCGTTCACCATCTTCATTCTCTTTTTAAATGCGGAAATTCGATTTGTCTCAATAATACATCCGCAATGAGAGAGTAAACATCCGGCCAGTCTAAGCTCAAATTTCTTCCTAGTAGAGCGCTCTTCTTCGATCCGTTGTTTCAATCGGCCCTCATTCTCAGCGAAAAACTGCTTAAGGGTCCTGGGAGTCATCGGAGCCGAAACAGAACCCGATCGGGGTGAAGGAGGAGGGGCATTTAAAGAAGATGCTCGAGAATGTCCAGGTGTTGACTGGGGAGAAATCCTACGAGGAGTCTTTGCACTCTGGGGAGTTCCCGGCGCAGAGAGACTGAGACTGCCCCTAGATAGCAAAGCCACTGCGCTGTTTGGTACAGGTGTGACGGCATCGAAGGCCGCAGCAGGGGGTTCATCAACTACAACACTTAAACGTGGTCTAACTGGCGATGACATATTATTATCCTTATTTTAATATTTTACAGACAATTATACACTAATTTAAGATTTAATTTAACTTTATTATAAATACGGGATATAAATACTTAAGTGATTGATTCTTTAGACGTTATAGGTGCTTGAACTGACGTCGCCGCCCTTGCCGGTCCAATTCGTATGAAAGAACTGACCGCGGGGCTTGTCGACCCGTTCATAGGTATGGGCCCCAAAGAAGTCGCGCTGGGCCTGGAGGAGGTTGGCGGGGAGCGTAGCGCTGCGGTAGCCGTCAAAGAACGAGAGGGCTGTGCTGAAACAGGGCAAGGGGACGCCCATGAGGGCCCCTTCAGCCACGACCTTGCGCCAGGCAGGGATGCATCGGGTGATCTCGTCGATGAAAAAGAGGTCAACCAGAAGGCTGGCTAGCTGGGGGTTTTTATCGTAGGCGAGCTTGATCTTACCGAGGAATTTGCTCCGGATGATGCAGCCGCCGCGCCACATGAGGGCGATGGAGCCAAAATTGAGGTTCCATTTGTTCTCTTCAGAGGCCGTGCGCATCAGCATAAACCCCTGTGCGTAGCTGATGATCTTCGAGGCGTAGAGGGCATGGGAAATCTGCTCTGGATTGGAGGTGAAGGTATGGGTGGGCGCCTTGTAGTGGCGGCTCGCCTCAATCCGCTCATTTTTAAGAGAGGAGAGGCAGCGGGCAAACACCGCTTCGCCAATGAGAGTGAGGGGCATGCCCCGATCGAGGGCGTCGATGCCGGTCCATTTGCCGGTCCCTTTCTGCCCTGCAACATCGAGGATTTTGTCGACAAGCAGTTTGCCGTCGGTATCTTTTTTGGCAAAGATTTGCGCTGTGATTTCGATGAGGTAGCTGTCGAGAGGCCCCTTGTTCCAGTCGGCAAAGATCTTGGCCATCTCAGTGTGGCCCCCTTTTTTCAACAGATCGTAGGCCTCGCAAATGAGTTGCATATCGCCATACTCGATCCCGTTGTGGACCATCTTGACGTAGTGGCCTGCACCGCCGATTCCGACCCAATCACAACACGGCTCTCCATCTTCCGACTTAGCGGCGATGGACTGGAAGATCGACTTCACGTGGGGCCACGCATCGGGGTTGCCGCCCGGCATGATGGAGGGGCCATGGCGAGCCCCCTCTTCGCCGCCCGATATGCCAGCGCCGATAAAGAGGATCCCTTTCGACTTCAGAGCCTCGTAGCGCCGCTGTGTATCGGGGAAATGACTATTGCCGCCGTCGATGATGATATCTCCCGGCTCGAGGAGCGGCATCAACAGGTCGATGAACTCGTCGACGGGATCGCCCGCTTTGACCATCAACATCACGCGACGAGGCCTTTTCAGTAACGAGACAAACGCCCTCAGCTCATGCGCGCCGGCGATCTTTTTCCCTTTGGCAGGGCCCTTTAAGAACTCATCTGTTTTAGAAGCCGTGCGATTGAATACGGCAACCGTATAACCGTGGTCGGCCATGTTGAGGACCAAATTCTGGCCCATCACCGCTAATCCAATCAGTCCAATATCTGCTTGCATGCGCTCCACTATACGCCGCTCCCCCACAGAAAATCAAGGATTTTTTCAATTTAAGTCTATAGTTACAAAACTTCATTTTAATGTAATTGAATTAGTAAATTTAGTATAATATTGCTACTAATAAATAGGAATTCATGTCACTTGTAATACACGAACCCTTTCCCCTTCCTCTTGTAGAGCGGGTAAGGCAAAATTTTACTACGCATAAGTGGCAGATCGTATGTCCTGGGCCAGCGGGACTTGCGGCGCTGGTGGGGACGATTGTATTCTTCGTGTCGAACCCCTTTGGGTGGGCCTTTTCGGCGGGGATTGTAGGAACGACCATTGCGCTTGCGGGGCTATCGGCGATTGGAGCCATCGGCTATTCGCTCTATTATCTTCTCAAAAACTCACGAGTAAATAATTCACTTACCTATGAATGGGTGAAAGAGCCAAAAAAAACCCCAGAACCAGCCCCTCCTCCGAAACGCCTCCCTGCAGCTCCGAAACCGCCCAAAAAGAAGAAGCCCAAGCCGGTCGCTTTCCAAAAGGAGCTCCCTCCCAGAAGGCCTCCTATAGCCTTTGACCCGCCGGTGCAACGAGCCCCCATAGAGCCCTCCTCTTTCGACATGCCACCTCCCGAAGCTCCTGGGCTTAAACAGAGGATCAAAGATGTTGCGAGCTGGATGTGGGAGAACCGTGTCGGTAGCGCCCTTGTTTTGGGAAGCCTACTTTTAGGCGGCTATGGACTTTATAGCCATCTAGCGCAAGCCGCTCCCCTTGCTCCGACCAACCCGCTAGCTAGCACCATCACTAAACAGCGATCGGCCCAACTGGGGAAGATTCTCGACCATTGTCCGAAGCCGCGCTTTTCAAGCACTCCCCTCGCCAAGGCATACAAGTTTGCTGCCACTACTTGCCCGCTCAGAACTCCCACCCCTCCTCCTCCTCCTGTCCAAGGCCCCGACCTCTACGATTTAGCTCAATCGGCGCTGAACATCTTCTTGGGCGTACTTGTCTTGTTCCAGGGACACAATTTCTCTTGAAATAACCCCTCAAACGGCCTACAATGCCCTGGCTATTGTGTCCTCGTAGCTCAGTGGATAGAGCGGTCGCCTCCTAAGCGGCAGGTCGCGGGTTCAATTCTCGCCGAGGACGAATCTATTATTTGGGTTTTTTCCAGCGGGCTTTGAAGTATTGGTCGACGCCGTCGGCAATGCCGCGGGCAATCTTCTCCTGGTAATCGCGCGATTTCAGAAGCACTCTCTCATCAGGATTCGATATAAATCCCCCTTCCACAAGAATCGCCGGCATGCTCGTCTCCCGGATCACAAAGAAATTGCCTTTCTTCACTCCACGCGATTGGGCCGATGTGCGCCGGATCACGCGACTGAGCACCGCATCAGCGAGCTTCCTCGATGCTCCAGTGCGGGGGCGGTTCTCCTTCGAGTCGTGAAAAAAGACTTCGATCCCAGAGGCCTCCGGACTGCGCGATGAATTGAAATGGACGCTGACAAATATATTGCCTTGCGCTTGAGTGGCAATCTCAACGCGCCGCGGTAGCGAAATAAATGCGTCGGTGTTGCGGGTCATGACTACATGGTAGCCAAGCTGATCGAGATACTGCTTCACAAGCCGCGCGGTGAGAAGGCAAATCTTCTTCTCCTCACAATAGGGAAGATGGCCGCGCGCTCCCCGATCCGTCCCTCCATGCCCCACATCGAGCACCACCGTGGGCGCATCGGGCACGTTGATCACCGATCCGGTGGGGGGTCCCGCCATCAGAGGCAGCAGAAGAGTCAAGAAGAAGATTACGATTCGCATGAAGGAACTACCATCGCAGAATTGTTTAGATTTTGCAATGCTTCTTTCACAACGGCGACGTCGTCAAATGGAACCGTTTGAGATCCAAAAATTTGGACTCGTTCATGCCCTTTCCCGGCAATGAGTACGATGTCGTCGGGCTGGGCCATCTGGATGGCCCTGTGGATCGCTCTTCTCCGGTCGAGTTCAACAATGGGGGGGGCGCGAAAGGCGGCTGTGATCTGCCTCGCAATTTCCTGCGGATCTTCATGGCGTGGGTTATCGGATGTAATGAGAGAGAGATCGGCCCACTTCTCCGCAGCTTGGGCCATGCCAGTTCTCCGCTGTGGATCGCGGTTGCCGCCACACCCAAAAACTACGATCACGCGGGCTTTGGCGATCTCTTTCAGCGTTTGGAGGACGTTGGCGAGCGCCTCTCCTGTGTGGGCAAAGTCGACAAATACATTTCCGATGCGCTGCAGGCGGGCGGGCACGCCCGGAAATGAGGCCAAAAGATCGGGTAGCTGATTGAGCTTCGCGCCGTAGGAGAGGGCGGCAGCAAGGGCGCCGAGCACGTTGTAGACATTGAACCGCCCGATGAGAGGAGAGTGAAAATGGCATCCATCGACTGTGAACTCGGTGCCATTGGGAGTGAGGGCGATGTGGGTGGCGCGGATGTCCCCTTTTTCGATGCCAAAAGAGGTGGCTTTAAACGCCCCCCAATAACTGTCGGCGTTGACGATGGCGCGGTCACACTTTTCAAAGAGCTTTTTCTTGGCCGATGCGTACTCCTCCATCGTCTTGTGATAATCCAAATGGTCGGGATAGAGGTTGGTGAAGAGGCCCAAATCAAATCCAATTTCCTCCACTCTCCCTTGATTCAAACCGTGAGAAGAGACTTCTAAAACGGCCGCTTTGCATCCTTTCAAGATCATCTCTCGCAAGAGCTTTTGATTGGTGATCACATCGTGAGTCGTGAGCGTTGAAAAAAATCGGTTGGCTCCGACGACGGTCTCCACTGTGCCGATCAGACCACAGGAAAGGTTAAGGCCGTCGAGGAGGTGTTTGATCACGTAGGTGGTGGTGGTTTTCCCTTTCGTCCCGGTGACGCCGACCATAAACAGCTCATCGGAGGGGGAGCCGTAGTAGCGGGCGGCCAATTTGGCTTCGATCGAGGCGATGTGCGGGTGGATGAGTTGCGTTTGCGATAGCGAAGGGTCGTAAATATCGGTGGCGATCGCGGCGGCGCCTGCGCCGGTGGCCTGCGCGATGAACTGCGTGCCGTCACAGGTGTCTCCCCTTTTGGCGATGAAAAGATTGCCGGGGGCGACCAGGCGCGAATCGGAGGAAATCCCCGTGATGGAGATCTCTTTGCTCCCCTTGACGGTCAAGTCCAAACCTTTAATCAGATTCTTCAATTTCATCGACAGTTCCACTTCTCATAGAGCTCCCTGAGGTTTTGCACTTCGGCGGTCCAATCGGCGCGCTTGGAATCGCGGCGCGGGTCACCGGGAGCAAAGCCGTAAGGATCATCGGGGGTCACGCCTAAATATTGCAAGGACTTCGTCGCAATTTCACGGAACACGGGCGCTGCGCAAACGCCTCCCATCTGGTGCTTGCCCACGCCGGGAATGATCTTTTTCACCGGATCGTCGATGGTCACAATCAAGACGAAACGGGGATGGTGCGCCGGGGCAAATCCGACAAAGGAGGAGACGTTGTGATCCTTTGAATAGATGCCATCGATAATTTTTTCGGCAGTCCCCGATTTGCCCGCTTCGGTGTAGCCCATGATGTCGGCTCTTTTCGATGTGCCCCCCTCTTTCGTGACGAATTTCATGCCGCGAACTAGAAGGCGAGAGATAGCGGGACTGAGGACTTGGGTGGTGGCGCGGTAGCGGGTGTTGTCGACGATGACTTTGCCCTCTTTGACGATTTGGCGGATGAGGTGGGGGCGAACGGCGAGGCCGCCGTTGGCGAGGATCGCAAAGGCGCGGACGAGTTGCATGCTGTTGACGAGGATATTGTGGCCGATCGCCAGCGAATAGGGCGTAGGCACGGACCATTCGAGCTTGCCGTTGGGATGGAGCTTGCCGGGCGTCGGGAGAAGGCCAATGCTCTCGGCGGGCAGGTCGATGTTCGTTTTCTGCCCAAAGCCGAAGACTTCATAGAGAGTTTTCCGATACCACTCATCTCCCATTGTTTCGACGAGGCGCTGGATGAGGCGCGCCATGTAGATGTTGGAGGACTTTTGGAGCGCCAGGTCCATGTTCAGGTAGCCGTGGGGCCGCCCATCTTTGAGGGGGGCGCTGCGGCCGGGAAACCACCCATTGGCGCAAGGAATCTTCTCCTCGGGCGTAAAGATCGGCGCTCTCCCCTTTTTGACGAGCTCTTCATTCGCCTTCATGCAGACGGCCACTGTAATGGGCTTAAAAATCGAGCCGGGCTCAAAGCAGTCGGTCACCGCCTTCACCTTGGTTTGTTCGATCAGGGCGGGGTCATTGAAGTACTCGGCATAGTGGGTCGGATCGAAGGAGGGCGTTTGGGCCAGGGCGAGGATTTCGCCCGTGTAGGGATCCATCATGACGGCCCAGCCGCCGTGGGCGCCCGCCTCTTGCACGCCTTTGGCGAGTTCCGATTCGGCGATGGCCTGTAGGTAGTGGTTGATCGTGAGGTAGACGTCGGCGCCATTTTCGGGAGCGACGATCACCTTCCCCGTATCGAGAGGATGGCGAGGAGAACGGACGATGAGCCTTTTCCCCGGCTTTCCTTTGAGATAGGAGTTCAGCATCATCTCAAGTCCCCCCGTGGGATTGGCCTGATCTTCTTGCACAGTGTGGAGAACCGCGCCGAGAAGAGTGCCGAACGGATAAGAGCGCTTATACTCCGCTGTGAAGTAGAGCGCATTGCGAACGATCTTTTCTCTCCGCGCAAACTCGCCCCACCACTTTTCGATCTGGACCCTTTTTTCCCGATCGAGCCACGTGGCGATCTTGCGGCTCCGACTCTTTTTGTAGAATTCGCCCCGTTTGTCTAGGCCGGGCAGCAAGGCATGGAGCTCTTTGGCCATTGCCCCCTTCGCGCTTTCGGGAATGGACTCGGGATCTATATAGAGGTGGAATTTGGGCACGTCGACGACAAAGGGCTGCGCCTCGCCCGGATGGCCTTGCTTGATCGAAGTGTTGGAGTAAAAGGATCCCCTGCGGCACGGCTCAGTAGCCACATATTGGTGTTGTGCAAGGGCGGTAGCCGCCCACTTGTCCCCTTCGACGATTTGGATCTGATAAAAACGGATGATCAACAGGCAGAATAGGATGCAAAGAGATACTGCAATGATGCAGAGACGCTTGCGGTCAGACGATTCTACTGGAGACATGATTAATTACTGGCGAAGGCTTCGGGAACGGTTAATATTTCTTTTAATAGCGGGTGCTTGAGATGGCTAAACTCGGGATTATGAGCGAGTTCGATGAGGTGAGCGGGATTCTCAAACTGATCGATCTCATACGCCAAACGGCGATTCTCTTCCTGGATGAGCTTCACCTCTTTTTCCACTTCGGGCAGGCAGATTTTCAAATGGGTCAGCTCGTTTTGCGTCTCGAGATACGAATAGAGGCAAAGTCCAAACACGGTTAGACAAACACCCAATCGGAACAGCAATCCTTTCATAACTTCTCCCCCGCCCTCAACTTGCTGCTGCGAGCTCTCGGATTCGCCCGCATCTCTTCCGCCGATGGACCGATCGGCTTTTTCGTTAAAACCTGCAATCTATCCTTCGCATCGCGAAGGGTGTTTTTCACAATCCGGTCCTCCAGACTGTGAAATGAAATTGCGGCCAACCTGCCGCCTGGACAGAGCTTATCGATCGCCCCGTTTAGCCCTTTTTGCAGCTGGCCCAACTCGTCATTCACAGCGATCCTGAGCGCCTGAAACGTCAGGGTTGCGAAATGGAGTTTGCCCCGGGTCGCCGCGGGCTTGATGATCTCCACCAATTCCCCGGTTGTCCGGATCCGCCTCTTTCTCCTCGCCTCCACGATCGCCTTTGCGACCTGGCGCGACCTTCTCTCTTCCCCGTACTCGAAAAGGATCCGAGCCAACTCCTTTTCCGAGTAGCGGTTCACAATTTGCTCAGCCGTCAGATCCCCTTCCGGGTCCATCCGCATATCGAGCGGAGCATCGCCCATGAAGCTAAAGCCCCTCTCTCTCTCGTCGAGCTGCATGGATGAGACTCCGATATCGATCAGAAACCCATCGATGCATCCCTTCACTTCAGCCACCTTCTCCGCGTAGCTGCCGCGGACAAACTCCACCTTTTCCCGCCACGGCTCCAGGCTCCTCCCCGCCAGCTCATGCGCTCTCGGGTCCCGATCGCAGCCGATGTAGCGCTCGATTTCGGGGTGGGCCTCTAAGATCGCCCGCGCGTGGCCGCCTGCGCCCAGAGTTCCATCAAAAAATATACGGAGATCTTTCCCCGCAAAAATTTCGAGGACCTCCCGCATCAAAACGGGTACGTGTGTCATTTTGTGGGAATAGCTTCAAAATAAAGAGGGTTTACGGAAGATGCTTGTTCAGCCTCAGGGGCTTCACCATCGTGCAACAAGGCAAAAGCCTCTTCGATCATTTTCGTTAGATCCATGTCGGATGATTTGCCACTTAAGAGATTGCGAAGGTTCTGATCGTAGACGTCTTTTGGCCAGAGTTCAATCTTATCCATCACTCCGGCGACGACGATCTCGTTTTTAATTCCAATGGCGCTCTTCAGCGTAGCAGGCAGACTGACCCGGCCCACCTTGTCACACTCTGTTGGATGGAGAGTGGAGAAGAATAAGGTGAAGAACTTTTGGAATTTTGCGATGTGTTGATTTTGCTTGAATTTCTCTACGATCTTCGCGATTGCGCTCTTTCTATAGATAGCTAAACAGCCCCCGAGGCCTAAACCGATGACGAACTCACATTTCCCCTCTTCAACGAGACCGTAGCGCATTTCCTGAGGAAGGACAAAGCGCCCCTTCTCATCTAATTTTGCTACCGAAGAACCGCTGAAGAAGAACCCGTTCATTAACATTCCCACGTTCTCCCACATGTTAGCCACGGAAACGAAATCTGCGCAATCGATTTTCGACAAACAAAAAAAAGGATGATTCAAACAGGCTGAGGATGAGTCGATTAAGCCGCGAAAAAAGATTGTGGGAAATTGTGGGAAACTTGTTCAAAACTCGTCTAAAACGCGCCGAAAAGAGCCCTGCGAAGCGAGTTGCAATAGATTGGATTTGAGTAAGTTATGTTCAGTTTCCAGAGAGTGTGGGAAAGTTGTCGACAACCGCAAAATTTAACCACCGAGAACACGGAGATACACCGAGATAGGGGCCTCTTTCATAATTTCTCGGTGCTCTCGGTGTCCTCGGTGGTTGTTAATTTATTCATTATCAAATCGTTGCGCCATACCGAATGGTGCAACAACGCCATCTTGTTCTGTGTCTATTCGGATTATATTGATGGTTTTTGAATGGGACTCCGGGGGTCCGGAGTCCTTTTTTTAGAGCTGAGGGACTTCTACACTTTGAAACGATTTGACCACGGCGTTCACGATCGATGGCAGATCTGAGAACAGAGAAGAAAGCTCCACTTTTTCCTTAGCCGATTCCCACAGCATCAGATTGTAGGGAGCGAGTCCCCCATCACTGATATTTCGGAAGTCAGTCCGGACCGCAATGATCGGCTTTCCTTTTGCGTAGGCATATCCGCATTCCCAGCAGGTCCCTGAATCGGGATCGGGGCCATCGAAAATCGCAACGACAACCTTTGCTTGATCAACCCCATTCACATCATTTGCGAATATCGAAGAGGACGTCAATTCTCGAACCTCAGTCTCCTGAGGTAAAAAAACGGTCAGGTTCCGCTCTCTCAAACCCTGCGCAAGTTTTGCATTGAATTCCCTTTCTGCAAGGGTAAAAAGCGGTCCAGCTAAATAGATGTCCGTTGCTGCGTTGAGCATCGTACAGGTAAAAGTCAGTGCAAGTAGTAAATATTTCATTCAGGCCTCCTTAAAAGGGAACATCCTGTCAGAGAGGATTTGTTTTAGTCAAGAAATGGCTAACTCTTAATATTAAAATATTTCATATATAATCTACTGATTGACTTATAGATAAAAAACGACTATAATATGCATCAATTTAAATACGGATGATTATGGAAAACGTAAAACGCACACAGTTTAATTTTGAAAAAGCTGATCCGCTGAAGCCCCTAGCGGATGGCTTTGAGCGGCTCTCTAACACAATGCGCAATATGGCGATGCTCATCGTTGGCTCGGTGTTCGTAAGAGGCTTACTCGCAACTGCTACGGAAAAATTTCTTGAAAGCGAATCATTACCTGTCAAAATCAATTATGTAGATTGGTGGCCCCGCACCTGCCAACAAGTAAAAAATTCTACATCTAAGCTCTGGGCTCGGCGCGTAGAAGGGGCCACTGCGGCCACCCTCGCCTCTTTGGGGCTAGTAGGAGCTGCTATGTACTCCGACGTACATCCTGCGGCCGCCTCCGTTTGGAACCTGGCAAAACAGACGACCATGGCTTGCCTCAAAGTCTTTGGCTTTAAAGACGGCTTGAGTCTGGGGGATGGCCTTCTGACCTTTTGGGCACTCCCTTCGATTGTTGGAACTGGAACTTCCTTGGCCCTGGGATCCTATGATTTGGCCCGCACATATTTTGATCGCGACCGTGTTTTCGAAGCAAAACCCATATTTAATCAAACACTCCAAGGGGACCTCGACGAAATCCTAGCCACCGCATGCGCCACAAAAGAAGACAAAGGATACTTCCAAAACGTCCTCCTTTACGGACCTCCTGGAACGGGAAAAACGATGGTATCAAAATGGATCGCATCGAACTCGAAGATGAATTACATCATCATGTCTGGCGGAGATCTTTTAAAAACCATGAGCACCAACTCGACGCCTACGGGCAGTCAGGCGGGCGCCGCTGTCGCCACGTTGCAAAAATTGATCGAACACGCGAAAAATCTCTCTTCTCCCACCGTTGTTTTTATCGACGAAGCAGAAGCTTGCTTTGGAAGAAGGGATATGCCCAACAAGAGCCAAGAGTTGATCTCTTTGTTGAATGCATTCCTTGAATTAACAGGTCAGCCTACTTCTAAGATGATGCTGATTTTGGCTACAAATCGCCCGAACGATATAGACCAGGCAGTACGGAGTCGTATGGATTGCAAACTATATATTGGAGCTCCTGAAGTCGCAGAACGGAAAAACATTATCGAAAGAAACCTCCCTATTCTCATATCCTCGTCCGGAGATCGACTTCTCTTCACGAAGAACATCATCGATCACATCGCTAAACAAACGGAAGGGTTCTCTGGCCGTGACATCTTTAAATTGATCAACCGATTGAAAGCAGAAATACGGCAAAAACGGGCTTTAAGCACCGCGAATATCGATAAAGTTCTTGAGCGGTTTGTGAGACAAGAGCACCAGATCGAAAACCAAAACAATGCCGAGAATCCTCTAAAAGCCAACCCCTTCTACACCGCCGCCGCCGGAGGATAGAAAAATCATGTTTGCGCTGGGGATACCCAGCGCAGGAAGAAAGAATGGGTGAGTTAAAACAGTTTGCCGCCGATTTTGGCCTCGGCACAAGGAGTAATAAAGGTAGCTTCACCGCTTTCAGCCTTTGGAAATTGCACTCCTAAAGTAAGAACTTCAGATAGAGTATCCCCAATCTGCCTAGGAGCGAAATTAATGACGCCCAAGACCAGTTTGCCTTTGATCTCTTCGGGCTTATGCTGCGTGAAGCGCCCGACACTCGTCTTGATCCCAAATTTCCCAAAATCGATCTTCAGCTTGTACGCCTTCTTGGGCGCTGAGAGTTCCTCTTCAACGCTGATCACTCGCCCGAGGCGAATGTCTAATTTGTCAAATGTCTCCTCTTTGGAAACATTCTCTTTTTCTTCTGTCATATAGTGTCCAATTTTTGATGTAGGATATACCCATCCTGATAGCTTCCATCTGGATTCCGAATGGCATGCGGAAGCGTGCAGATCAAGTTAAATCCCAATTTTTGGTAAAGTTTGACTGCGGTGATATTTCGACTCAGCACCATGTTGTACTGCATGGCGTGAAAGCCAAGGCCTTTGGCGATCTGGAGCGAGGCCTTGATGATAAACGTGCCAATCCCCTGCCCCCTGTGCGTCCCTTTGATCATGTAGAGTGCGTTGGCAATGTGGTTCGAATTGCCTGGATAATTCGCCCTGACGGCAAAGCCGCCAACCAATTCTCCCTTTGCGGAATAGCAAACATATACGTGCGATTCGGAGTCGGTAAAGCGGCGACGAAACTCCGCTACCGAATTGTCATTATAAGGAAATAGACTGCCTGAATCGATGACGTCTTTGAAAATCTCATACAGAGGGCGCTCATCTTCAGCGCAGTAAGGTTTTAGAGTGTACCCCAGCTGATCCAACTGGCTTTTGATCTCAGATAGCGTCTCCATGGGTTTCTTTTCAGTGGCAGCAGGCCCCTTGTTTTGCAACCGGGCATTCTGGAGCCCTTTCGCATAAAGCGCAACACCTCGCAAGACAAGATCGACCTCCCCATCCGTTAAAGTGAGCAGCGCCTCTTTTGTCTGATTAAACGCGATTGGCTCGAAAGCAGTGAGAGTCTTTTTCCCCAGCGGAGTCATCTGGAGAAATCGCTTCCTCTTGTCCTTCTGGTCAGACAAACACTTGATATACCCCTTCTTCTCAGCTTTAGCGATCAATCTGCTCACCGTCGACTTGTCGAGCAACAACCGCTCTGCGATTTCCCCCATCGTAGGATGAGGACAAGTGGTCAGTTCAATCAAAAGATGCCGCTCCGCAAGGGTCACCCCAATTTCAAAATAGGCGTCGTTTAAAAGCCCCAGTTCCCTCACCACGCTTCTCGCGTTCTGTCTCAGAAGATTGACCTCTTCGTTCGTAAGATTCTTCATGGCAACCCGATTAGTTGTATAATACAACCATTTTGCCAACCGCCCTATTTAAAGGCAAGCGGGTTAGAGACAAGAACTCAGCTGGCTGCTACAAGGCGGATAGAAGAGGTGTCCATTGAAGCCTTATCTCATTTCTACCCTCTCAGGGAAAAAGTACCCGTTCGACAGGCTCGAGGAATTTGCCGAAAATGGCGAGTCGCTAGAGGTAAAGATCGAAGCGCTGGGTCATGCCAAAGTGAGGAGCGGGAAGACCTCTTGGGAGCGGTACGCCGACTTTTTGCCGTTCCAGTTTAGCCCCGAATTGTCTCTGGGCGAAGGAAATACGCCGCTGCTGGAGTCGAAGCAGCTGGGAGATTATGTGGGGTTGGACCGATTGCTATTGAAAAATGAGACGGGGAACCCCACCTGGAGCTTTAAGGATCGGGGCTCGCTACCTTGTATACTAATGGCAAAGCAGATGGGAGAGCGATTTGTCGCAACCATCTCCACGGGAAATATGGGGGCCTCACTCGCCGCCTACGGAGCCCGATCGGGGGCTAAGCCCATTATCTTTATCCCCTCCTATTGCCCTGAGGAAAAAGTGAGGTCGATGGCCATCCACGGCGCGAGTGTTGTCAAGGTGGAGGCGCCCGACTATGGGGAGATGAAACGAAAAGTTTTGAGCTTGGCAAATCTATTCAAACTCCGGATCGTCTCTGGCAATGGGCCCATTCGGGTCGAAGGGTACAAATTCAGCGCCTTTGAAATCGTTGAGCAATTGGGTGTACCCGACTTCGTCGCCGTGCCCACCTCGACCTGCGGCCATATCCGGGGACTCTTTAAGGGGTTCCGGGAATTGCTCGAGGCGGGACTGATCCAGAAACTCCCCCGCATGATCATCGTCCAGGCGGCTCACTGCAGTCCGCTTGTGACGGCCGTGAAGCAACATAAGATGCAGCCGGTCCCCTTTCATCATGTGAAGACCTTGGCCTCGGCGATCACCACCGGCAACCCTTTAGGCGGCGAGGAAATACTAGACAAGGCCCATAGATTGCAGTGGTTGGCTGAGAGTGTAACTGAAGAGGAGATCTTGGTGGGGCAGCAGATTTTGGGGCAGGCGGGATTTTTCGTTGAGCCTTCGGCAGCCACTTTGCTTCCCGCAGTCAAAAAACTGTGCCAAGAGGGTAAAATCCGACGCAATGAGTCGGTCGTGCTGATGCTCACCGGCTCTGGTTTAAAAGACTCGGAAGTATTCCAACACCACCAGGTCAAGGTGATCCATTCAACGGTAGATAGCGTCGAGGCTGACCTCCACAAAATCATATCGCATTCCTGAAAAAGGGGACGCCTGGATTTTAGGCTCTTACCTCCCATTCCCAATTCTCGAAACCATTTGTGTATAAAAAAAAATCTTTATTTTGAGATGCTGGATCCTGTTTTTGGCAAAAAAAGATTTAAGGATACCATGAAAATTACCAATATTGGCATGAATGATGTCGGGACAAAACCTTCCAAAGAACACAGAAATGACTAAAAAAGAATTTCACGTTACGGATGGCAATGTCTTTGAAGATTTAGGGTTGAAAGACTTTGAGGAGCTAACGGCTCGTTCAGATCTGCTTTCAGAGGTAAATCGCTTGATCCTCAATAGCAAACTCAAACAAAAGGAGATTGCAAAAATACTTGGGATCACTCCTCCAAAAGTTTCCATGTTAACCACAGGCAAACTTTCGGCATTTAGTACTGATACATTAATGAAATACTTAACCCTGCTCGGATGTTCTATAGAAATTAAGGTGAATAGCAAATCGTCCTTTACCCGGAACACGAGGAAGGGAAGAATGACTGTTAGGCGAAATAATCCTCGCCCAAGAAGTCGGCGAAAACCAAAAATCTTTTCCTAAAAGGTACAGGATAACGGCTCGCTCTGCGAGCCTAAGGATGTCCACTCGCTGCGCGAATGGACACGATTCGCCTGCTTGGCAGCAGGCTTACAAGATGCGGGGAGGCCCCGCGCCCCAAGGAGACGCGAAGCGCGGGGGAGCGCCGGGCCCAGCCGCAGGCTGGTGTTGCGCCTTCGGCGCAACTGCGAATTGCATTCGCGCCCGGCGCTCCCCCTTCCTCTTATCCTGCTAGTCCGCCATCAGGCGGACGTATCTTGCCCACTCGCACAGCGAGTGGGTATCTTCAGACTCGCAGGGCGAGTCGTTATCCTGTTCCCCATTCGGGATTGGGCTCATTTTTATCATCTTGCGCGGGGTATAGACCTCCATAAAATCATATCGCATTCCTGAAAAAGGGGGCGGCTGCTATGATGAGAAGGAGACGAGGGTGAGATGACTGTCAATAAGCCGCGCACAATAGATAATATGGGGATCGAGACCTCTTCGCGCTACGCGAGAGATAAGTCGACTCTCGACTCGAAAATGATCGAGGATGCCCGTTTCATCCCGCAGAAGACCGAGGTCTCGGTCGTAAAGCCATACGTCTCAACCGAATTCGAGATGTACCTGGCTCCCGGGAAGTTGATTTTATGGGCCTCGTTTGCCCCCCCGCCCGAGTATCTCTCCTACGGCAAGCCGCTCTTCAGTTACCAGCTAATCCCCAGCTTGGGCGGCTACGAAAAACAAGAGGCCGATAGCGATAAGTTGGAGGCACTTGAGGATACGATCAATAAGTCCTTCAAGGATCGGCAAGATGAGGGGCACGAACAGCAAGAAGAAGAGCGGGAGAGAAAGACGCTTGTGGGCCTGCTTCAAACCATCGGCAGATTGGATCGGACACTGACTCTGATCAACTCCCGCCGCAACCAATATCAGCGCGGTTAGTATGAGTGAGATGAAGTGGCTGGAAGTACTGGGCTGGGGCGATGAAGAGGTCAGTGATTTGCGCTATGTCGCCTATTCCTATATCAAGCAGGGCATCTACGATGTCGCCCTCACCTTCCTCGACGCCCTGGCCGTGCTCACCCCTCCGATTGCCTACGATTTACAGACGATCGGCGCGCTCCATTTGCAATTGGGCAACGGGTTGAAGGCGCTCGACTTTCTCGACAGGGCGCTGAAGATGGAACCGGGCCACCTGATGACGCAGTTAAATCGAGCCAAAGCGCTCTTTATGCTCGGCTATAAACGGCAAGGATTAGTCCAGGTTCTCGAACTGGAAAAATGTCCCGACAAAGAGATCGCCACCCAGGCATCTGCTCTCGTATTGGCCTACCGGTAGGTTTTAGCTTGCGCGCATCCTCATTTCCTTGTTAGATTCATGTCATGCTCGATTGCGAAGTGAAAAACGGCTGGACTCAATTTCTCGAATTCATCGAAAACCGGTGCACCAGCGCCGAATTCGAAAACTGGATCGCACCGATACGTCTGTTGGAGGCAACTCCCGATCAGATCAGCCTCGAGGTGCCCAACGTCTTTGTCCAAGAGTATCTGCTCGACAACTTCAAAGAGGTGTTGTGCAATTTTTTGCCCCTCAAAGCTTCCGGCGAGCCGGCCATTCAGTTCCAAATGGGAGCCGCAGAGAAAAGTACGCCTGCTTCGCTGCCTGAACCCGTAGCTGAGGAGCCGGTCCCCGCTTTTGAATTGCGGCTCAACGCGCTCTATACATTTGATAACTTCATCGAGGGGCCGTCCAATCAATTCGTCAAATCGGCCGCCGTCGGCGTCGCCGCAAGGCCAGGCAAGTCATACAATCCCCTTTTCATTCACGGCGGAGTGGGTCTGGGCAAAACCCATTTGCTCCACAGCATTGGCCACTACGTCGGCGAACACCACAAGAAATTGCGCGTTATGGCCATCACAACGGAAGCGTTTATCAACGACATCGTCGACCATTTGAGAAACAAATCGATCGATAAAATGAAACGCTTCTATCGCACTCTCGATATACTGCTGGTGGACGATATCCAGTTCTTGCAAAACCGGCTCAATTTTGAAGAGGAATTTTGCAATACGTTTGAAGCGCTGCTCAATCAAAATAAGCAGATCGTCATCACGAGCGATAAACCGCCGGCACAGCTCAAACTCTCCGAGCGGATGGTCGCCCGATTGGAGTGGGGCCTGGTCGCACATATGGGCATCCCCGACCTGGAGACCCGCGTCGCCATCATCAAGCACAAATCAGAGCGGCGCGGCCTCGATATCCCCAATCAGATCGCCTTTTTCATCGCCGAACATATCTATAACAACGTGCGGCAAATTGAGGGTGCTATCAATAGGCTCTGCGCCCACTCGCGGCTCATGTCGGCCACACTCAATGAGGAAGTGGTTGAAAAGATTTTGAGCGAAATGTTCCAAACCAACGCCCCGAACAAAAAAATCTCCGTTGAGGGCATTTTGAAGAGCGTAGCGGCTGTTTTTGAGGTGCGCATTTCGGAACTGAAGGGAGAGTCGCGCCATAAAGAGATCGCCATTGCAAGGCAAGTCGCTATGTATTTGGCCAAGGAGATGATCGACGATTCTCTCATGAAAATCGCCGCCTCATTTGGAGGAAAAACACACTCGACGCTTCTCCACGCATGGAAGAAAATCACCGATCAGATCCAGATCAATGAAATGCTCCGCCGTCAGGTGCAGATGGTGAGAAAAAATATAGAAACTATTTAAGTTGCTTAAATCTGGATTTCTTTCCATACTTAACCTTCTTTTTCAACGGAGGTATTTATGAAAAAGGAAATCACAACCGTATTTTTGACACTGGCAACCGTTTTGGGCTTTGCGCAAAACGAGCAACCAGCGCCAAATCTCTTGCAAATTGAGAACAAACCCGC
>DATIIR010000109.1:0-2378 GCA_035479435.1 Chlamydiales bacterium
TGTGAACGAAGATCCCCATGCCCTTGGCGAAAAGCTCAATGAGGTGAGCCAGATCATCTTTTTCTTGATGGGCGCCATGACCCTCGTCGAGGTGGTCGATGTGCATAAAGGGTTCAAGGTGATCACCGATCTCATTCACACCAGCTCGAAGAGAAAGCTCCTCTGGGTCATGGGATTCACCACCTTTGTCCTCTCCGCGATTCTCGATAACTTGACTACGACAATTGTGATGATTTCGCTGTTGCGGAAACTCATCGCAGAGCCCAAAGACCGGATGATTTTGGGATCGCTGATCGTCATCGCCGCCAATGCGGGAGGCGCTTGGACGCCCATCGGCGATGTGACCACCACCATGCTCTGGATCAATGGCAACATCACCACATTGAGCGTGATGAAATTCCTCCTGATCCCCAGTCTTGTCACTTTAGTGGTCGCGCTGCTCATTTTGGGGTGGAATCTCACGGGAACGTATCCGCGAGTGGTGCAACTCGCTCACGAAGAAGAAGTGGAACCGGGAGCGCGCCTCGTCTTTTATTGCGGGATTGGCGCGTTGATCTTTGTCCCCGTCTTTAAGGCTTTCACCGGATTGCCCCCTTTCATGGGCATTCTCATCGCTTTGGGCTTTGTTTGGCTCGTCACCGACCTGATCCACGCCTCTCATGAGACCCGTCAGCATCTCCGATTGCCCCACGTCCTCACGCGGATCGATACATCGGGCGTCCTCTTCTTCCTCGGCATCTTACTTTGCATCAGCGCCCTCGACGTTGCTGGCTACTTACGCCACATCGCTGTTTTTCTCAATGAGACCATCGGCAATCTCTCCATCATCGCCACGCTGATCGGCCTCATCTCCGCCATCGTCGATAACGTCCCTCTCGTAGCAGCTGGAATGGGAATGTGGGACCTCCATACCTATCCCACCGACTCCTATCTTTGGCAGATGCTCGCCCTCTGCGCGGGCACTGGGGGCAGCATTCTGATCATCGGCTCCGCAGCTGGGGTCGCCTTCATGGGACTCGAGAAAGTCGATTTCGTCTGGTATTTCAAGCGCATTAGTCTCACAGCCCTCATCAGCTATCTCGCCGGTGTGGCCATCTTCATCCTCCAAGACACGCTCCTCGGACTGATTTAAAAAAAACAGATAGACGTCGGGATCGCATTTTCAAGCCCCTCAGGAGAGCCGCGCGCGGCTCTCCTGAGGGGCCGATTCGCTTTGCTCATCTGCTCCGCAAAACCCCGACATCTATATGCATTTCTTAAGTACTTCTTTTTAAGCTACTTGCATAGATTTTTTGAGAAAAGATTGCTAAAAATAGGCGAAGTTTTGTATGTTCTTATCTTCGTTTCAATTAGAACACTAAAAGAAATGAAAAAGGTTAGCTCGACTAACCAGTTCTGTTTTGACAGTGGAAGAAGAGAAGAGTATTTGTATAGAACAAGCTTGTGTAACGCAATATTGCGTTACCCGTTCAATTAGTAATTTATTTTTTATGAGAATTTGATCTTGGTTCAGATCGAATGCTGACGGCGTGGATGAGGCATGCAAGTCGTACGGTATGGGGGCAACTCCATATAGTGGCGCAAGGGTTAGTAATACATAGATAATCTACCTCTGACCTGGGAATAACGGCTGGAAACGGCCGCTAATACCGAATGAGGTGGCGTAGGGCATCCTACGCTCATCAATGCGGGGGATCGAAAGACCTTGTAGTTAGAGAAGAGTCTATGGGATATCAGCTAGTTGGTAGGGTAATGGCCTACCAAGGCTAAGACGTCTAGGCGGATTGAGAGATTGACCGCCAACACTGGGACTGAGACACTGCCCAGACACCTACGGGTGGCTGCAGTCGAGAATCTTTCGCAATGGGCGCAAGCCTGACGAAGCGACGCCGTGTGAGCGAAGAAGGCCTTCGGGTTGTAAAGCTCTTTCGCTAGGGAACAAGAGAGATAGGATAATACCCTATTGATTTGATGGTACTTGGTAAAGAAGCACCGGCTAACTCCGTGCCAGCAGCTGCGGTAATACGGAGGGTGCAAGCATTGATCGGAATTACTGGGCGTAAAGGGCGCGTAGGCGGTCAGGAAAGTCAGATGTGAAATTCCGAGGCTCAACCTCGGAGCTGCATTTGAAACTTTCTGACTAGAGAGCAGTTGGGGAAAACGGAATTCCACGTGTAGCGGTGAAATGCGTAGATATGTGGAAGAACACCGGTGGTGAAGACGGTTTTCTGAGCTGCAACTGACGCTGAGGCGCGAAAGCAAGGGGAGCAAACAGGATTAGATACCCTGGTAGTCCTTGCCTTAAACGATGCATACTAGGTGTAGGAGGGCTCAACCCTTTCTGTACCGGAGCTAACGCATTAAGTATGCCGCCTGGG
>DATIIR010000110.1:0-2236 GCA_035479435.1 Chlamydiales bacterium
CGACTGTGGTTGATATTTTCTTTGGAGTTCAGAGTAGTTGGCGATTGCACTGTATGTGCGCGATCCTCCATTGAGGTACCTTTCGGCTTCAATAAATCGTTGCCAGGGGAGGGATAACTGGGAGAATGCTGAAGTGCACGATCCATGGGCTGGTGACCCTCTTGATGCGGATAAAGATCTAGGAGAGACCCCTCCTGATGTTTCAGTTGGACTAGTGGAGGTGGGTGTAAAATCTCTCTTATAGACTACTGCAGCCATAAAAACTCCTTATTATTTTTATTGTTATTTATTATAACATAATTACATTATTTTATTAAATATTAATTAAAGTGTGTAATTATATCACTGTTTTAATTGTAAATAAAAAATTTTCTATTAATGAGTTGTATAAAAATAAGTTGAACTGAGAATGGCGAAAGTGTTTTCACATAAATGCCTGTTGTAGTTGACGTAGCGTAATGCTCTATTCTGGTAATATCTACAATCCAGGAGACTATTTTATGGAATATAGTATTACTTCCTTAGCCAAGCAGGCCCGGGTGACGGTCCGCACCTTGCGCCACTATGATCAGGTCGGTTTATTAAAACCGTTGATCCGTATGGCCAGCGGCAAACGGATCTATGGCGATGAGCAGTTCTTGCGCCTTTTTGAAATTACTTTTTTTAAAAGGATCGGCTTAAGTTTGCCTAAGATCAAAAGTCTCTTCCTCTTGAAGGATTACAACAAGGCGGCGGCGGCTATCTTGGCAACGAGACGGCAACAACTGGCCAAGGAAATCAAAAAATTGCAGCGGCATATCACCAGCATCGAAATGACCATTCCCTATTATCAGAATAGTACCTTGAGTCAGAAGGAGAGATTGGATCAATTCCGCGCCTCGCAAAACGCGATGAAAGAAATGGAGGAGATCCAGGTGAAGGAATTTGGGAAAGAAATCATCGAAAAAGGGAAGGAGAAACTAGATGCTCTCTCCGCGGACGAGGTAGATGAGCGGGTGGACCGGGCTCATAAATTGATGCGGGATGCGATTCAAGCCATCGAGCAGGGACTAAAACCCGATGCAAAAGAGGTGCAGGGAATGATCAAACGGTATTACAATCTCCTCACGGAATTCAACCCTGTCACTCGAGAAGCATTTTTAAAACTGAGAGACCTTGTGCTCGAACATAAGAGTGTCTATACAAGTTACCACCCCAAATTGGCGGAGTTTCTTTATGATGCTATGGACGCGTTTGCCAGGGAGTTTTTTGACACTGAGGGGAGCAAATGAACAGCTTGAGAAGTGTTTCTCATTTCATCCCCAGGGGTCACATCGGAGGGGGCGTACGTCAGGGCATTCAGATGCAGACCCGCTCGCTCCATTCTAACATCAATCAACAGACTATCTCAAGGAAACCACTTATGTTTTGGAAATGGACTAAACGGGTAGGGATTGGCCTCGGCGCCGGCCTGGCTACACTCGCTGTCGGTGGGGCGCTCTATCAAGAAATTAGCACGAGACTCGATGCCAAGAAATATCCTCCCCTGGGTGAGCTCGTCGATGTGGGCGGCTACAAGATGCATCTCTATACCACCGGCACCGGGGGACCGACCGTTGTCCTCGATGCTGGCTTGGGCAATAGTGCGCTTGGGTGGTCGCTGGTTCAACCAGAGATCGCCAAATTTGCCCGAGTCGTCTCTTTCGATCGGCCAGGCAATGGATGGAGCGATGAGAGCCCTTTAGAGAGGACCAGCCAAAATATCGTTGCCGAGCTCCATACGGCTCTTCATAAGGCAAACATCCCTGGGCCTTACGTTTTAGTAGGGCATTCGTTTGGCGGACTCAATGCACGCCTTTTCTCGAGCCTCTATCCAGATGAAGTGCTTGGAGTTGTCCTGGTCGACTCGGCTCATGAAGATCAGGCGGAGAAAATTCCCATGCCTCCGATGAATCATACGATGATGAAGATCGCCTCCCACCTTGGGGTAGTTCGCCTCTTCACTCATTTGCCTGCGTGGAAGAAAACATTTGCCGTTTTTCCGCAGCCAGTTCGAGACCCACTCTTGGCAAAGCTGCGCACAACGAAATTCATGCGAAGCGTTCTTCAGGAAAGGTCCCACTTCAAAACCAGCTGCGATCAGTTGAAAGCCGCCGGCGGCCATCTCGGGGACAAGCCCCTCACCGTCATCTCCGCAGTTAAGGCAATGCCTGCAGAGGGCAGCGGGTTCACGCAGGAGCAAATCGATACTTTTCTG
>DATIIR010000111.1:0-28277 GCA_035479435.1 Chlamydiales bacterium
GAGTTTCGGCTTCCGGCAGAGAGCGGCAGCCATCGATGGGAACGTAACGCGGGTGCTCAGCCGCT
This sequence comes from Chlamydiales bacterium, assembly GCA_035479435.1. Lineage (GTDB taxonomy): Bacteria > Chlamydiota > Chlamydiia > Chlamydiales > SM23-39 > REEB52. The sequence goes on from DATIIR010000111.1 coordinate 66, forward strand.
TTTTGCTCGTTGAAGAAAATGTCTCCAAGCAGTCTGTAAAGCGGCTCATTGCCGAGAGGGGCGAGGCGCTTTTGGACGCTGTAAAGCCGTGGATTACGGCCGAGGCGCTCATTGAATTGGGTGCCACGGTTTGTACGCCCAAACCCCGCTGCAGCGCCTGTCCTCTGCAAGATAAGTGCCTGGCCCATCTCGCCGGTAAGGCAGAGGCCCTTCCGGTCAAAAACCGCGAAAGGGAAGTCATCGACCTCTGGCGCGCCGTTGTCCTGATCGAGGCTGAGGGATCTGTTTTGGTCAAGAAGGGGGAGGCTGGCAAAGTGATGGCCGACCTCTACGAGTTTCCCTACTTCGAGATGGAGGGAAGTGTGTGGTCTCAAAAGAGGGTTTTGCAGGCTGTGGAGGAGCGCTTCGGGTTAAAGGCTCACGTGGGGGAAAAGTTGCAAGAGGTGACTCACACATTTACTAGATATAAGGCGCACCTTTATCCTATCCGATTGAAGGCCGCTATGCGGGAAATCGAAGGATATGAGTGGGTGGCTAAGGGGCGGCTTTTTGAGTTGCCCTTTTCGTCGGGACATCGGAGAATTTTGACGCAGTGAATATTTTGCATTTGGAAGCGTCTCCCGGATGGGGGGGACAAGAAATTCGGATCTTGCGCGAAGCCGAAGGGATGCGGAAGCGGGGGCACACGGTCATCTTGGGCGTGATGAAGGGGGGCGGGCTCATTGCGAAGGCGCGAGAAGCTGGCTTTACCGTCTACGAGTTGAATTTTAAGCGCCCCGCTTGGCCCCTTTGCCTCTTTCAATTGCTCGCCATTCTGCGGCGTCACGGGATTGAACTGGTCAATACCCACTCGTCGCTCGATGCGTGGATTGGGGGGATCGCTGCCCGCTTGGCTGGCTGCATCGTCGTTCGCACGCGCCACCTGTCGACTCCGATTAAACCGGGTTTGAACAGCCGCCTTCTCTACGGCAAGTTGGCCGATTTTGTCGTCACGACGTGTGCGTCGATCCTTCCGATGATCTGCACCCAATCGGGGAAGGGGCAGCACGAGTGCCGCTCGATTGCAACCGGAGTCGACCCGGAGAAAATCAGAGTCAAGCCGGGTGAGGCGGAGGATTTTCGGAAGGCAATTGGCGTCGGGCCGGGCGATTTCCTCATTGGGACCGCCTGTTTCATGCGCTCCTGGAAAGGGATCGACGACTTTCTCAAGGCGGCGCACAGTTTAAGAGGTGAGCGCCACCTGAAATGGGTGATTATCGGCGGAGGACACGCCGAGACGTACAAGAAACTGGCGGCTGAAATGCAATTGGAGAATATTGTCCACTTTACAGGGCACCTTGACAACCCTTTCCCGGCTCTGAAAGCGCTCGACCTCTTCGCCCTTCTCAGTACCGCCCACGAGGGGGTCTCTCAAGCTATCCTCCAGGCTGCCTATTTGGGAAAACCGCTCCTCGCCACCGCCACCGGCGGCCTGGGCGAAGTGTGCCTCGACCAGGTCACCGGCATCCAAGTGCCCCCCTTCTCCTCCGAACTCGTGGCTAAGGCCATCTGGCGGCTCCAAGGCGACCCTGCGTTGTGTCAACAGCTGGGCCAAAACGCACGGAAACTCGTCGAGGAGAACTTCACTCTCGCCCACACGCTCGATCAGATGGAAGCGGTCTACAAATCGTTGAGAATGAGCTGATTTCTCAGCGCGGTTTTCGCCCTTTCCCCTAGCCAATGGCAGATCACTGCTTCTGGATTCAGGCCATAACCCACATTCCAATTGTAGATGGGCAACAACTGGCCAATGGCCTTTCCTGCAACGATGTGGGAGAGGAGGTCCTGATCACCCCGGAAAACCCCATTTTGCTCCAGCGACTGGCGGGCCCACTCCCCAATGATGGCGTTTTGGCTGCGAAAGGCGATGACGCCCGAATTGTATGTGGGGAGTGTTTGATCTCTCGCCAGGGCGATCCCCGAAGGATGGTCGCAGGCCTGAAAGAGGGGGTCGAGAGGTCCAAGCACCTCGCAATCGAGGTCGAGCCAGACGGTGTTTTCAAATGGGGAGCATAGACAGGCGTGAGGTTTCTTAAACCACGCCTCTCGCGAGTTCCAGAATTGGTCTCCATAGCGGCTCTCCCATTCATGCGCCAGCGAGGGAGCTACTTCGTCCCTCTCTTTCACAAACAGGGGGGCTAGTTTGATCCATTGTCCTCTTTCTCGGCACCAGCGCTTCCCAGCTTCTGATAGGCCGAAATCGAAGAAGGCGACGGGATGGCGATTATGGCGCTGATAGTTTTCCCACCACCAGGGCAAAAGCCACTCTTGCGATTGATCGGAACCGACGATAATCCCCTCAGCCATAGGACGATGATCGGGCAAGACGCCCTAAATGTAAAGCGGCTTTACATTTGGGAAGTCAATCCCCATTAGGCCGAGGCTTTTTGCTCGGAGGCGAGTCAAGAATGGCGCGAATTTGGTCTTTCATTCTTTCATCGAGATAAGCGCTCTCTTGGATTGCCTGTAGATGGGGAACGGCTTCGCTGCGCCGACCTACTGCATTTAAAGAAAGGCCGAGGCTGGCGCGAGCAGCGGCTCGATTTCTCTCGTTGAGATCGGGACTGTCTTTGAGCGCCTCTAGATAGCGGACAGCTTCGCCATGCCGCCCCACTGTACCTAAAGAACTACCGAGGGCGGCGTGAATAGTGGCTCGGTTTCCCTCACTGAGATTGGGACGGTCTTTGGCCGCCTCTAGGAGGGGAATGGCTTCGCTGGGCCGACCTGCTACATGTAAAGAAAGGCCGAGGTGAGTGTGAACAATGGCTCGGTAGTTCTCGGAGAGATGGGGAGTGTCCTTGACTGCCTCCAGATGGGGAATGGCTTCGCTGTACCGTTTCATTGCGGCTAAAGAAAGGCCGAGGTTGGTGCGAACAGCGGCCCGGGTTCTCTCGTTGAGATCGGGATTGTCTTTGGTCGCCTCCAGATGGGAAATAGCTTCGCTGCGCCGATCCACTGCAGTTAAAGAAAGGCCAAGGTTGACGCGAATAGCGGCTCGGGCTCTCTCGTTGAGATAGGGACTGTCTTTGATCGCCTCTAGGTGAGGAATAGCTTCACTATGTCTCCCCGTCGCATTTAAAGAACGGCCGAGGAGGGAGCGAACAGTAGTTCGGTTGATTTCACTGAGATCAGGACTGTTTTGGATTGCTTCTAGGAGAGAAATGGCTTCATCATGCCGCCCCACTGCGTTTAAAGAAGCGCCGAGGAAGGAGCGAACAATGGTCCGGCTTCCTTCGTCGAGATGGGGGCTGTCTTTGGTTGCCTCTAGGTGAGGAATGGCTTCACCATGCTGCCCCACCACGTTTAAAGAACGGCCGAGGAGGGAGCGAGTAACGGTTCGGTAGCTCTCGTCGAAATCGGGACCGTCTTTGGCTGCCTCTAGACGGGGAATGGCGTCGCGGTATCGACCTGCTGCAAATAAATAAACGCCGAGGTTGGCGCGAATAACGGCCCGGCGACCCTGGTCGAGATAGGGACTGTCTTGGATCGCCTCTAGATGGGGAATGGCGTCATCGGGCCGACCTACTGCACTTAAAGAATCGGCGAGGTAGGTGTGAATCAGGTTTTTGTTTCTATGCTGAAGATAGGGGTTTGTTATGATTTTTTCTAGATGAGGAATGGCGTTAGCGAATTGACCTGATTCGAACAAGGAACATCCCTGGTCGAAGTGAAAAGCAAGATCCATAAGAGGCTGCTGAGCTTGCTCAGGTACATCCGCAATAATACGCAATGCGATTTGGGATAGCTCTAAAGAGCGAAGTGTAGGAATCATCTGAAAATTTTGGTGCCACTGTCGTGCGGGTTGGCGGCAGCTAGGGCAGGGGAGGCGTCCCGCGTTTCGTATCTGAGTCAAACAAGCCGCGCAGAAAGAGTGGCCGCAAGATGAGAGTACCTGAGGCGGTCTCTGAGCAGAATGAAACGGTTCAAAGCAAACACCACACTGTGTGGGTTGCGTCTCTTCAAGCCTTCCAACTGACACTGATCTAGCACTCATGGGGGAATATTCTACAGCGTTCCCTCATTTTTGTCAGCTCAGACGTGAGTCCCAGGGTGGGGTGTACCCCGAACCAGTTCTTGAGGGTATGTAAAGCGGCTTTACATTGGGTCTTTAGAAATTGTTTCATCTTGCAAAAAGGGGGGGGTGGGCGCACAATTGTCGTCTAAAATGGGGGTTTTGTCATGGCAGCACCAGTCAGCGCATCACAGAGAACTGTAGAATCCGTGATGAATCCAGCAATTGGAGTTCAGGGAGATGTAAGAGAGTACATGATGGATTTTTGTGATCCAGCGGTTTTCGCAAAGTTGGCCAAGGTCAGTAAAGCGTGGCAAGAAGAGGTCAAGCGATATTCAGAAACTCCGAAACGTTGGAAAACAGCTCTGGGAATGATTCCAGAAGTCGTGCCAGCCGGGATGTCCCACAATAAACTACTTGCAGATTTACTTCCGCGGAGCATTGGACCTCAATTTTATGAAAAGTATTTGGGAGGTGTCAATCCTCCTCCACGGATCTCGCCGAGATGCATCGAAGAGATGTATCAACCCGATCGCTTTGGAGAGTGTGATGATGAGGGAAGACTCGCGCAAATGAAAAAGGCGAATTGTCAATTAGTCTATCATCCTCAAAGCATCAAAGTTCGTGTCGGCCCCCATTTGCCGCTGACTCTCAATGAACGCGGCCTCCTTGTAAAGGATCTGGCCACCCCCGTTGTCCCGAGAGAGATTTGCGTGCCCGCTTCTCTGAATAATGCGACAGTACTTATGGAACAATGTCTAAAACAGGGAAATCCAACCGGTATCCACCGAGAGTCTTGGCAAAATATTCTTGATCAGCACGGGGATAAGACAGATCCAGATCATTTGACCTATCATAGAATACGGTGTGTTGATAAAGGGAGGACTTTTGCCGAGCAACAAGCCGATGTAGTGCAGGCAGGATATGAAGTCACATCGTTACGGGACAGGGTTTATTGGAACTTGCTAACCCGTTTAAGTTCAAAAGTTTGTCTTGGCGATACTTGTGAAGTACGTACCTCTACGCTCACTTTAGATGACAGGACTCCTCCTTTGAATTGGCCATCGATTGTTTGGTGGGCTAGAGTGCCCCCGCTTCGTCTCTGCCTTCTCCGGGACATCCCTAACGACAAAGTTGGCGTTGCAGTAAGTGTGCCCGCTGGTAGTTCTCAGGTCATTGGTTCTTGATCGCTCGGAGCTGAATGTAAAGCGGCTTTACATTTGGGGGGCTTGATGGAAAATGGCGAGGGAGGGTAAGGGGTAGAGCAGGAGGTGGGTTGCATGGGGAAAAAAGGCGTGAAGGATAGTAGGGTGTTCAAGCGGGTGATGAGGGAATTTAAGCAGGGAGAGCTCCACTCGGGGTCGAAGAGGGGGCCGGTCGTCACGAACCCTAGACAGGCGGTGGCCATCGGGCTGAGTGAGGCGAGAAAATCGGGGGTCAAGGTGCCGAGGCCCAAGAAGAAATTGTAGGGAAAAGGGGGAAGCGATAGACTAGTAGCTTCATAAGAGGATAGTCTATGGAATCATTAGAACCCCCCACTTTCATCCAAATGCTCCAGAATAAAAGGAGAGAGATCGCGATCGGAACAGCAGCCGTGATCGGCGGCGTCGCCATTTTGATCGGCTACTTCCAGTCGGGCCCCGACGCTGCGTCCTACGCACAGGCTGAGGCTGCGCTCGCCAAATGGAAGGCGGCTCCCGAAGATGACGCATTGTATGGCGACATGAAGGCGGCCGTGAGGAGCGCGCCGGCTCTGGGAAGAAAGCACGAGGCGGCGATTGCCCAGAAACTGATGAATACAGAAAAAATCACCGAGGCGTTGGGGATGGCTAACCGGTCGATCGAACGGGTGAAAGATGAGGCGCCTCTCCATAGCGAATATGCCCGGACGAGTCTGCTGATCGAGCAGGGAAGTTACCAACAGGCACTGGAAAATGCAGTGGCCTTGAAGGAACAACTCGCGGGGGGAGATGTCAACTCGGTATTATACGCACACAATTTGCTTAGAATCGCGTGTCTGCAGCAGGAACTGAAAAACCGGCCGGGAGAAAAGGCGGCGTGGGAGGAATTGGAGACGTTTTTGAAGGGAAATTCCCACTCTGAAGCGGTTTTGGCCAATTTTTCTAATAGAAATGTGGACCTGACGCAATACATCAACGAGAGGAAGAAGGGGCTTTGAGACGGCCTTACTGCATAATTCTTCGCTGTTGGACGGTTCAATAACCACCGAGCACACCGAGATCACCGAGAAGAGAAAAAAGGACCTAAATTTCCCCTCGGTGCTCTCGGTGATCTCGGTGGTTAATTTGATTTATGCAACAACACCCTTTGAGACCGTCTTTAGTCGTGTTCGTCGTCGTTGCTGCCGCGGCGGGGCTTGCTGGGTTTGTTGTCGCCCATCAATTGAGCGTGCCGAGTGTAAAAGTGATACGATGTGCCGGCAAGGAGGCCGACTCCACCAAAAAGGACAAAGGGAATAAAAAGACTGACGACGATCTTGACGATCCCTAAGATCATCTGCGTCATCTTCTCTTGCTTGTAGGAAAAGCTGTAGAACTGCTTGAGCCCCTTCTCCACCGGCGCAGGAAAAAATATGCCGAGAATCACCCCAATGGCCACAAAGGCTATGGTGAGCTTGGGCCCCGTAAAGAAATCGTACATGCTTGAAATAGAGCCAATCACAATGGCAAGGACAGTGAAAACCTCAGTCGTATACTTCCGAGCAAAATCCTCCACCTCTTGGACTGAAACGCCCTCTTTGATCTTATCCATGAGATTTTTCGCCATAGGACTCTCTCCTGCTTTTAGCTTATTTAATACTTTATTTTAATTAATAGCAATCCCCCCTCTTTCCTAATGTGGTGCGTGTGGATTGATTTTTAAGGACTTTCGTTTCATACTTTATCTTTTTTTACCAAATCTCTTAAACTACAGGATTCTTTCGTGGAGATGAAGTGAAAATGGCTCAGCTCAGCGTCTTATGTTTTTATCCAGAGCGAATGGCTCGGATCGGCGCTGCTGTCTTGGGCGCGGTTTTCCTGCTAGTTGCCCCTTATGTGCTTTACTTCCAGTCCTCTTTTGTCGGTTTGTCCAGTCAGGTAGAGAAAGAGGTCCCCTCTAAGCCTATCTCGTTTTCTTTGGGTCTGAGTGGAGAGGGGCCGGTTTTCCCCATTCCTGATTTACAGGGAGAGTTGATGTTCTCATTCGATCCGCCACGACCTTGCGGGGCGGTTGAGGGACAAAGACTTCTGGTGCGGATGAAAAAAAGCGCCGAATCGAGGCGCGTGACTCTGCCTTGCCGGTTAGATCTAGAGATTCAGCGAGATCGGTTGACCTTTGCCAAGGAGAAATCCCCTTTTTGGATCGAACTGGCAGCGGCGCCAAATGGGCAGATCGAAGCGAGGGGATATATTTCCCAGGAAGAGGGGAAACTCGATGCGGGGAACTTTTTGGCGGCTGTTGAGGAGTCTCCGCTGCAAGCGGCGCAGGAATTTGCCGAGGGCTCGCCGTTTCGGCTGCTCGCTGAGGCGCGCTGGTGGGGACGGGATCAGTTTCGAGAGCACTTGGGGAGCGACGGCTTTGCAGAACGGCTTGAGGTGGGAGCAGAGGTCTTGGAGGTTAGAGAGGGAGATTGGCTGGTTTGGAAAGAGCGGGCGTGGCAAAAAAATGCGGCAGCGGAGGACGGTAAACCGATCGCGCACATTCAGTCGATGACAGGGAAAACCTTGGTTTTGGAGGGGTGGGACCTCGAGGGACATACGCGGATTGCGATTGGTGCGGCGGCTTCACCTCCCTTCAAAATGAAGGGGGAAGATCTCTTTAGTGCAATTCGGATACGCTCTGAAAAGCAGATAAGTTGTATGCTAGAAAAGCAGTGTATGGTTCTGAAGACCGGAGACTGGGTTCTGAAAACCAATGGGCGTTGGAAAATCTTGAGAAAAGCGCAAGAGCGAGAGGCGTGTTTGAGCGGAAAGTTAGCCGGAGAGCTGTTTGTCTTTGAACAGATCCATACAAAACAGGGACAGAAGATGATTCAGGGTCGCCTCTACAATCCGAGCCGGACACAAACAGTCGCTATCGAAATGGCTGCGCAGTCGACGAGGAAGCTGGGGGTCAAGAGCCTCCGCAAGGGGCGTACGCCATGAAATTCCTCCCCTTGCTCCTCTTTGCTTTTTGCCTCTGTGCGCAAGAGACGATGACTTCCGATGTCGAAGGGGCTCAAGTATTTAACGATTCATTGAGCAAGCTGAAGGGGGAGCTCAGGGAAAAATTCGACAGGGTGCATCTCTTGGCCCAAAAAGAGGCGCGAGATGGGGAATACCGCGAACTTTTGGGCGATGTGCGCGCCACAAGAGAGAAAATGAGGCTTCTCGAGGAGAAATGGCGCAGGAGTTCCATCGAGGAGACGGCGAGAAGCGACGAGCCGTACGCGATGTGGGATGTGGGCGAGACGACTTTGTCGCAGCTCATCATGGAGTATGGGGCGAGCGACTACCTCTATGTGATCCCGCAAGAGTTGAGCGGGATGAAAATCAGCCTCTTCTCCGGCATCCCCTTGCCCCACGAGTCGTGGAGCGAGATGATCGAGATGATCCTGGCTCAAAATGGAGTGGGCGCCAAGAAGCTCAACGCCTTTGTAAAGCAGCTTTACATTCTCAAACTCGATCCGTCGGCCATCGAGGGGATCGTCGCGAAAGAAGATGACTTACAGCTCTTCGCCTCTCACAGCCGCCTGTTTTTCGTCCTTTCGCCTCCACCGGAACAGCTGAAGTCGATCCAGTCGTTCTTTGAGCGCTTTTCCGATCCAAAGCAGACGTTGATCCAGGCGATTGGCTCGAAAGTAGCCATCGTCTCGGCGCGTGAGACGATCGAGAAGCTGGTTGGGCTCTACCACGCGGTGTGGGAGCAAAATCAGGGGAAGATCGTCCGGTTGGTCAACTTGGTGAAGATCGTCCCTCAAGAGGCGGAGCGCATTTTAAAGACCGTTTTTGCCGATGCGGGGATGAAAAACCGCCCCACCTACTACCCTTCGAATGCCGATGAGTTGGCGACGCTTGTCTTGCCGCAGGGGCTGGTCCTCATCGGTGAAAACGACACAGTGGAACGGGGGCAAAAGATCCTCTCTGAACTGGAAGGGCAGCTCGAAGATCCGGGTGAAAAGATCATCTACTGGTACACGTGCAAACACTCGAATCCCGAGGATATCGCTGAGGTTTTAGACCAGGTTTACGGCTCTCTAATGAGCTCAGGCTTTGAGAAGAAGAACGATTCCCAGACCACTACGGTCACCGTGACGCCTCCTCAAACGCCTCCCCCTCCAACACCTCCGCCCGATAACACGGGTCCATTCCCCTACATCGCTCCGGGGCCGGCGTTCAATCCCGTCCTCCCCGCGACGGCCCCTTTTGTTCAGCCGGGGCTCATCGACCGAGACCAAAAAGTGGCTTTTGGCAATTTCATCGTCGATAGTAAGACGACGTCGATCTTGATGGTTGTCCGGAGAGAGGAGTTGCCGAAGATCAAGACGCTTTTGAAGAAGTTGGACGTCCCCAAACGGATGGTGCAGCTCGATGTCCTATTGGTTGAGAAAAAGCTCCACGACAATCGAGAACTCGGTTTCGATCTTCTCCAATTGGGCACCAATGCAAGTGGCAGAAAAGAGACGGCCATTAGCTACAACGCGTTTGAAAAGCGGGAAGGGGAAAAGTCGAGCTTCAAAAATGGGTTGCTCCGGTTTATTTTTAGCCGGCCGAGCGGCCATTTTCCGGCAGCGGATATCAAGTTCAACTTCTTGATGACGCAGGAAGATGTCCGCATCAAGGCAAACCCTTCCGTGTTGGCGATCAACCAGACGCCCGCTGCCATCTCGATCGTGGAGGAGATGTCGATCAACAACGGGGCCTTCCCGATCAATACGCCAACGGGTGTCGTCGTCGAAAAATCGTTCACTCGCGCTCAATACGGGATCACGATCAATCTAACGCCGACGATCCATCTGCCCGATGGGGAGGGCGATGGCCCTGGATTTGTCTCCCTGGAAACCGATCTCGAGTTCGATACGCCGAGGACGACCTCGATGGAGGATCGCCCCCCCGTGACGCGGCGCCACATCGCAAACGAAGTGCGGGTGGCCGATGGAGAGACGATCATCCTCGGCGGTTTGAGACAGCGGATCGAAGAGGACTCGCGGGAAAAAATCCCCTTTTTGGGCGATCTGCCTGGAATTGGCAAGTTATTCGGCACGGCGAGATCGAGAGACATCAGCACCGAGATGTTCATTTTCATCACACCGCGCATCATCCACGATCCCGTTGAGGATTTACGCTGCATCCGCCAAGAGGAATACCGAAAGAGAGCGGGAGATATCCCCGAGTTTCTGGCGTGTATCGATGAGGCGAAAGCATCTGAGCGGAAACGCCTTTTCGATCAGAGCCTGAAGCTGCTCTTTAACATGTACTAGGACGCCCTATGGAAGAGAACAAAGCGATCGCTGAACAGTTCGGACTTCCCATTTATGAGGAAATCGGCTCATTCGCTTTGGTTCGCGATCAAATTTCGATCGTTCCCTATCTGTTTGCCAAGCAGAAGCGCCTTTTGCCGGTCGAGCAGAGCGAAGAGGGCGTGATTGTCGCTGTGGCCGACCCGCTCGACATCGAGTCGTTGGAGGAGCTGCGCCTCTTGTTAAAACGGCCGATCAATCCGATCTATTGCCCTCACGCCATCATCGAATCGGCTATTGAGCGGTGTTACCACCAAAAAGATGAGGAGACGAAGCGTCTCTTCACAGATCTGGACAAGGGGAACTCGCTCGCCGAAGAAAAAGAGTCGTACGAGGGGTACGATCTCCTGGAACAGGCCGATCAGAGCCCCGTCATCCGCATGGTCAATACGATCTTGATCGAGGCCATTCAGCAGAGAGCCTCCGATATCCACTTTGAACCGACAGAGGAGGGGCTCTCCATCCGCTACCGGATCGATGGCGTCTTGCAGAGGCGGCACGTTCCTCCGCGAGAGTATCAGGTCCAGATTCTGACGCGCATCAAAGTGATGTCGAAAATGGACATCGCCGAGCACCGCCTGCCGCAAGATGGGCGGATCAAACTGCGCCACGGGGGACGGGAGATCGACTTCCGGGTCAGCACGTTGCCGATCTCGCATGGAGAGCGGATCGTGCTCCGTATCCTCGATAAGGGGAATGTGCTTCTCGGCCTGGACCGGATCGGCATGGATGAGCGCGTCTTAAAACACTTCCGCAACCTGATCCATTTTCCCGAGGGGATTGTCCTCGTCACGGGGCCGACGGGCAGCGGCAAGACGACGACTCTCTACAGCGCGATTTCCGAGATCAACGATAGCGAGACCAACATCATCACGGTGGAAGATCCGGTCGAATATAAGATCTCGGGCATTTCGCAGATGAATGTAAACCCGCGCATCGAGCTCGATTTTGCCAAAGGGCTTCGCCATATCTTGCGCCAAGACCCCGACGTGATCATGATCGGGGAGATCCGCGACAAAGAGACCGCGGAGATAGCTATTCAGGCGTCGCTGACGGGGCACCTGGTCTTCAGCACGCTCCACACGAACGATGCCCCCTCCGCGCTCACGCGCCTGGCCGACATGGGAATCGAACCCTATCTGCTCGCCTCATCGATCCTCGGCGTCATTGCGCAGCGCCTCGTCAGGCAAATTTGCCATTTTTGCAAGGTGGAGTATTTCCCTTCCGAAAAGGAATTGGCCGAACTGGGGATGGATGTGGATGGGATCTTCTACAAGGGCGAGGGGTGTCCCCACTGTTTTGGCACGGGCTACAAGGGGCGCCACGCCATCTATGAGCTCATGCCCGTGACACAAAAGGTCAAAACGCAGGTTTTGAAAAGCCAAGATGCGCACGAGCTCCGAAAGGTCGCCCTTGCGGAGGGGATGATGACCCTTTTCGAGCAGGGCGTCCAGCTGGTCACTCTCGGCGTTACGACCAGCGCCGAATTGCTCCGCGTCACCCGGATCGATCAGGGAGATCTCTGATGCCCCTTTTTCAATACGTAGCCGTCTCTGATCGGGGAAAAAAGTTCAGCGCGACGATCGATGCCGACAATCTGCAAGACGCCAAGATCCGGTTGATCAAGCGGCAAGTGGCCGTCTTGCGGATCGACCCCCTTCGCGAGGGGCAGTTGCAGAAAAACAGCCTCTCCAAACAGGAACTTTTGAATCTCACGAGGGAGATCGCCCGCCTTTTGCACGCGGGATTGCCCCTTTTCGAGACCCTCGCAGCGCTAGAGGAAAAATACCGCGGACAAAAGCCCCACGCTCTTCTTCTCAACCTGTGCGATCTCGTCCGAAGCGGCCTCTCGTTTTCGCAAGCGCTAGCGAGACACCCTCAAACCTTCGATCTTCTCTACACATCGATGATCGCCAATGCGGAGAAAACGGGTAGACTCGGCCCAGCGCTCCATGAAATGGGCGAGCTCCTCTCTCGCCAACTCCATGTGAAAAAGCAGATCGTATCGGCCCTTCTCTATCCGGCCCTTCTCTGCGGCTTTTGCCTCGTGGTCCTCTCCTCGCTCCTCTTTTACGTGATCCCCTCGCTGAGAGAACTCTTTGACGGCCGCGACCTCCATCCCTTTACGAAGATCGTCTTTGCCGCCAGTCAGTTCGCCTGCAATGCCAAGATGCCCCTCGCCCTCCTCTTTCTCACCTCCATCGCCCTCGTCACCACCGCCTTTTTCTCTCCCAAGTGGAGAGAAAAGCTCTCTTCTCTCAGCTTTCGCCTTCCCTTTCTCAAGACCCTCATGGCGAAAGTCGCCTTTGTCCGATTTTGCAGAGCCTCCGCTACGCTCCTTGAAGGGGGACTTCCCCTCGTGCAGGCCTTTGCCCAGGCGCGCCTCGTGATGCGCCATCCCGCGCTCGAGAAAGTGATCGCCGCCGCTGAAGGGCGCATTGCCCAGGGCGAAGCGATCCACGTCCCCTTTCAAAACCATCCGCTGATTCCCCCTCTCATTCCGCGGATGATCGGCATTGCCGAAGAGGGGGGCAAGCTCCCCTTTATGATGAGGCAGATTGCCCAAATTTACGAAGAGGAATTAGAAAAAGCACTCACCCATTTTGCCAGCCTTGCGCAGCCTATTTTGCTCCTCGTTCTCGGCGTGATTATTGGATTTGTCCTACTCTCTGTGCTGCTGCCGCTGACGGATGTGAGTTCTTTTGCAACAGGTTAAATAGGAGAAAAAGCATGAAAAAAAGAGCCTTAACGCTACTCGAGATCATGATTGTGATCTTTCTCATCACTCTCATCACCGGCACGATCGGCTACAGCATGCGAGGGACACTCGACAAAGGGCGCGCTTTCCGCACGGAGCAGGCGAGCGAACAGCTTCACGATCTGCTGCTCATTTGCCTCGCTGAAAATGGAAATGCCGAGGAGATTGCGGCGGCTCCCCTCAAATACCTGAACTCACTTGGACTCGCTAAAGATCCTGAAAATCTGTTGAAAGATGGTTGGAAACAGGACTTTGAGATCAAGGTGAAGAACAAACACGACTTTACGATCACATCGAAGTCTTGGGATAAGTATAAAGCGAAGCTCGACAAAGCGCTCACCACTCCCTCCGCCAAATCCGATGAAGAAGAGTAAGCGCCTATTTACGCTTCTTGAGGTGATGATCGCCATGGTCGTGCTTGTGATAGCCAGCGGCGGCATCGCCTGGAAGATGCAAGGGGCTGTCCGAAGGAAGCAATTTCAATCAGAGCTGGAGCGATTTCGCGCCCGGCTCATGGTGTGTCAGCGCCTCGCCGTCGCCATGCAAGCCGATTGGCGGGGCGTGCTCGTCCAAAATGGCCAAGAGTGGACCTTCGAAGTCACCTGCGAAGAGGAGGGGCAGAGGAGACTCTCTTCCCTCGTCCTTCACTCCTCCATTCAGCTCGATGGGAAGAAAATCAGCGGGATGACTCTCGATTTCTTTGCCAGCGGCCAGGTTTTACCGGCCGGTCGCCTCACGTTTTCACAAAATGGGGAGCGGGTGGAGTGGCGGCTCTCTGAGATTTTCCAGAAGGATGAGGGGAAAAGGCTGGGCCCAGTACACCCTAGCGAAGGGTAGCGATTTCGGGATACATGTATTCCATTTTGAACGGAAGGTGGAATGGAAAAGCCATGGGTTCTAAGCCATGGCTTATCGATTAGACGTTTATTCTCTTGTTAATGGGGATCTTGGTGATGTAGGAGCCGTGAAAAATTCCTCAGACCCTGAAGACTCGGGGGTTAATGATCTCTCATTCTCACCGATGTAGTCATATAATAGATTCAAAAGATTTTGATCACCGCTACGACGCGGACCTACATCTGCCGATAAATCAACCTGATTAATATCAACCGAACCATCATCTGACGAGTCCCTACAGAGTTGGCCTATCATGCGTATAATTGGTTCATTAGGAACTTCCATTTTCTTGAATCCGGTTAATAACACGCGAAAAAAACGCTCGAGGTCCTCGTGTGGTATTTTTTCTATTGAAGATAATAATAATTCATATGCACATGCACCAATTGATCGCTCCGCATGAGGCCGAATATGCCACTGATAGAAATCTGGAACCTGGTAGTTTGCGGGAGCATTCTCATTCCAATCGATGTTTAGAATATGACTCAGGGTTTCTGTTTTATTTTGTTCTATTGCCACCATACAAGCCCATACAGCCACTTCTTTTGACACATGTGACCTCAGCTTGTCCATCAGATTCAAATTGCCCAACCATGCGGCACAAAGAAACATCTTATCCAGCATCTGCCGTGGCAATTGCTGAGGTGATGTATTCATAATGCTTTTAATCTGTTCGTTCTCCAAAAGAAGCCAAGGAGCGATCGCAAGAGCGGTCCCAGCGTTTCCATTAACTTTTGCAAATTGACGATCTATTTCTTCGATCGAGAGTTTGTTTGTTTCTCTCAATACAGCTTCTCCTATCGAATTCAATTCACGAAGACTTGGTGTTCTTGTTAGAGTATTCCAGCCCAAAGTATCAACAACGCCAAAAACACCCATGGCCACATTTATGACAATTGTGGCTACCTCAGGAATCGCCTTAAGAGTTGAAGGATTAAGAAAACGATTCGCCTCGTTTGGAAAACCTATGCTACCCGACAAATAGCCGCGACATACAGATTGCATAAATGACATTCCATCAAATTCCCGTTGAATTGCATCACCCCAAACTTTGCGTAAATCATGTGGGACATCCGCTTCTTTATTAAATGCATATGCCGCAACAATACCTTCCAGTTCTGGAGGAAGCTCGGCTGCTTTTAAAGTAGTACTCATATTGCCTCATCGTTTGTTGTTTAAAGTTCATTTTATCTATTAATATTATACGTATAATTATGATTTATATCAATTAAATATTTTACAATTATATAGTTGTAAGTAACTTATGTTTAATCACTTATAATAGTTCATATCCCGGAAATCTCAAAAGCTTGTTGGCACGAGGGAAGGAGTGCATTATGTCCCCCTCAGAATACCCGCAAAGTCCCTTGGTAACAGCAGGAAAAAACCGATGGTAATGATGAGACTATTGCATAAAGAGCAAAACAGGATCCGCTTCGCGGGAGGATCAGGTAAGATACGCAAGATGCAGGGAAGCCCCGCACCCCAAAAATAATCCTACATATCCTGTATAGAGTCCTGTAAGCAATCAGGCAATGACCTAACCCATCACTTTGCGGGCGCCCGCAAGCAGATCCAATAATCTTTTTCACTATGGCGCAAAAAACGTTCATATAGTATGCTGGCGCCCGTAAAAAACTTAAGGAGAAATATATGGCCGCATTGCCAGAAAGATTGCCCCCAAGAACAGCTGGTGAATACCTTCAAACACTCCGCTTGCTCAGCAACGCAAAAGCTCCCACCCCGTTAGAGCCATTACACGATCTCGACTTACCAGATCTAAATATTCGTATCCAAAACGCAGCAACTTCTCGAATTAGTGTAGTTGCTTTTCAGAAGCCCCGTGAGGCAGGAGAGTGGTGGCTGAGAATAAAAAACGAGGTTAGTGACGGCTTTTTCACCATACAAGAATTCATCCACAAGCCAGAATTAGCTGTTTTTCAAGTAGTCGATAACGGCTTAGTAGCTCCTAATTCACTTCACCTGATCCGTCCTTCTGAACGACCACACCCCGCTCTTCCTGCACCTGCAAGTGAGGTTGAACAGCCCCCCTCTCACCCCTAGACCACTTACGGTATTGACATAGTTTGCATGATATTATGTTTTTTTATCCTGCTTATCATGCCACTTGTGATCATGCATATCCTGTTTTTCTTTTTATGCAATGGTCTCATCGTTGATCTTGCCGTTCACCCCACAAGCCCATCTCCATAACTCAGGGCAAGGCCCCGTCCCATCTCTAGTTGACTTTTCCCTCCGCGAACTCTCGTCCTCTATTTTTCTACCTCTGTGCTGATCTTTTTACCAAACCTGTGTTGAGATGCCGGCGATAGCCTTAAGCGGTTGCGAAGTCGATGTGGCCGTGCGCTACGTCGACGTGGATGAGTTTGACTTTGAGGAAATCACCGACATCGACGTCTTTTTGTCCTCGGATGAGCTTCCCCTCGATCCGGGGCGATTGGAGCCGCACCCAGGTGCCTTTGGGCGCTGCCCCCGTCACCATGGCCGAGAAGGTGCGCCCTATCTCTTTCTCTAAGACGACAGCCGCAGCACACTTCATCATGTGCCGCTCCACCTTGGCCGCATCGTCCTCTTTTTGCGTGCAATGGGCTGCGAGGGTCTCGAGTTCTTGATTGGTGTAGACCGACTGGGTATGGAACAGGGCGCTCTTGAGAAGGCGCTGCATGATGAGATCGGGAAAACGGCGGTTGGGGGCTGTCGCATGCGTGTACTCGTGCTCGGCTAGATCGAAGTGGCCGGGAGATTTTTTGCCGGGCACAGAGAGGACGTACTCGCCCCTACCGAGAAGCTTGATGATGGCGGTCGAGAGATCGGGGAATTGAAGAGGAGCTTCCGCTTGCTGCTTGAGAAGCAAGAGTCTCAAGGCCTTGGGATCGGGTTTTGGGGGGAGCGGCTCGCCGAGATCTTTGGCCAGGGCGACGATCCGGTCCCACCGTTTGGGCGTTTTGACGACGCGTCGCAGGGCGGGAAGCTTCCGGTCTTTGAGATAGCGAGTCGCTGCGACGTTGGCGGCGATCATGAAGTTTTCAATGAGCTTGTGGGCCCTATTTTGCCCCAACTCTTCCAGTGCGACGGGGATCCCATCGACAATGACGGGATGCAACTCGATCTCGCCAAATTCAAGCGCTCCCTGCTTATTCCTATACTGCTGAATGCGCTGCGCCAATTCATCTTGAAGAAACAATTGCTCCCGCAAGTTCGCGATGGGAGGGATGGGGTGTTTGCAAATGATGTGCTCCAGCCAGGCGCCGACGCAAGGATAACTCAACTTCGCCTGATTGCGCACCAGAGCGTGGTAGATATCCTTCAGTTCAAAACGGCCGTCGCCCTCGACACTTACTTCGATGACGATCGCGCACCGGTCGCTCTTTTCATTGAGCGAAGTGAGATTTGTGGAGAGCTTTAGCGGGAGCATCGGGAACACTTCGGTGGGTGTGTAGACCGAGGTGGTATTGTGGGCGGCCATCTGGTCGATCGGAGTGTTTTTCTTCACCAATGCATCGACATCGGCTACGGCGACATAGATGCGGTCTTTCTCAGCGAAGGTCAGCTGGTCGAGATCCCTTGAGTCCTCATTGTCGATCGAAACCCACAGCAGCCCCCGCATATCGCGAAACGAATCGTGCGCCGGTGCAGGCGCTGTGATCGTCTCCAATTGCTGCAGCGCATTTTCGGGAAACGCAGGGATAAACCCCCTTTCGATCATCGTCCGGCGGGCGATCTCTTCAAGAGTGACTCTTTTTCTCATCTACTTTCAAATAACAAAACGGAGTCTTATTTCCAAGTGAAGGCGGGATCGGCGATACAGAGAGGACAGTAGACTTCGACAAAAGCGCGGGGGAAAAGGGGATCGTCGAGGAAGACGGTCTTTTTGTTGTCGAACTTCGCCCTCATGGCGGGAGGGATGAGGATCCCTTGCTCTTCCATTTCTGCTTTGAGGTAGCGATCATTGAAGATGATTTGGCCATCTTGCTTAAATTCTACAACGACGTAGCCCGTGGGCGCGTGGACGAGTTTCATATCAGCTCCGTGAATTGCGGCAAAGGGAAGTAGTCCCATGAAGAATTTCGGGATCCATTGGTTCATAGGTACCTCATTGCTCGATTGATCTCTTGAATTGTCAATGACCGATCTTGAGCGAGAGTCTTTAACGACTCCATCCGCTCTCGGAGGGCCTTGATGGAAGTATCAAGATGATGGGTTTTCAGTTTTTCTGCAACCGCATCGACATCGATAGAGGCGATTTTTGTCCTTGCCTCCTCGGAGAGGGGCTTTGTTGCATTGGGGAGATACGCAAGGGCATTGCGCAGCTCTTGGTTCTCTTCCGGGAAGGCGAGGCCATTGTCGATCTTTTTGAGTCCCAGAATTTCGTTGCCTAAGGCGTCGGTCCCTTTGGGATAGCAGAGGATATTGCCTCTGTGGGCGTCGGTATCATAGGTCGTCCAAATGAGGATATTGGCATCTTCGAAGTCGTTCTGATCAAAGCGGGCGGCGATCTCCTCATCATTGAGCTCCATCGCTTGGAGTTCCTGCACGACGGCGGAAAGCGTTTGGGAATTGGGCACGTACTCTTGCGCGGAGCACAATTTCTCCTTATCGGGAGGTCCCACCTGCATTTCGTAGCTGAAGAGCTCCTCTCTTGCGACCGATTCAGAGAAATCGTAGAACGAGGGAGAATCGAGGATGGTCAATACGGTTTTGGGAGCCACTCCATCTACACCGATCAGACACGCGATGTCATAAGTTGCCACCTCGCGGAATGGGGCGCAGTAAAGGGGCATATGTTCCCGGATAGGGCTCATTTCAAAAGGGGAACGGAACCATTTCGGGTTGTTGAGGCAGCCCGCATCTTCATCGATGGGCTTGATCACATAAAGAGGCCGTTCTTCCCCATCTAGGAGAAAATAGGAGCCGCTGATTCCACTCTGGATAGGATCGAGTCGAAAGGGGATGCAAATCTCTTCCGTTTGCGCTCTACACGCCTCTTTCAAATTCCGGATGGCGTCGAGTCGATCCAAGATGGCGGCGTAGAGGTTCTCGACCGTACCATACGTCGCCTGTACCTCACTCCAAGACTCCCCAAAAGCCCACAGATCGACTACAAGAAGATGCCCCTCGCCCTCCGGGATCGGTTCGGAAGCGGGCTCCTCCCGGAAAGAGAGGTCAATCGGGTCTGGTTCAAGAATTGCTTCTATTTCCATATGCCGACATTATAAACGCCATACTAGTTAAACAAAACGGAAATAATAACTTAATATAATAAAAATATTATTATTCTTTCTGGATATCCTTTGTTGTTGGTGTTTCGTGTAACTCGTTGGTTATAAACATGTTATAGAATGTCATTGAAAAATAGTCTACCCAACTTGTAGGATCCTACCTCCTTCAACCAAAAGGAGAGGATTATGGCAACACCAGTACCACCAGCACAATTAGCACCAGAGCATACCAAATACGCCCACTGTTCACTGACAAGAGTCTATGAAAAATGCGACAAAGAGACCCCGCTTGCTCACCACTATTCTGATGAAGTGATAGAGGCAGCTCAAAGAATTTGTCACCAATTTTTATTAGACCAACAAGATCCGGATGCGGGGATCCTCAACCCGAAGAGTCGCGAAGGTCATCCTCTTGCAAACTTCCCATTCCGGGTCGATTCTCGAGAACAAACGATCGAAGCGATCTCGTATAGGGTGCAACAAACGATAGAACTTCTTGCGAGAGTGTTGGCAACCGCAAACCCGAACGCCCCAGTTCTTAACGATGTCTGGAATTCATCGACAAGAGAAGTTGTTCTAGTCATGAAACACAAGGATATTGCTCCATTTAAAGCGCTGGATTTCAGAAGTGCACGCAGGGCCTTGGCTGATGCTCTACGTCAACAAACAGCAAGGATCATCGCTATTGAAGCGTCCCGTTGTACGGCATCGCCTGCTTGATAGCAGGCTTACAGGATATGGGGAGGCTCCATACCCCAAGGAGACGCGAAGCGTGGGGGAGCGCCGGGCGCGAATGCAATTCGCAATTGCGCCAAAGGCGCAATTCCAGCCTTTGGCTGGGCCCGGCGCTCCCCCTTTCTATTATCTTGCTAGTCCGCCATCAGGCGGACGTATCTTGCCCACTCGCACAGCGAGTGGGCATCCTTAGACTCGCGGAGCGAGTCGTTATCCTGTATTCTTGCCTTGCCAGATATACTTGTGGGTAGGTGCTGCCCCATTCGGGCTCGGGCACGGGCACGCACACGGGCTCGGGCACGGGCTTTGGCGTGGGGGATCTGTTTACTCTTCCCAGGGGAAGGGGTGTTGGGCGTGGGGGATGTCTTCCTCTTCCGCGGGATGGAAAAGGTCGTTGAGACTACCGAGATAACCCCTTTTAGATACTTGGGAGCCGGCGACTAGCGCTGCAACCCTGGCGACAGCTTGCCCTTTGACGACTTCGGGATGTCCCGTCGATCCTTGAATCGGGATCTTCAGGACATAGTGCTCCGGAAGATTCCGAATGCCAAAAAACTTCCTGAGAGTTTTGGCTGGAATGCCAAGAAACATGTGGATCTGGTCCCTCATCAGGTCGATGTGTCCCCAGGTGCAGATGTGGATCGAGTCGGCGACGAGGGCGTCCATACGGCCCGCTTCGAGGATGCCGTCGTGAAGGCGAAAGGCAAAGGGGGCAAACCAGAGATTGGTGTGGGGAGTGGGCTCCTCTTTGACAAACTTGATGATGGTCGTGAGGGCTTTGCCGGTTTGTCCGCGCGTTTGGCCCAAATCGAGGGTTCCGTTGAGGAGGAAGTGCTCGAGGGAAAAGGGGAGGGGAAAGTGGAGCCCGTCTTGAGCGATGCGGAGGGAGAGCGGTTTGGAGGCTTCAAGGCTCGCTAAAAAGAGGGGATTGGCGTCTTTGAGAAAGAGGGCGCAGATTTCAGGAGTGAGGCGGATGGAGGCGGCGAGGGGCTCTCGGAGTGTGATCGCCTGCTCGGTGAGATAGCCGTGCAGCTGGGTGGTGATGTTGGGAGAGGCGATGTTGAGGTCAATGCGCCCCTTGCCCGATTCCATCTGAAGCGCGCCGTTGAGAGTGAGGGTGGGGCCAAAGATCTGATCGAGCCTTGGATCGATGGCGAGGAGGGGAAAATTCTGAATGTCGACGCCGATATGGAAGTGGAATTGCGAGTAGATTTTCCCCTTCAATGAGAGGGTTCCTTGCTGCGCAACGCCAGTGAGTTCGAAATCGTTGTCGATGAGCTGCCCTTCGATTTTTTCTACATTGGCATTTTGGTAGGAGAGCGATCCGTTTTTCAGCTGAAAGGGGCCTCTAAATGACCAAAATGGGGCGTCGATAGAAAACTCTTCAATCGAGCCGGTGGCATTGTCGTGTGTCCATTGGATCTGATGGAATTTTTGCGGCCCAAGCCAGGAGAGATCCAAGTGATCGACATGCATATGGAGAGGGCTTCTCGACTCGAGAATGCGGACGAAAAGGGGATTGAAGGGGGGCGTCGAGGCGATCTTGGGCAAGAAAGCGGTGAGAAGAGCGAAGAGTGCGATGAGAGGAATGAGCCATTTGCGCATGCAAGTTACTCTACGGTTACCGATTTAGCTAAATTGCGGGGTTGGTCGATGTCGCAGCCGCGGGCGAGGGCGATGTAGTAGGCGAGGAGTTGGCCTGCGACCGTGGAGGCGAAGGGAGAGAGCTCATCGCTTGCGGGGGGGAGCCAAATGACATCGTGGGCGATGGAGGCAGCGGCTTTGAGATTCTCAGGGGCGAGGGCGAGGATGGGGGCGCCGCGGGCTTTCACCTCTTGCAAATTGCTGAGGATCTTGTCTTGCGTCTTGTGATTGGCGCAGAAGGCGATCACGGGGAAGTTGCTGTCGATGAGGGCGATGGGGCCATGTTTGAGTTCCCCCGCGGGATAGCCGTTGGCGTTTACATAGGAGATCTCTTTGAGTTTGAGGGCAGCCTCCATGCAGGTGGGGTACATGTAGCGCCTTCCCATGAAAAAAAAGTCGTTGTAGCGGCTATATTTCTGCGCCATCTTTTGGATCTCTGGCGCTTGGTCTAAGACTTGCTGCACCTGAGCTGGAATTTTTTTCAGCTCGGGATCTGATTTTTTTGCCATGTAGAGGGCGAAGAGGTAGAGGACGGCGATTTGCGAGGTGAAGGCTTTGGAGGAGCAGACGCTCACTTCGGGACCCGCTTTCAGAAAGATGCACCCATCTGTCTCACGGGTCAGCGTCGAGTTGGCGACATTGCAGATGCCGAGTACTTTGTGGCCACGGCCGCGGATCTCTCTCACAGCGGAGATCGTGTCGGCAGTCTCTCCCGACTGGCTGATGGCGACGACGAGAGTCCCTTCCGGGATGATGCGGTAGCGCGCTTCCGAGGCGATCTCCGTGTGCGCTGGAATGTGGGCCAGATCCTCGAGAAAGAGCGTTCCGATCATGCCGGCATTGGCCGAAGTGCCGCAGCCGATGAACCAGACCCGCTTGGCCTTGCGGAACTCTTCGGAGAGCGATTCGAACTGCACGGCATCTTCATCCATCCGCCCCAAAATGGCCTTTTGGATCGTGGCGGGTTGTTCGAAGATCTCCTTCAGCAAGAAGTGGGCGAAGCCCTCTTTAGAGGGGGCTTTATTGCGCCCCTCGAGGCGCTCGGTTTTTCTCGCGACGATTTTTCGGTCCCTGTCGGAGATCTCGACCTTCCCTTTTTGGACCTTGGCGATCTCATCGTTGCGCAGGAAGAGGACGTTGAGCGTAACGCCTAAAAACGCGTTGGGGTCGGAGGAGATGATCGATTGGGAACGGGGATCATCGAAGCCGATAGAGAGGGGGCATTCCCGGGCTGTAGCGACAATGAGATCGGGGTGATTTTTGTGGATGAAGGCGAAGGCGAATTGCCCCTTGAGGAGCGGCAGCGTATTTCGGACCGCCTCCACGAGGTCTCCTTTGTAGTGCTTTGCGACGAGTTGGACGACCACTTCGGTGTCGGTTTCTGAGTGAAAAGAGACCCCCTCGCTCTGCAGCTTCTCTTTGAGCTCATCGTAGTTCTCAATGATTCCGTTGTGGACGATGGCGATCTGTTCCTCTGCATCGAAGTGGGGATGGGCGTTTTGGTTGTTGACTTTGCCGTGCGTCGCCCAGCGTGTGTGGCCGATGGCGAGGGCGAAGGTCTTTGGCTGCAACTTGAGCTTCAAATTCGCGAGTTTGCCCGCCTCTTTGTAGATGGTGATTTGCCCACTGCTCAGTCCCGCAATTCCGGTCGAATCGTAGCCCCGATACTCGAGTTGTTCCAGGGCAGCAACGCAGATGTTTAAGGGGTCTTCATCGCCAATGTATCCAAAAACGCCACACATACTAACCTTCCTTCGCCGCTAAAATTGCCAAAAAGAGGGGGAATTCTCTGCGCGCCCGATCCTCCATTTTCGCCCTCGCCCCTTCGCTTTTCTTGTCGGAGCACCACTCTTCCATGGCCGTGATGCAGAATTTTTTCTTCTGCAACCAGGCGGCGTAAGTCGAAAGGGGGCGGTGGTAAGAGAATGTCGTCTCGGAGGCCTCCCCTTTACTGGGAGTGGTTTGGATGGGGATGTCCATAGGCGACATGTAGCCATTCATCCGCCGGTATTGGAGCTTCGCCTTCTCGTCGACGCCCCAGTCGCTTTGGCGCGGGATCCGGAAGCAAGGGTGATTGAGAACGATCAGGAGATGGCCCCTCTTTTTCAGGTGGCGGGCGGCCGTTTCGATAGCTCCCTCTCCGTCTTCGATATTTTGAAGCGATAGGATGAAGCACGCGCGGTCAAAATCGCGCTTCTCTACGCCGATCTCCGCCGACGCATTGCCCACGATAAAGTTCCTGTTGGGGCTCATCTTTTTGGCCTTCTCAACTAGCGCTTTGGAGAAGTCGACGCCGCAGTAGTCGATATCGGCTGGCAGCTGGCGCGCCAAGACGCCCTGGCCGCAACCTAGATCCAGCAGCGACCCCTTCGCTCCCAAGAGGCGGAGCGCATTCGGGAGGACGACTGCCTGATGGTAATAGTGCCCCTTTTCTCCCACGCAGGAGGAGTACCACTGTTCCGAAGAGTCCCAACTTTTTGCCATAGTGGCTTAATCATATCGTGCATTTTAAAAGAATTCAACAGCGACAAGGCGGTGAGCGGTTGTGAGAGGGTAGGCGTCGCTAGAACGGAGGGTTTCTCGTTCGTAATTCACCCGTCCGATATATCGATCGTAGACGAAGAGCGAGATGTTGACGATTGGCAGCATGGCGATGCAGCCGCGGGCGATGTTGGCCAAGCCGTGGAGAGAGTAGTAGAGGCCCCTCTCCATCGCCTTCGTGTAGCTTCCCCGTCCTGTCCAGACGATTTGGCACATTTTGAAGACGGCCAAGGCGACGCCCGCCACCACCTGCACCTCTGCGGCGAGGATGCGGATCATGCCGCTAAACGAAGAAATGCCTGGGACCCAGTCGAAAGGGTTGATCCATTTCTCCACTTTTGCGATCTGATTTTCTACGTTCAGCATGTGCAAACTCCCTACTTTAGGGAGAAAAAATAACTTCTTGCCGCTTAAGTTGCAATCATGATCTAATCTGTACACAAATAACTTCAAGAATCGGGTTCTGCCGGCTATGATGGATCATGATTTAGCCAGATCGGTGCTCGAGTGCGCGTTGCCGATTGAGACGGTGATTTTGCAAACGGCGACTGTGGAGGAAGCTCTCTCTGCTCTTCGCAAGCGGAAGATCAATCAGAAGATCATCTATTTCTACGCAGTGGACGACGCCCACAAGTTAAAAGGCGTTGTCTCGACGCGCCAGCTCCTTCTCGCCGAGCCGACACGCAAAATTGAAGACATTATGCTCCACGCGGTGATTAAGATCCACGCGGCGCAGTCGATGAAGGAGGCGATGGAGCTTTTTGCCGCTCACCCGCTTCTCGCTCTTCCTGTCGTCGATAAGGAGGGCAAGCTTCTCGGCGCCATCGACGTGCAGATGGTGATGCAGGAGCCGATCAATTTTTCCGATGAGCGGGGGCGCTCAGATGTCTTTCAGATGATCGGGATCACGTTGGAAGAGAAGAAGAGGCCCTCGCTTTTCCAAGGTTTTCGCCATCGGATGCCGTGGCTTCTCTGCAATGTCTTTTCGGGCCTTTGCTGCGCTGTCATTTCGCGTGTCTTCGAGCTTGTTTTGGCCAAAGTTCTCCTCCTCGCTTTTTTCATCCCTCTCGTCCTCACGCTCAGCGAGTCGACCTCGATGCAATCGATGGCGCAGAGTCTTCAGTTTCTCCGTCGACCTCGCTTTAGTTGGAAGTCGATTCAAGTGCGCGCCTACCGGGAGTGGCAGCTCGTTGTTCTCTTGGCGATCACTTTGGGGATTTTGGTAGGCGCCCTCTCACTTTTCTGGGGCGATGGGATCTTGCCCTCCATTGCCATAGGCGTCGGCATCATTACAGGCGTCTCTTTTTCGGCCATCTTTGGCATTATCGTGCCGATCGGCCTAAACCGTCTCAAACTCGACCCGAAGGTCGCCTCCGGCCCAGTCGTTCTCATGATCGTCGATATTCTCACGACTGCGATCTATCTCGGCATCGCTACTTGGTGGTTGATTCATTAACCCGCTAGGCAAATAAGAGACAATCTGCTGGCTGCGGCTTCGCGAAATGGATCTTCCTCGTCGCCCTTGCCTTTGGCAATGGTGCTTCTCGGTCAGACCGGGGCTAACGCCCCTTCCATTTCGCTTTGCCTCGCTGGCGCATCTTGTCTCTTATTTACCTGTTGGGTTAATAGCAGAAGCCGCGCTAGTGACAGCGAGCAGGATAATGGTCAGGGTGATCGCGATCAGAAATCCGGTGAACAAAGGGGGAAACAAGAATGACGCTACCAGCAGACCCGCGGATATCAAGCCCATGGATTTCGTCGCAGTTCCGAGCACGATTTCAGCCTGCGTTGGCACCGGCGTGGGTGGGACCATGATAGGTGGATAGCGGCGCAATGTATTTATTGTCATGCAAGATATTATAACACAATCTTTATTATAATAAACTCTTTATTTAACATTATTTAAGCCATTAATAGTCAGCGAGTTGAGTTTGTTTAGTTCAGCAGGTTCGGTAAAAAGATCAGCGCAGAGATAGAAACATGGAGGGCGAGAGTTCGCGGAGGGATCAATCAACTAGAGGAAAGACGGGGCCTTGCCCTGAGTGAAGGAGGGGGTCTTGTGAGGTTAACAGCAAGACCAATGATGAGACCGTCGACCTGTCTAATCCATGATTTTCGCTAATTTTTTTCAACCACCGAGAGCACCGAGAGACACCGAGGCGCGAAACGCGCATATTCCTACCCTTTCTCGGTGCTCTCGGTGTGCTCGGTGGTTAATTTTTTTTGTGGGCGTTCTGAGGGCGCATAGTGAACTCCTTGACTCAGGGCAAGGCCCCGTCTGATCTCTAGTTGGTTGATCCCTCCGCGAACTCTCGCCCTCCATGTTTCTATCTCTGCGCTGATCTTTTTACCGAACCTGTGGAACAAGCGATTCAAGGCTGCCTCCAGTTCAGTAGTAATGGGTGTCGACTAACGGTTGCCATAGGTTTCTATATTCTTCTTTGAGGCTTCCCTTGCAGGTTCCCTCAAAGACGCAGTGGGTGTGGCGAGAGGGGAGTTGGACGAAGGAGTCGAATGTGCAAGGAGTTTTATCGCAAAGGCCGTGTTGGCAAAGCGGTTTTTCTTTACAGCAGCTCCTTCCCAGAGGCCATAGAAAATCGTGGATATTGAATAGGGAATGTCCTGAATAGTGCGCTAGCTGATGCACGGCGTCGATGGAGGCGGACCGGATCTCTTCATCGGAGGGCAGTTTTTCTTGCTTTAAGAGAGCTTGTCTCAATGCCTCATCGAGGATTTCGACGCAGCCAAAGCGCAAGAGCACTCTCTGCACGTGGTAATCCATAACGGGGATCAAATTTTCCACATCTTGAATGGCAAAAAGCCCCACTTGGTGGGCGAAGGTGACGAAAAGGGAGCTTTTTTTCTTCAGAGGATCTGAGTAGGCTTCGAAATGAGAAGCGAGATTGTAGATCCCCTCTTCTCCAGCCAAACACCCCTGGCTTTTAGCCACAAGGGCACCTACTTGCCCTCCGTAGTTCTCTACGAGTTTGTGACTCATGTCGATGCAAAGGCGCGAGCGTTCATCCAGGCGATCCAGGGTGCAATCTTTTGGATCACCCGTCTCAGAAAAGAGCGATGAGAAGCGCTTGGATAAAGCTTGCGGCGTCTGGTTTTTCACGAAAAAGGGATCGAGGAGCTCCGAATTGGCTTTGGCCAAATCGGCAAAAATCTTTTCCAGATAATTGAAACCCACCAGGTTTAGTTTTCTATGGATCAATGTGTGGGTCTGTTGGCAGATGCCGATGCTGAAGAAAAACATCCGCAACTTTGTTTCAGCAGGCACGTTCAACGAAAAGTATTCCCGCCGATAGACCGTAGGCTTAATGGATAGTGTTTGCAACACCTTCCCTATGGCCTTACACTGATCGACACTGACTCTGACCCTATTCACCTCGAATCCCCCGAAAAAAATAAGAAATTTTTACTGTTATATCGTTCCTGCCGTTTTTTGGTCTATTTCGTTTGTGTAAAATAAAAAATTTTTCTATACTGTTGCCCCTTTCAAGGCAGTCGAATGTGAGGGAGGAATTATGGTGGTTAGAGTCAGGGGAGACAGGCCTGCGCCTGCAGTGCAGTTAGTGCCCGTGGTTCCAGGCTCAAAATTCAAAGTGCCGGAGGGGGTTTCTTCTGTACTTCGCCCAGATCGGGTTGCAGTTCCTCCTTCCCCACAGCCCAATTCCGTTAAACGGGCGAGTGCGGCTGCGGCCAAAGGGATGGAGAGGTCTCGATCAGCCAAGGCGCCGTTACGCGCTGTGACTCCGTCGGCTTCGGCTAGGCGGACGGGGACTGTGGCCAAGGTGGAGAGGGTTCGATCTATTACTCCCACTCGCCCTCCAGTCAAGGCGCC
>DATIIR010000112.1:0-9445 GCA_035479435.1 Chlamydiales bacterium
GAAAACTTGGTGATGTTGCCCGCACTCATCGACCCCCACGTCCACTTCAGAGTGCCCGGAGCCGAACACAAAGAGACCTGGGAAACAGCCTCAAGGGCTGCCATCGCCGGCGGTGTCACAACCGTATTTGACATGCCCAATAATACCCCCTCTTGCATCAGCCAGAAGCGGCTGTCGGAAAAAAAAGCCCTCATCAACGCCCAATTGCAAAAAATCCCTCTCCGTTACGGACTCTACTTGGGCGCCGATCAAAATCACCTCGAAGAAATCCCCAAAGTCAAAGACCAAATCGTCGGCCTGAAAATCTATATGGGCTCTTCAACGGGCGATCTGCTGATGGACAATCCCGCAGCACTGGAAAAGGCGTTCCGCATCGCAGGAGAAAATGGGGTCCTAGTCGCCGTCCACGCCGAGGACGAGGAGCTGATTGAGGAAAGAAAAGTTGAATGTAAAGCCGCTTTACATTTGGGGGCGGCGCTCCACTCTGTGATCCGCAATCCAGAGGTGGCTGCGAGGGCCGTGCGGATGGCGATCGACCTGGCGGCGAAGCATCGGGTCCGATTGTACATTGCTCACGTGAGCACGCGGGAGGAGTTGGATCTGATCCGGGAGGCGAAACGGGCGGGCTTACCGGTCTACGCCGAGGCGACGCCCCACCATTTGTTCCTGACGACGCAAGCGTATGAGAAGATGGGGACTTGCGCGCTGGTGAATCCGCCGTTGAGAGAGAGCTGCGCTGCGCTATGGGAGGCCATTGGCGATGGGACGATCGATACGATCGGCACCGATCACGCGCCCCACACATTGGAAGAGAAAAGGCGCCCGTATGGGGCTGCGCCATCGGGATTCCCGTCGATCGAACTCTATTTGCCACTTCTGTTGAATGCGTATCACGAGAAAAAAATCTCTCTGGCACAAATCGTTTCGCTGACTCATACTCGACCCCGAGAGATCTTTCATTGGCCGATCAATGACGACGTGGTCCTGGTCGATATGAACGAAAAGCGGACCGTAGACAACGCGCATTTGAAAACGAAGGCGCAATGGTCTCCCTATGCGGGAATGACCTTGAGAGGTTGGCCCCGCTACACCATTTTGAAAGGAAAAGTCTATGCTGTCTGACCCGATCTACGATATTGGGAAAACGTATGCAGAAAATGCGGAAGAGGGCCCTTTTTTCAAGGGGGAGATTCCAAAGAGGCCAAAAGCCGAAAAAATGTTCGATTTTCTTGGGTATCAGGTCAACTCGCCCATCGGCGTGCCCGCGGGGCCGCTGCTCAATTCCAAATGGATCGCCCTGGCGGGGAAGTTGGGCTTTGACATCCCGGTCTATAAGACGATTCGGAGCGAAGCCCACCCCAGCCACGCATTGCCCAATGTGGCTTTTGTCGACGCGAACGGGCGCCGAACCGGCCGGCCGGAGCGCTCGGCAGACATCTCGATCACCAACTCGTTTGGAAACCCCTCCCGATCGCCCGATTTTTTGCTGGAGGATATCGAAAGGGCCAATCGCTCGCTGCAAAAAGGGCAGGTGATGGTCGTCTCCGTCTACGGAACGCCAAAACATGGGATGAGCGTCGGCGAAGATTTTGTCCGAACAGCTGTCATGGCGACGGGAGCGGGCGCTCGCATCATCGAAGCGAACTTCTCCTGTCCTAACATCGCCAAGGGAGAGGGGATTTTATACAACAGCCCCGAGACGCTGCATGAATACGCGCGGTCTATTGCGAGGGCGATCCACCCTGTGCCGCTCATTTTAAAAGTGGGCCTTTTTCCCGATTTGCATCTGATGAAAAGCGTCTTTTTAGCCGCGGCGAGAGCGGGTGTGCGCGCTATGTGTGGGATCAATACGGTGAGCATGAAGATCGAACCGCCATTGGATGAGAATCGGAAAACAAGCGGTGTATGTGGCGCGGCGATTCGCCCGGCGGCGTTGTCGTTTATCCGCGATGGGGCCCGCATCATTCGGGAAAACAAGCTCGATCTCACACTGATGGGCTGCGGCGGCATCATGTTGCCGGAACATTTCGATGAATTTTTTGAAGCGGGAGCTCAGGTCGCCATGAGTGCGACGGGTATGATGTGGGATCCCTATTTGGCCATGAGGTACCATGCACGTTCGCTCTCTCATACATAAACTATTTGAATTGGGCGCCGTGAAATTCGGCACCTTCACGCTCAAGAGCGGCATCGTTTCCCCCATCTATATCGATTTGCGGATCACGATTTCCAGTCCCAAGCTCCTCGTCCTGATCGCCGAGGCGATCCACGAGGCGGTGAGAAATTGCAAATACGACCTTGTCTGTGGAGTTCCCTACACTGCGCTCCCCTTTGCGACGGCGATTTCGATCCAGCACTCGTTGCCGATGGTTTTGCGGCGCAAAGAGAAAAAAGAATATGGGACGGGGAAAATGGTCGAGGGGATTTATCAACCCGATCAGCGGTGTCTCGTCGTCGAAGACGTGATCACTTCAGGTCAGAGCATTTTTGAGACCATCGTCCCCCTCCAACAAGAGGGGCTCATCGTGGAGGACATCGCGGTTCTTGTCGATCGGGAACAGGGAGGGCGCAAGTTCATCGAGGGGAAGGGCTTTCGCGTTCATCCCGTCTGCACCATCTCAGCGATCGTCGAAGAATTGCTTCGCGAAAAAAAAATCAACGCATCGGTCGCCGCATCGGTTGCCACATTTATCCGGGATAATCAAACACATGTCTAAACTCTCCTTTCTCAAACGGGCGAGTCTCACCCGCCATCCCATGGCACAAAGACTCTTCAAACTGATGGAGGACAAAAAGAGCAATCTCTCTTTAGCCCTCGATGTGACGTCGCAAAGTCAACTCCTCGAATTGGCCGACCAGCTCGGCCCCGACCTTTGCGTCCTCAAAACGCATGTCGATATCCTCGACGATTTCACACCCGATTTTGGCCCTAAATTGCGCCACCTCGCGAGTAAGCACCGCTTCCTCATCTTCGAAGACCGCAAATTCGCCGACATCGGGCAAACGGTATCCCATCAGTACACCCGTGGCATCTACCGGATCGCCGAATGGGCCGACATCATCAACGCTCAAGCGGTCCCTGGACCTGGCCTCATCGAGGGGCTTAAGAGTTCCTCTTTACTTCTCATTGCGGAGATGAGTTCGCAGGGAACACTAGCGAGCGGAAGTTATTCTAAGAAGGTCGTTGAGATGGGAGAGGCGCACGCCGATGTCGTGATGGGATTCATCGCGCTGCATCAAGTGAGCAAGCAGCCGGGGATGATCCACTTTACGCCAGGCGTGAAGCTAAAGCCCGGGAAGGACGCGCTGGGCCAGCGCTACCGCACGGTCGATGAGATCCTTATCAAAAACCAGAGCGATGTGATCATCGTCGGCAGGGATATTACGCATGCGAAAGATCCTAAAAGCCAGGCAATGATTTATAGGGAAGTTGGGTGGGAAGCTTATGAAAAGAGCGTTTGAGAAGAGAATCGGGCACGCACACGGGCACGGGCACGGGCACGAAATAACCTCAACGGCACGGGGCAGCGCCTCCCCTGCGGGGTGCACCCTGGGCTTCACCCGACTGCTTCTCGTGCCCGTGTGCGTGCCCGTGCCCGTGCCCGAACGGGGTCTTCACCTGACTGCCTCTCTCACTAAGGACATCCATGCCCAGAGCATCTAAAATCTTGATCCTCCTCCTCAACTGGAACGGTAAAAAAGACACTCTCGAATGCCTCGCCTCTTTGGAAAAAGTCACCTACTCAAATTTCCAAGCCATCGTCGTGGACAACGGCTCGACCGATGGCTCTGTAGCCGCCCTCCGCGCCGCCTATCCGAGCCTCCCCATTCTGGAAACTGGGGCGAATTTGGGTTTTGCCGGAGGCAATAATGCGGGAATTGAATGGTGTTTGCGCCACCATGCCGAATGGATCCTCCTTTTGAATAACGACACCACCGTTGCTCCCGATTTTCTCAATGCATTTATGGCTGCAGCTGAACAGGAGCCGAGGGCCAAGATCCTCGGGGCCAAAATCCTCCGCTACAGTCAACCCAAGGTAATCGACCACCTCGGCGGCTACTGGAGCCCCCAAATCGCCGAATTCACCTCTCCCGAATCGGGGCAGTGTGATCATCCCTATTGCAATATGCAACGGGTCGATTATGTCTGCGGCGCGGCGCTCCTCATGCACCGCTCCGTGCCCGAAACAATCGGTCTTTTGGAACCCAAATTCTTCCTCTTTTGGGAGGAGACCGACTTTTGCTACCGCGCTCGCAAAGCGGGCTTTGAAACATGGACCGCCCCCGAAGCCAGAATCTGGCACAAAGTCTCCGCTTCTTTCACCGGCGGCAAACCCCACACGCACTACTTTTGGTGGCGGAGCCGTCTCCTTTGGATCGAGCGCAACTGCACGCCCGAAGAAAAAAAAAGGATCTACCGAAAAGTGATCGCGCCCGAAATTTGGAAAATGGTGCGCCACTTCCTCCTGAAATCGATCTTCTCCAGCGATCGGGAAAAAGTGAGAAGATACAAAGCGGGCTGCGCAGGCGTACTCGATTACTTTCGGCGCCGCTTCGGCAATAGTCCAAAATGGTTATTAAAAAAATCTAGAGATTGAAAAAGGAAATGCCCTAATGGTATAACTATCTTAGGGTGTGGAAATTTATGAAAAAGACTTTTTTTAGGTTCTGTCTTCTTGTTCTTCTCGCGGGTTGCACGACCAATCAATCGATTGTCAACAATATCGATGAGAGAGAGGCGAACGAAATCGTCGTCTTCCTGGCGTCCAAAGGGATCGCAGCGCAAAAAGTGGCTGCGCCAACGTCAGCTATCGGCGGAACGGCTCCCTCCGATTTGTACAGCATCACCGTCGATGGTAGCCAATCCACTGAGGCAATGGCCTTGCTCAACCGCTACGGCCTGCCTCGCATCCAAGGAACCAACCTCTTAACTCTCTTCGCCAAATCGGGACTGGTCCAATCGGATAGAGAAGAGACAATTCGCTACCAATCGGGTCTGGCAGAAGAGCTGAAAAACACCATCCGAAAAATCGATGGCGTCCTCGACGCAGATGTGCAGATCTCCTTTCCCGATACATCGGTCACTCCCGTGCCCGGAGTGCCCCAGCCCAAAATCACCGCCGCCGTCTACGTCAAGCACCAGGGCGTGATGGAAGATCCAAACAGCCACATGGAAGTGAAGATCAAGCGCCTCATGGCGGGAAGCGTCAATGGCCTAAGTTACGAAGACGTGGCTGTCATCTCCGACCGCTCCCGTTTCGCCGACATCACATTGCAACCTGAGGGCGAAATGATCGGCGCCAAAGCGCTGCAGCAGACCTACGTGAGCATTTGGGGCATTGTCTTGACAAAGAGTTCCCTCGCTCGCTTCCGCTTGATCTTTTTCGCCTTTATCACACTGCTGCTCGCCTTTAGTGCGGCGATGGGATGGATGGTTTACAAATTTTACCCTCTTATGCGGATGAAAAAAAACCAATCAGAAACGCCTCCACCGGGACCTTGACGTTTGAGAAAATCCAGCGACAACCGGACGATGGTCTTAAAGGCCTTCTTGAGTCGCTGCCCACCTGAAAAGTCGAGGGCGCTGGAGCGGTTTTTGCCCGAAGGGGAACGGCTTCATCTGGAACGACTCCCCCCTTTTGCCGAAGAGGTGACGCCCGAAGCCTTTGCCAATGGCGGCATGTTGGAGAAAGTCCACTGGTCTTGGTTTTTGCCCACGCTCGAAACCTATCCCGACGCGGAACAGAAGCTCTTTTTATCCAGCCTAAGCCCCTATGCTGCCAAAAATCTGGCCAAAGCCCTGAAAGTCTCCGCCTCCACCGTCGAGATCACTGAGATCGCCCGCTCCTTTTTGCGCCAAATTTTAATCCACAGCCTGACAGGTCCCGAAGATCGCCTCTTACCGGTTAATTTCCTCCCCCCGTCCCCTTTGACACCCCTCCTCCACATGTCGAAAAAAGAGCTGATCGGCCTCATCGATTCGCTCTCGATCTACGACCTCGCTGCAGAACTGCGTCAAATTGTAGAGACAAAAATCCTGAAGAAAATCTACAGTTTCTTATCGGAAGGGGAGAAGAAGTTCCTGAAGGTGGCCACGGCGCACAAAGAGCATTTCGTGCTGACGCGGATGGGACTTGAGCGCTGGGATGGAACGGAAGATTCGTTCCGCACACTCCTTCACCGGAGAGGATTGGCT
Source organism: Chlamydiales bacterium (assembly GCA_035479435.1). Classification (GTDB taxonomy): domain Bacteria; phylum Chlamydiota; class Chlamydiia; order Chlamydiales; family SM23-39; genus REEB52. The sequence goes on from DATIIR010000112.1 coordinate 6,197, forward strand.
CGATTGGGAGCCGCACTTTCGGGGCAAAATCCCGATTTCATCTGGTACATCTGCCACCAGTTGGATATCGGGCGAGGCAACGCCCTCTTTAAACTTTGCACAAAAGAGGCGACCCATGGCGTCTCCGATGTGGTCATACGGCAAATAGAAGACTTATTATGAAATGCTTTTCCCTAATATCTGGTAAAGAGGTGCGGACAGCTCCAGGCAAGAAGGTGATCCCTGCCAAAGAGTTTAGCACACTGGAAGATGCCAATGAGATCCTGAAGACCGTTAAAGGGGAAGCCGCCGAATTTAGGAAGCACACCGCCCTCGAAGCCGAAAAAACCAAGGAACTCGCCTTCCAAGAGGGCTTTCAAGAGGGGCTCACCTCCCTCAACAAGCATCTCTTAGCCCTCGACAAAGAGCTCAAACTCCTCCGCGAAGAGGTGCAGAAGAAGATTTTGCCCCTCTCACTCAAAGCCGCGCGCAAAATCATCGGCGAAGAATTAAGACTCCATCCCGACCGGATCGTCGACATCGTCCTCACCTCACTCAAACCGGTCACACAACACCGAAAGATCATCATTTACGTCAATAAGGCCGACCTACAAGCGCTCGAAGAGAGCAAAAACAAAATCAAGAAGATTTTCGAGCATCTCGACAGCCTTTCGATCCAAGAAAGGAGCGATATTGAACCTGGGGGTTGCATGATTGAGACCGAAGCAGGTATTATCAATGCGCAGCTAGAAAACCAGTGGCGCGCCCTTGAGTCCGCTTTTGAATCATTCATGAAAAGATAACTATGTGGAAAACCGTCCTTTGCCTCCTCCTTCTCCTCACTTCGCCACTTCTGGCGCAGAGCGCCCCCGCTAAGGCCAATATCGCTCAAGCCATCGCGACCCCCGAGCTCCCTCCCAGCAACAACCCCTCGATGGTCACCAAGCTCGCCGTCCTCGCCGGACTCTCGCTCCTCCCCTTCGCCATCATGCTCCTCACCTCTTTCATGAAGATCGTCGTCGTCCTCTCGCTCTTGCGCAACGCGCTTGGCGTGCAAAATACGCCCCCGAACCAGGTCCTCAACGGCATCGCGCTCCTCATCACCATCTACGTGATGTTCCCCACCGCGCTTCTCATGTACAAAGCCGCTGAAGGCGTCATTACGACCAGCCCTCCCTCTGCGGTGATCTCCGATCAGTCGGCCATCTTTGTCCTCGACGTCGTCGACAAAGCCAAGGAGCCCTTGCGCGACTTTCTGCAGCGCAACTGCTCCGCCAAGCACGCGCAGAGTTTTTACAACCTCGCCTACCGCCTTTTCCCAGACCCGTACAAAGCGCAGCTGAAGACCAGCGATTTTATCATCTTGATTCCCTCCTTCATCACGAGCCAACTAAAAACGGCCTTTGAGATCGGCGTCTTGATTTATCTTCCCTTCTTTGTGATCGATCTCGTCGTCTCCAACATCCTCCTCGCGATGGGTATGATGATGCTTTCACCCCTCACAATCGCCTTGCCGATCAAGCTCCTGCTTCTCGTCATGGTCGATGGTTGGACCGTCCTGATTCAGGGCTTAGCAATATCATTTAGGTAAAACATGTTTGCAAATGAGATCTACACCCTTACCTACCAGGCCCTGATCCTCATTCTGCTCCTCTCTGGCCCCCCCATCATCCTCAGCACGATTCTGGGCCTGATCGTCGCCATCTTCCAAGCCGCCACCCAAATTCAGGAACAGACCCTCTCTTTCACCGTCAAACTCTTCGCCGTTATTTTCACCATCATCTACCTCGGCGGATGGCTCGGAGCGAGCGTACTCCAATTTACCAACACGATTTTTAGCGCCATCGCCCGCGCAGGCGTCGGATAATGAATACTCTTTCAGCAACTGATACGTATCTATCATTGCTGCTCTCCCTTCCCAACCTCCAACCCGCAACTGTCCTCTCCCTCTTTTTCCTCACTCTGGCCCGCATCCTTCCGATCATGTTGCTCGCCCCCTTTTTCGGCACTCGGAACGTCCCGATGGTCGTCCGGATGATGTTCAGCGTCGCCCTCGTGGCGATTTTCCTTCCCCAAAACCTCCTCAACGCCCACGCTGAGCTCCCCTTTAACCTCACCTACATCGGCTTCCTCCTCAAGGAACTCCTCATCGGCACCGTCATCGGCTTCCTCTCCTCAGTCCCCTTTCTCATCGCCCAAATGGCCGGCAGCCTCATCGACCACCAGCGCGGCGCCTCAGCCCTCCAGATCACCGACCCCACCACCCAAACGCAGACGGGCTCCATCGGCATGCTCTACAACTTCACCCTCATCGCCATCTTCTTCTCCCTCAACGGCCCCTTTATCTTTCTCGACGGCGTCGCCACCTCCTACCAACTCATCCCCGCCGACGGCCTCATCAGTCCCACCCTTTTCTCCTCCCACACCACCTTCTGGAAGCAGATGCTCTCGCTCCACCAAACCATGATGAACCTCTGCATCCAACTCTCGGCCCCCGCCCTCATCGGCATTCTCCTGACCGACATGTTCCTCGGCATCGCCAACCGCCTCGCTCCTCAGGTCCAGATCGTCTTCCTCGGCATCTCCCTCAAGTCTTGGGTCGGCATCGCCCTCATGACCGCCGCCTGGACTCTCACCATCCGCGTCATGGGCCAAGAATCGATCAGCTGGATCAAAACCATCATCTCCTACATCCAACAAATCGGCTACACCTACTCAATTAAATAGAAAAAATTTATGAAACTATTCCACTTGACCTTGTTGCATAATTCTTCGCTGTTAGACGGTTTAATAACCACCGAGCACACCGAGATCACCGAGAAGAGGAAAAAGGACCTAAAATTCCCCTCGGTGATCTCGGTGGTTAATTTGATTTATGCAACAACACCATTCTACTTCGTTTTTTGTGCTGTTATCCTTCCTCTGAGCGGTTTTACAGACGCTCCCCGAAAAGAGGAGAACTGCCCTGACGGTAAACAACACTATCGAGCGACCCTCCGCCATATTGAAAAAGGCGGTATCGGCTATGAAGATGGATATACGACCCTCGAAGCCTTCCTCTCCTCAGATCCCAGTCAATGGAGAGTCACCCCCTTTCTGGATGTAAGGGGCCATCTTTCCGATAGCGGGAAATGGGCAGCCAACGCAGGCACTGGACTCAGATTTCTATGGAAAAACCGAGCTTACGGCGTAAACACATACTACGACTATCGAAATACAGACCACTTTAACTCGCATCAAATCGGGGCAGGCCTCGAAACTCTCGGCGAG
>DATIIR010000113.1:0-10726 GCA_035479435.1 Chlamydiales bacterium
GTATGGGCCTTTCCCGATACTCGGCAAACTCTTGGCTGCTCAACATCGTCGTCGTCAAAAGTGTCGCAATCAATGTCTTCATAAAGACCCCTTGTTTGTAAGAGTTCGATTTTAAGGGAGTGGGGGTTTGTTTGGGAATGTAAAGGAAATGGTGGTGGGTAGTGGATTTTTTAATGGATAGCGAAGAATAGGAGGGAGGGGTATCATGTTTACACATGGCTGAGTTCTCTAAACAGAAACAGATGAGTTGGGCGCTAGTCTTGTCCAACTTGCTCGCAGAACCTCTCTTTACCCTCTACACGTTTTTGGCTTTCATTCTGTATAAAGATCTGGGCGCTAGTACGTTCCAGATCGCTTTGTTGACGATGCTGAAGCCGGTGGTGACGATCTTGTCGTTCTATTGGAGTGCGGGATTGAAGGGGCAGACGGGGAAGTTGAAGAGCAATGTGCTCTGGGCCGGGTTCTTGATGCGGGCGCCGTTCTTGCTGTGCCCCTGGTTCGGTTCATCTTGGTTTGTGATCGGAGCGGCGGTGAACTATATGTTCTTCTACAGGGCGGGGATCCCGGCTTGGCTCGAAATCATCAAGCGAAACATGGACGAGAGAAAGCGGGGGCGGGTCTTTTCCCTCTGCTCAGCGCTGGGCTATGCGGAGGGGGTGGCGCTGGCGCTGGCGTGCGGGGGGATGTTGGACCGAGATCCGGGGCTGTGGAGGATGATGTTCTTCGGGTCTGCGCTGGTGGGACTGGTGACGCTGGTGGTGCAGAGCCAGATTGTGGTTGAGGGCGAAGATGAGGTGGAGGAGCGGCCGTCGCTCAGAGAATTAGTGGTGCGGCCGTGGAGAGATAGCTGGCAGCTGATCAAGGGGCGGCCCGATTTTGCGCGGTATCAGTGGGGTTTCATGGTGAGTGGCTTCGGCTTGATGCTGATCCAGCCGGCGCTGCCGCTCTTCGCGGTCGATGTGCTGGGCGTTTCCTATCTGGAAATGGCGGGGGCGATTTCGATCGCAAAGGGCTTGGGGTTCGCGTTGTCATCGCCCTTGTGGGCAAGATGGATCGATCGGGTGAATGTCTTTAGGTTGGCGAGCTTGGTGTTTGTGACGATTGGGCTGTTCACGGTGCTCTTGACGTTCTCGGTGTGGAGCGTGGCGTGGTTGTATGTGGCTTATTTCTGTTACGGGGTAGGGCAGGGGGGAAGCCACTTGGTGTGGAGCATGTCGGGGCCGATCTTTGCGGGAAAGGACGAGAGCTCGCGGTATACGGGCGTAAATGTGGTGCTGGCGGGACTGAGGGGGGCTGTGGCGCCGCCGTTCGGGGGATGGCTGGCGATGGTGTGTGGGCCGGTGTGGGTGTTGTTCATGGGAGGCGCGTTGTGTTTCTACAGCGGCGCTCGGATGCTTCAGAGCAAATTTATAAAAGATCCTTTGTCGATAAAACAGTGATGTGTATATAGAGACTAAAAGGTCTTGAAATGCGCAATCTGTCGTGTGGTGCTCTAGTCTGTTGTATCCTTTTTGGTGCGTTCGCGGAAGAGACGGCGACCAATGTCGCTGTCATCCTGACTCGAAGCGATAGTATCCCGCCTGAAGTGCAGGCGGCGACCGATCCTTACTTTGAGGGCTATCTCCAATCACTCGTCGATACCCATTACGCCGAATTCCGGATCGTGGTCATGGTGAAAAACCACAAGGTGTGGCTCGCCAATATGCCCAAAAACAAAATGATCGCCAACAGTATCGTCTCGTTCGTCAAGGACGTGCCTGGGGTCGTCTCTGTTACTGTATTGGACGGGGTGCCGCCTGAAGATGCTGAGTTGAGGGCGAAGTACGTCGAGCGGCCTATCATCAAGGGGATCTGGTTCCCCCAAATGACAGAACTTTTCTTGCCGCTCATCGCCGACCCACGGGCCGCGACCTATAGCATCGGCTGGCGCAGTGGCGACCGAGTATGCGGCTGCAAATCGATCGGCGTATCGCTCGGCGACGACTTCCCCATCTATCGGTGGCTCGATCTATTCTGGGAAGGGGACTTCCAAATCGGGATCGAGGCGGGAATCTGGTCGGTCTTCAATATGGATCCGAGTCCCAATTACGCCAACGGTTTTGCCGAATTGGTCAATACAGACTTCTATGTGGGGATCCCCATCACATATGCCTCTGGTCCCTGGTCATTTAGATTGCGGGGTTACCACATCTCGGGGCATTTGGGCGATGAATATATGATCGACCATCCAGGTGTGAAGCGGTTGAACCCAAGCATCGAGGCGGTCGACTTCTTTACTTCCTACCAGGCGTCCGAGGCGATCCGCCTTTATGTGGGGCCTGGTGTCTACGTCCACAGCGACCCGACATTCAAATGGAAACCGATCTATCTCGAATATGGGGCTGAGGCGCGCTTCTTAGGCGTTAAGTTCCACAAACAGAGGCTCTACGGCACTTGCTTCATCGCGCTTCTATGGCGCAACTTGGAGCAGCTGCACTACAACTTCGACGGAACCTACCGAGCTGGATACGAGTTCAGCAAACTGCAGGGGATCGGCCGCAAGTTCAGAGGCTACATCGGCTATCACCACGGCTACTCTCTTGAGGGGCAGTTTGCCAAAAAGCGGACCCACTATTTTGAGTACAACATCAATTACGGCTTCTAGTACAATTCTCTACTATGAAGCTGTACTTACTCGCTGTGGCGCTTGAGTTTTTCTTCGATTGTATTCCCGAGAGCACGCCTATCGAACAATACCCGTATGCTGGGGAGATGAAGAGCCGTCTGGAGGAGAAGGGATGGCAGCTGCGAGGTTGGGAGAAAAAACCGGAAGATACGTGGCTTTTCTGGAACTTGGGGAAGCGGATCGATGAAGCCGATTTGAAGGGGAGGGATAGGGACAAGATGATCCTCTTCGTTTGGGAGCCGCCTAGTGTGCAGCCCGAATTACACGACGGGAAAATGCTCTCCCGATTTGGAAAAGTGTTCACTTGGGATGATGCTCGGGTCGACAATAAGCACGTTTTCAAGTTCTACTATCCCGCTCTCAAGGAGAGGATGGAAAATCTTCCGCCATTTAGCGAGAAGAAGTTCTGCACGCTGATCGGCCGGCGCCTCTGCAGCAAACACCCGAAGCAGCTCTACACCGAACGGGAAAATACGATCCGCTTTTTTGAAGATAAAGTGGGGGAGTTCGACCTCTATGGCCCCTATTGGGAAAAGAGGAAGTTTAAAAATTGGCGCGGCGTCGTCGACGACAAGATGGCTGTCTTGAAGAACTACAAATTTGCCATCTGCTATGAGAATACCAGAGACGTAAGTGGCTATATCTCTGAAAAAATTTTCGATTGCTTCGCTGCAGGAGTTGTGCCCGTTTATTGGGGGGCGAGCAATGTGACCGACTACATCCCCGAAAATTGCTTCATCGACAGGCGCAAATTTAAGAACAATCAGAAACTCTACGATTTTCTCAAGAGGATCTCGAAGGATGAGTACGAAAAGTACCTCGAAAACAGCGCTGCCTTTTTGAAGAGCGACAGGGCTAAACTCTTCAGTTCAGAGCACTTCGCCGAGACCTTCTTGAAGGTCATCGAACAATTGTGAATCCGTCGTCGTAGATGGGGCCCTCTTTGCCGATTTTCAAGGTATTTTCAAAGAATTTGCGCAGGACCGAAAGCCCCTGTTCAGCCGTCTGGATGCAGTAGAAGCAATTGCTGATCCACTCAGAGCCTTTGATGGTGCCTGTTTGTCTGTTGAGCTGGAAGCGCGATGTGATTTTTTGCCGCCAATAATCGGGAGCGCCAAAGAGGAGGACCGGATTGGCAGCACAGCTACCTGTTTTGCGCCGCACCTCCTCGAGGGTATATTCGAAGTCGGTGCCGATGCCGCCGTGGAGAAAGATAGGGAAATCGAGGAAGAATTCGGCTTGCCTTTCGACGAGGCGGTCGAGGCGATAGGTCATCTTTGCGTCGATGTAGATGTTTTGCTTTTGTTCGTGGATGACTCCCTTCTCGCTTGTGCGGAAATCGACGATATTGGCGCACGAGAGAATGCCCACCGATTTGGCTGCCCGATTCCCCACTTCCATCACGCCTGGGCCGCCGCCCGTCAGCAGGGCGATCGGGGTGTCTTTGCAGAGGAGCGGGTGGTTCATCTGCTCGCGCATCGCGAGGATCCCCTTGAGAAGAGTTTGGAGTTCGGCTTCGAAATTTCCCCCTTGGAGGTTCGACCCGTAAACGCCGAAGACAGTCGATTTGCGGAAGGCTTCGACGAGCGCAAGGGGGACAAAAAGGCCTGTCTCTTTTTCCGGTTTCAAGACGTATTGGAGGATCTGTTTTGAGGTTTCGTCGACCCAATAGACCGGAATGCCAAACTTGGCGAGGTCGAGCAGCATGGCCCGATCTTCGTGGGAAAAGAAATCGCCATGCGAACAAGAGGGGTATCGGAAATAGATCCTCTTGAGACACCGCTGGATCTGCTCATTGAGAAGCATCCGTTTGAGAAGGGGAGTGGGGAGGTGGCGAGAGAGGAGAATGCCTTGCGATGTGATCAGGCCATCTTCAATTGCCTTAAGAAAGGGAAATGAGGGCTGGTGTTCGATATATTTCTCCACCATAAGCGCCTGTCTTGCCGGGTGAGAGAGGCCGGGGAACTCGTACCTAAATGGCTCGCAGCTGATCCAGTCTTTCGCCTTCAGATTTTTCATTTGGGTCCCTTTCACCACGAAGACGGCTGCGAGGAGGTGATTGGGCTCGGGGGCGGTATCAAAAGCCTCGAAAAGGCTCTTTGGGTCTTCGAGAGCGGCGATCAGCTGATCGCGGTCTTCAAAAAAGACGTGTTCGCGGTGAGGCTCTAGAGTGTAAAACTCGAGTGGGATGTGGTCGATGATCTGGTTGCTAGCGCCGTACAGTTCGTAGACATCTCCTGAGGCCAACGTATCGGGCTGCAGGTAATTGGCGCTTGTGTGGTGGATCCCTTGTGGTAAGAGAGCGTCGACCACGTGGCCATACACCGTGCGGATGTGCAGAGGCGCCGTTTTGACGAGCAAGATCTCATTCGGATGCAGTACGCGGGGGACCTCTCTTTCCCACTGTTGATGCAGCTGGAGAATCTGGCGCGTTCCAGAGAGATTTTGGCAGAGCGCCTTGGCCAATGTCGGCAGAAAGCCGTAGATGTCGGTTCCGTAGGTCAAGACGCCCGGAAGGAGAGAGAGGAAAGCGACGGTGCGCCCCTCGATTTTCTCGAGGACGAGGGGACTGTCCCCCTCGCTGCCCAGCGACAGGAGCGGACGCCCTTGCCTATCGCAGCGGCTAAACATCCGCATCAGGTAGTCGGGGTCGCGCACGCGGCGCCGCTCATCGGCGGCAAACAACTTGCCAATATAGGCGCCCACAGTCAGCAGGTCGAGCATCGCTTTCCCTAGATGGCCGATGCTGATCAACTCCACCTTCACTATTGCGCTCTTGGATTTGCGGTCAAAATGGAATTCTCTCCCAATGCCATTGAGGCCTAGCTGGGCGAGGGTGCTTTTTAAATTGAACGTGACGAGGTGGGGGTCGATTTCATAGCCGACGAAGGCGGGGGAGATCGCATCGATCCGCACCGTTGCCATCCGCCGCTTCTCATCGATCGGAAAGATCTCCGTGATACGGCCGTCAGGAGTGACCAGGTCATAATGCTGCGAGGTGAGGTAACTTTCCATACTTCCTGACATAACACATGTTAAACGCAAAACGCAAAACACAAAACCACGCCCCGACTGTGATCCACAAGCCTACCTATGCAAAACAAAGGTCCAGGATGACGGCTCGCGTTGCGAGCCTAAGGATGCCCACTCGCACGCGAGTGGGTAGGATACGCCTGCTTGATAGCAGGCTTACAAGATGCGGGGAGGCCCCGCGCCCCCTTCCTCTTATCTTGCGAGTCCGCCATCAGGCGGACGTATCTTGCCCACTCGCACAGCGAGTGGGCATCTTTAGACTCGCGGAGCGAGTCGTTATCCTGTTCCCTTGGGTTTAGCAGGAAGAGATGTGGGTAGCAGTCAGCGGTTTTGCGTTTTTTCGTACCTTCCCATCAACTGGCACTGCGCAATGATGTGGCCATGCATCGCTTGTTCTACCTCTTTTTTGGTGGCGCCGGCGGGGAGATCGAGCAGCGTATCAAGCGCGTAGAGTTTGAAGAAATAGCGGTGCTCCCGGTCAGGAGGACAGGGGCCAGCATATTGGTCTTTCCCATACGTGTTCTTCCCCTCTATCCCCGGCGGCGTGGTGTGCTCGCCTATTCTGTGCACACTCGGCGGCATGTTGAAAACCACCCAGTGGTCGAACATCCCGTCCGGCCGCCGGCTTTTTGGCACATCGGGATCGTCCATGATGAGCACAAGGCTTTTGGCATGGGGCGGGACGTCTGAGAATGCGAGCGGAGGATTGATGTTTTTCCCCTCACATGTATAGAGCGAAGGGATGATCCCCCCTTCCTGGAAAGCGGAACTCAACAGTTTCATTCTTGCCTCCGTTCAAGCAATCGATTATACTCGCTGAAGAAAAAAATGGAACCACGCAGTTTAGGTACACACGACGGCTCTTTCCACGCGGATGAGGTGACGGCTTGTTCGCTCCTCCTCCTCTTTGACCGGATCGATCGAGACAAAATCCATCGGACGCGCGATGCAAAGTTGATCGAGCGGTGCGATTATGTCTGTGACGTCGGGGGCCTCTACGATCCCCATAAGAGGCGCTTTGATCACCACCAGGCAGGCTACCAAGGATCCATGAGCAGCGCTGGCATGGTTCTCCTCTATTTGAAAGAGCAAGAACTGATCGAGCCCCATCTCTACGATACGTTCCACAAAGGGCTCATCATGGGCGTCGACGCCCACGACAATGGCGTTGCCAAAATGGAGCCGGGAACTACCACGTTCTCGATGGTGATCTCCAATTTTTTACCCATCGAATACGATGTGAGTGCGAAGAGGATGAATGACGCCTTTTTCCAGGCGGTCGATTTCGCCATCGGACACCTCGATCGGCTTCGCAAACGCCATTTTTACACATTGGAATGCAGAGCGACGGTGAAAAAGGCGATGATCGAGGGGACAAATGTCCTCATGTTCGATGAATCGCTCCCGTGGCTGGAGAATTTTTTTGATCTGGGTGGCGAAGTCCATCCCGCCCAATTCGTCATCATGCCATCGGGAGATGATCACTGGAAACTCCGGGGCATCCCTCCCAGCCTGTCGGAGCGGATGAAAGTGAGAAGGTCGATGCCAGAGGAGTGGGCGGGACTGCATGAAGAGGCCCTCCGTAAAGTGAGCGGACTGAAAGGAGCCATTTTCTGCCACAAAGGGCGATTCATCTCCATTTGGGAAACAAAGGAAGATGCCCTCAAGGCGCTCCACTACATCACGAGGAAAGCATGAGCACAGTTTTTGGAATGATCATCAAGGGGAAACTACCCGCGAAAAAAGTCTTTGAAAACGAACGGATTTTGGCGATCGAAGACATCCACCCTGAGGCCCCGGTCCATATCCTCATCATGCCGAAAAAAGAGATCGCCAACCTCCAAGCTGTTGAACCACATGACTATCCGCTGATTGGAGAGATCATCCAGGTCGCACAGCAAATAGCTGTCGAGAAGGGGATTGCGGATGGATATCGATTAGTGACGAATAGCGGCGCAGATGCGGGCCAGGTCATTTTCCATTTGCATTTCCACCTGATCGGCGGAAAAGTTCTGGGAACCAAAATCGGTTAACTCAAGATGGACGCCGCTGAGGATTGCCTTGCCCTTGCCAACGCGGCACTCGATGATGGCGGGCGGTTGGCCAGCGAGCTCGATGTAGCGGGCAACGACGCGAACTTGAGAAAAATCGCCTAAGAAGAGACAGCCGTCATGGTAATGCGCATGGAGATCGGGCCCAATCTTTACTGGGAAATTGCCTCTGCCAAACGCTGGCCCCACTGCCGTGCCGGAGAAGAAGGCGAGCTCTCTCTCTTCGCAAATCTCTTCGGGGATCCCCTTTTCGAATTGGACTGTTTTGCAGCCGTAGTAAGCCCCTGCGCAAATGCCCAAATACGTGCCTCCATTTTCGACGAAGGCGCGGATCTTCTCATTGCCAGCTCCCTTCAGCGCTGCATGATAGGGGCGGTCTCTGCCGCCCGGCATGATGAAAAGCGTATACGTCTCATCGAGAGCGCCGTTGATGATGTCGGCAGCGGAGAGGAACCTGTCTGGGGCCGCTCCCTTCCAGGAAGTCCCTTCGTCTTGATAGATTGCAATCATAATGGTGATAGTATAACACGAAGAGAAATAGGGATCCAATGATTTGGTTGCTGGCGACTGCGCTTCTAGTTTCTCAACTCACTGAGGAAGAAGGTGTTAGGCGCGTCCAGGCACACCTCATGATCGAAGACCCCCAATCGGCCCTCTCAGAGGCTCAAGAACTGGCTAATCGCAACCCCGATTCTCTCCTATCAAATAAAATTTTGATCGAGGCGTTAGCAGCCAATGGCTTGGAAGAACAGGCGCTCGACCTTTGGAATCGCGTCACGACGGCTCAGCCCGACCTTCTCTATGACCGCCATCTGCTCGAAGAGCTCTCTTGGGGTGTGTTGAGGAAGGGAATTCTATCGACGCAATATGGAGTTCGCCTCGCGGCGACGATTGGGGCCTATCTGACAAAGGACGTGAGGGCGGTCCCCATCCTCCTCAAAATGATGCGCGACTCCAATGCCGTCATCCGGTGTGTCGCGGTGCAGATGGCCCCCTCCTACCGAGATGCCCCACTAAAAGATGAAATCGCTCGCCTGATCAACGATGAGAAAGTATGGATGGTGCGCCTCGAGGTCATCAAGGCGATCGGACAACTTCGCATGAAAGAGCAAGCGCCTAAACTCCAATCGCTTGTTCAATCGGAAAAGACGACGATCGAAGAGCGGCAAGTCGCCATCGCGGCGCTCCTCGAAATATACGACAAGATTGAGCTCCAAGAACTCCAGACACTCGCCCGCAGCAATCGGGCGGGACTGCGCCATTTGGCCTGTTCCATCGCTGCCCATTTCCAGATGAAAGAGGCGAAGGAGGAGATCGTCCGCCTCGCGCAAGACACCAACCCGGCAGTTCGGATCGCCGCTCTCAATGCCTATGGCCTTTGCTATCGAGAAAAGGGGGAGCAAGACATTCTCATAGGCCCCCTGAACGACAGCGACCCGGCCGTCGCCATCACGGCGAGTTGGGCCGCTTTTTTAATCGATCCCGCTCTCGGGGAAAAGCACATGGCCAAGTGGCTCAGCGACTCGCTCCCTGAAAATCGACGCATGGCGGCATCGGCTCTCGCCGCCGTCGGCAGTAAAGGCGTCCCACTCTCTATCAAAACCCTTAGGGAGAGCACCGATTCCTACGTGAAGGCGAATGTCGCTCTCGGCCTATTGGGACAGCGGACCGAAGTGAAGGCGTGTTGCGACATGATCTACGACTTTTTGCAGACCGAAAAGCGGATGTGGATGATGGATACGCGTCCCAATCCGCTCTTTCAGACCCTCGCCCCCAGTCAAGTGCGCCATAAAGACCAGATCCCCAATTATCCCGAAGCGATGGATCAGATGACGCGGCTCAACCTAGTATCGCTTCTGGCTCTCGTCGAAGATCCCCGCGCGCTACCCGCTCTGAAGACTTTTCTGCAGCGCAAAGCGTGGGGTATTTCGGGCGTTGCGGCCGCCACGCTCATTCAAGAAGGGGATGAGACGGCCCTCGAAATGGTGAGGCAGCTCTTAAACGACAGTGAAGCCAACGTGCGGATGCAAGCGTGTCTGGTTCTCGCCATGTTTGGAAAAGACGAATCGGTCCTTCGCGAACTGCAAGGCGCCTACGGCAACTCCGACCATGAGAAAAAGCTCCATATTCTCGAAGCGATCGGCCGTGTGGGCAATGCCCAATCGTACAGTTTCCTCGCCGGCGTACTCCGAGAACCCTTCCCCATTTTGCGCGTAGCCGCCGCCGCCGCCCTCATCCAGAGCGCCAACCGATGAAGATCGAAGAGGCACAAAAGTATCTCAAAGAGATGAAAGTCGACGGCTGGCTCCTCTACGATTTTCGTGAGACGAACGAACTTGCCCACCGCTTCCTCGCCATTCCTCCCCATCTTGTCGTCAAAAGGCGCTTTTTCTACTACATACCCGTGCAAGGGGAGCCCGTAAAAATCGTCCATGCGATTGAACCCCATGTTCTCGACCATTGCCCTGGCACGAAGCGAACCTACGCCTCTTGGCAATCGCTCGAAAAAGAGGTGCAGGGCGCTCTCAAAGGCGCCAAAAAGATCGCCATGGAATATTCGCCCAGGAATGCCATTCCCTACGTCTCTCGCGTCGATGCAGGCACCGTCGATATGATTCGCTCTTTCGGTATCGAAGTCGTCAGTTCAGGCGATTTTCTCCCCCATTTTACCGCAGTTTTGGATGAGAACCAAATCAAGAGCCATCTGCGCGCCGCCAAAGCCGTCGACGCCATTGCCTATGACGCCTGGAAGTGGATTGGCGAGCAGCTCAAACAGGGGAGACCCCTCACCGAGTACGACGCGCAACAAAAAATCGCCGCCGATTTTCACCGTCTAAAGCTGACCACAGACGATCTTCCCATTGTCGCCGTCAATGAGCACAGCGCCGACCCCCACTATCAGCCTCAAAAAGAGGGCTCCAGTCCCATTCGGGAGGGAGATTTTATCCTCATCGACCTTTGGGCCAGGGAAAAAGAT
>DATIIR010000114.1:0-17350 GCA_035479435.1 Chlamydiales bacterium
AAATCAAAGAAGGAGAAGGAATGAAGAAGCCGAAATTGCGACAAAGAAATATAGTCAGAAGAGGTTAAAATAGGCGAAAAGTGTTACCTATGTCACTTGACTAAGTGTTACCCATGTCTATTGCTCTACCAAATTAGCGAAAATCATGGAACTCTCGTCCTCCATGTGATTACGATACGTCGGTGGCGCAGCGGAAGCCGTATGTGCCGTTGACGGCGCCAGGATTGTTGCGGTTGCGGTGAGAGCAGCGGAGATCTTCCTTCAGACTCTTCCAGCAGCCGCCACGGACGACGCGGTAAACACCTTGAGGCGGTCCGACAGGATTGTCGGGCTCAACAGCAGAGGCGTCGTAGAAGTTGTAGGCGTACCAGTCTTGGCACCACTCGTAGACGTTGCCGGCCATGTCATAGAGGCCAAAGGGATTCGGAGGATAGCTGAGAACAGCAGTGGTGTCTGAGCTAAAGAAATTGGCTTGGCTCCGCTCGATTTCTGAGCCAGTGGGATAGACGACGTCTTTTCCCGCAGAGGCAGCGGCTTCCCACTCGGCTTCGGTGGGGAGGCGCTTGCCGATCCACTTGGTGTAGGCAACGGCGCCATACCAGGTGACGCCCACTACGGGGTGCTTGGCATAGCCCGATTCGATGATGAGCTTGCCAGAGGAGCGCTTGATGCGCGAGTCGCGAAGGCGAATGATGTCGTTGTTGTTGTGGTCTTTCTCACCGCCCATGGCCTGGAGAAAACGGACAAATTGCTCGTTGGTGATGGGGTGAATGTCGAGGGCAAAACTGGCGAGTTTGACGGGATGGCGCGGCATCTCATCGCGGGCGCCCTCGTTGCTGCCCCGCGTATAGTGGCCGCCGGGAATCACAACCATCTCGGTGAGAAGGGGCTCGATCTCGCGCACCTCAGGTTTGTTGGGCGTATAGTGAGAAACGTGCATGTCGCGCTGAAAAACAGCGGCGGGATCGGGCTCATACTCGGGACGGGCGATCTCTTGAGGGCGAAGGACAGGCTTGAGGGGTTCGGCAGCAGCGCGGGCGGGCTCGAGTTCAAAGGCCATCTGGTGGATGTTTTCCACTTTGGTCTCCACTTCGCTGATGCTGAGCATCTCTTTGAGAATCGCACGGGGCGAATGGAGATACTCTTGCATGGCGAGGAGGAGTTTTTGGGGACGGACGTTGGGATTGGTCTGCATGCAGCGGTTGAGGAGAAGGTCCCAATTTTGGGTCGCTTCGGAGAGGGCGCGGGAGGGAAGGTCAAAGCACCCTTCGGGAATGCGCCGGAAGAGGAGATAATAGGTGAGGACACCAAAGGCATAGGCGTCGATTTTGGGAGTGAGTTCGGCGTCGAGGGTCTTTTGCTCGGGAGCGAGGAAGGCGTAGGAGTGGATGAAGTTGCGATTGGGGAAGGTGCGGGCCATCTGTTCACAGAGATGGGTGAGGCAAATCTTTTCACCGATGAGCCGGCTCAAGCCAAAGTCAGAGAGGAGGAGGCGGACGCCCTTTTCGGCGGGGGCGACGAGAATATTGGTCAACTTGATGCCGCCATGTGGAACACCCGCTTCGTGAGCATAGTCAATGGCGGAGGCGACTTGATTGAGAAGCTCAATCCAATCCTCCTCATTGAGGGCGCGCCCCTTCAGTTCGAGATAGCGGTCTAGATTCATCGTCTCACCAAGGGTGTCGACGATGGGATCCATCACGATAAAATAGTGGCCATCGCTACACGAAACATTGTGGATTTTGACGATGTTGGGGTGGTCGAGCGCAGAAATCTCGGCGATCTGCGACTCAAACCGGCGCATGAAGGTGGGATCGTTTGCGGTCTCTTCGGGCAAAATCTTGAGGGCAAAGGTGCGCTTAATAAAGCGGTGTTCGGCGAGATAGACAGCGCCAAATGCACTTTGTCCTAATTGTTTCTGTATGGTGTAGTCACCTAATTGCTCCATAGACCCTCACCATATAATTTAGAACTAAAAAACGCCAACAAATTTTGCAAAATACCACGCCGCAATTGCAACAACTACAAAACCCGTGCCCCAAATTAAATTGGGAATCCAGCGGACGCCGCCATGGGGCGCTCCCCTCATTTCCAATGTGCCGATCCCATAGGCAAAATCTTGTTTTTCGGGAGGCAAGCGGAGAGCTTCTGGGAACTCTTTGCTGAGCTTATCGCCCTCAAATCCGAGGAAACTCGCGTACTGGCGGATGAAGCCGAGCGCGTAAACGTTAGATAGAAAATGGTCCACCCTCCCCTCTTCGATCGCCTGCAAATAAATCATGCGGATCGACGTCGCATTTTCCACTTCTTTGAGCGTGAGATTCAACTCCTCCCGCTTGGTGCGAAATTTGTCGCCCATCTTTTTCAGCCCTTCAGACATAGACCCTCCAATATTAGATTTCATCTTACCATCTTGTACAATTCCGTCAAACGGCTTAAGATAGATTTATGAATAAACCATCTTGTTTTACGACTAAGGTCGATGTGGCGCTAGCGCCCAAGCTCCAGGAAGACTTGAAAAATCAGGGCTTTGAACTCTCCAAGCCGCCCTACACCGTCTTTTCCGCAAAAAAGAAGGGCGTCTCGTGCACCTTATATGAGTCGGGAAGTTTGACTGTGCAGGGAAGCGAGATGGACGCTTTCATCGAATTTTATCTCGAGCCGGAAATTTTACAATCGTTTAAATTCTCCCACCCGGAAGCACACCTCGATCTAAAACCCCACATCGGCATGGACGAGGCGGGCAAGGGCGATTTCTTCGGGCCTCTCTGCATCGCTGCGGTCTACGCAGGAGGCGATGGGATCAAAGAGATGCAACATCTGGGAGTCAAGGATAGCAAGCGGATTTCCGATGAGGGGATCCTCAAATTGGCCAAAAAAATTCGGATGGGGTTTCCTTACACCGTAATCCGTTTATTTCCAATGAAATACAACGAACTCTACCGGAAGTTTAAGAATCTCAATCGCCTCCTCGGCTGGGCCCACGCAGCGGCGCTTGGAGATATGGTGGCCAAAACCGGATGTAAAGAGGCGCTCCTCGATCAGTTCGCCGAAAAGTATGTGGTGGAAAACGCCCTTAAACAGAAAAAAATCGACGTCCACCTCGAACAAAAGACGCACGGTGAAGAGGATCTCGTCGTCGCAGCGGCCTCCATTTTAGCGCGCGCCGGATTTTTGGAGGGGATGGCGACTTTGAGTGAAGAATATGGGATGGAGATCCCCAAAGGCGCGAGCAGCAAAGTGATCGCGGTGGGGCAAAAACTCGTCGCCAAATTTGGGAGAGATGTGTTGGAAAAAGTAGCAAAGACCCACTTTAAGACCATGAGTGAAATTTGATCTCGCTGAAAATCCAAAATCTCATTCTGATCGAAAAGGCCGAAATCATTTTCGGCCCCGGCCTCAATATATTGACAGGGGAAACGGGCTCGGGCAAGTCGGCGATTCTGTCGGCGATCCGCCTTATTTCTGGCGAAAGGGCCGAAACGCAAGTGATCCGAGAGGGCGCCGAGATGGCTGTCGTCGAGGCGGTGATCGAGGGGCCCATCCACGTCCGGCGCGAGATCTATCGCAATGGGAAAAATCGGTGTTTCATCGACGATGCGCAGGTCAATCTGGCGCTCCTGCGCAAATGTGTCAATATCGAGCGGGTCGATCAGAGCAGCTCTCTCGAACTCGTCTCCGCCCAGCAGCAGCGGCACATGCTCGACACCTTCGCGGGCATCGTCGATGAGGTGAAAGAACATGAGGCATCGCTCGCGGAGGAGAGAGGCAAAGAGGCGGAGCTAAACCTCCTCATCCAATCGCGAGAACAGCGAAAAAAAGAGATCGAGTGGGCCACCAAAGACCTCGCCCTCATCGAAGAGGTGAACTGGCAGGCGGGTGAAGAGGAGAAGCTCTCGGAGGAGCACCACTTTCTCACTCACGCCCAAGAGCTGGCTGAGAAGATGAGCGCCATCGCCTTCACTTTCACTGAAGGGACCGAACTCCCGGCGCTCAAACGGGCGTTGATGAGCCTCGAGGGCTGCCTCCGCTTCGACTCGACCCTTTCTCCTCACGCCGCGTCGATCAAGAGCGCGCTGATGGAACTGCACGAGGCAGGCAGAGCCCTCGCCTCTTATACCGACCGGTTGGAAGCCGATCCGAATCGCCTCATCGAGGTGGAAAAGCGGATCGCAGCCATCGAGACGCTCAAGCGCCGCTTCGGCCCCGACATCGAAACACAAAAGAAAAACCTCCAGGAAAAAGTCGAGCTGAACCTCGATTCTCAGATTGAACAGCTCCAAACCTCTCTCTCCACCCTCAGGAAAAAAAATGACCAAGAGGCTGAGGTGATCCGGCAAAAGCGGTGCGCCGCAAAGCCCCCTCTCACCGCCCAAATCCTCACCGAATTGAAAAGCCTCAATATTCCCCACGCCCAATTCGCGATCACCGAGGAGAACCGGTTTCTATTCTCCGCCAATCCCGGCCTTGCCCCCATCCCCCTCGAGCAATGCGCCAGTGGCGGCGAACTCTCGCGCGTACTGCTCGCGCTCAAGACCATCCTCGGCGGCGAAAGCAGTTGCCTGGTCTTTGATGAGATCGACAGCAACGTCGGCGGCCAAACCGCAGCCATCCTCGGCGAGAAACTCCGCAAGCTCGCCGCAAAGAGGCAAGTGATCTGCGTCACCCACTTCGTTCAAGTCGCAAAGTGCGCCACCGACCATTTCCTCGTCGCGAAAAAAGAAAAGGAGGGGCACGCGATCACTACGATCCAGAAAATGAGTGAGAGAGAAAGGGAAAAAGAGTATGCTCGGATGACGGGCAGCAAAACATGAAGAAGCTTTTTTTTGTTCTTTTCGCCTTTTCGCTAGTCGCTCAGGAAGAGCCCGACTACTCGACCTTCTCCTATTGGGATTTTCACCCTCTTCACGCGGGGGGAAATCTCATTGCGATTGGGCACGCCGACGTGGACCCGAGGCATGGACCTGAGGCGGGCAAGCTCCTCTTCAACAAAGCGAGCGCCTTTGTTCAATTGCTCGTGCCGGTCAGCAAATCGACCTATTTTTTTCCCCGCGTCGAGTGGAACACCTTTACGATGGATTGGAATGAGAACCCCAAGTTCAACCAGACCCATTTCCACTACATGCAATTCGCCCTCACGTTCTATTCGACCGCCGTGGAGACGTGGCGCTGGATCAGCCGCGTCGACTACAATCTCGACATCAAACACGCCTCCCATCCTGGCGCCTACGGCCTTTTTTCGGTCCTTCTTTGGGGGACCCACGAAATGCGTGAGAAGTGGCATATCCACTTAGGCGCCCTGGGCTACACAGGCCTTGAGGGGGAGACCGTCTATCCCGTCGTCGGAGTCGACTACACACCCAACGAAAAGTGGCTATTGCAGGCCGTTTTCCCGATCACCTATTCGATTGAGTATGCGCTCACCAAGGAGTGGCGCCTATCGCTGAAAGGGAGACCGTTGAAGGAGCGATTCCGCACGGGCCCGCTCGAGCCGCAGCCCCGATCGGTCTTTTCCTATACTTCGATAGGGACCGAGCTGAATCTGCACTATGAGAAGTTCTTACGCGTTGAGTTTGAGATCTTTGCCGGCTACAACTTCGGCGGCAATTTCTATATCAAGAACAAAACGGGGGCCACTCCCCTCTACACCGATCTAAGCGGAGCGCCCTACGGCGGCGCTACCCTCAACTGGGGTTTTTAGAGGTGAGTTTGAAGGATTGGAGGAAACGGGTGTAGACGGCCTCGTCCATCTCGCCTCTATGCCCTTCCATCGCGATCAGGTAGAGCTTGTTGCCCACCATGAGGGCATGGCCGCGGAAGTAGCTGCTTCCCCCTTCGACGAGGAAGTTCATCGCCGGATGACCTAAGAGTTCGATCAGGTCGGCAAAAACGAGTTGGTTCTCAGGATTGTGGTTGACGATGCCGTTCAGAAGCCCTTCGAGGCCAGCCACTTCATGGCCGCCTGTGAGAGGCGATGGGTAGGTGGCGATCAGGAGGAGGAAGACCCCTTTATCTTCGTGAGGTGCGAGATAGACATCGTAGCTCAATTTGTTGACGCCATCGGCCAAGGGAAGGGTCTGTTGGATCATCTGAGGCTCGGAGGGGAAGGAGATGTGGCATTCGCCGCCCTTCGCAAACATCTGTTGCCAGCTGTGGCCTTTCACTTCGGCATGGGCAACCGATCTAAATAAGACGTGGAAGGCGAATAGGGAAAAAGCCAAGAACCAGATCCCCACTTTTTTCAGCAATGTCTTATTCATAGATCTCCCCTTAATACAGTTTCATGGAAAAAAAGGCTGTGGCAACGTTTCCAACATGCCCCAGCAAACTCCAAATAATGAATAAAATCACCGACAGCGCAACCGCGGTGACGACGACATTTAAGATCGCTCTCAAAATCGAGAAGCTCTGCACTTCAGCTAAGGCATTTAGGTAGATGACGAGCGACCAAATGGCCAGCGCGACCTTGACGATCAAGATGACGAACATGAGTGTGACGATCCCATTTGGCATCATGTGGGCATCGGGGAAGTTGAGAAAGAGCTGATGGCCAAATAGGACGACCATCAGCAGCCAAAGAGGAATATTGATCACAATGGGGACACACGACCACGCGTAAGCAGCTCTGATCGTCTTAAAAGTTCCCTGTCCTTTGAATAATTTGCCTACCCAGGTAACAAAAGCGCTCCACACCGCAAAACAGATATAGCCCCAAAAAGGAGCCAGGACGATCGCTAAGATCAACAGTCCCAGGGGGCCCATTGCGTTGCCCAAAGCAGCCGACTGGAACATATTCATGAGAGAGCAAAAGCCGTAGATGCCCGCGAGGAGCCAGAGAGACCGATTCGGGTTTTCCCTCACGATCCTTGCAATTGTAGCTCTTGGGCTAGTCCAGATGGAGAGCCAAGGGTTATGATGTTCCATATTTTTAGAGTCCAGTGTTCGGGTGCCCCTACCTACTCATTATGTCGTGGATCTCTCCACAACTAGCACGCGGGGTCCGTGCCAACCACTGTAGCTCAGCCGAGTAGCCAGAGGCGCCCGAAAACTCAACACCCTCAAGTTAATTGTAGATTATATATGATTTAACACAAATTAATTTAAATTAAATATACGCAAACAACTACTAAACAGAACAATAGATAAAAAATACAGACTTAGACCGCCCCCTAGCGGAGGCGGCTGTGTGACGATTTAGGACGTAGCTGGTTTTTGGCCTGCTTTGGCTTTGGCTACGCGTTCCATGACCGCAGTGAGATCAAAGCCAGGGATAGGGAGCGCTGTTCCCATGAGCCGCTTCACTTTTTCTCTGTCCACTGGCACTTCACTCAACGCTCTGGTGAGAAGATCGGGCAGGTAGTTTTTGTTTAGGGCTGCCTGCTCCCCGAGATGGGCTTCTGGATGAGCCAACCATTCTTCTACATCTGCCATGTTAACTTCCTTCCCCATCTTGACTCCACCTCCGACATCGATGATTTGTGCGATTTCGTCTCTAGTTACCTCAAAATCGCGGAGGTGACCCTCTGACCGACCTTTCGACCCAGTGGATCCTCCTTGAGGATAAGGTTTTTCAGGGAATCGCTGATCCCGCAATGCAATCAATGCGCCTCTTATGCAGTATTCCCCCAACTTTTCTTTGATCCGATCAAAGATGGTTTGGATGCGATTCACCTGGGCTTCCGGCGTCTCGGGCGTTTCTGATGTCATCCGCATATCAACCCGGCCCGTCTCCTCAAATCGGTAATCCTGGAAGAGGGGGGCCGCGTAGCGCCTAAAGAAATCAAGATCAGACCGATCCGAAAATTTAAATTCAACTGCGGCTTCTGAGGAAATGATCGGCTTGACCTGGCGAACACAAAAGATGCCGCTGCGATCCAATGCCGTCTTGTCCAAGAAATTGCGGATAGCAGAATGCAATGTTCTAACGTCGTCAAACATAAGACGAAACGTTGTCTGATAATCTTCATTATGACTATAGACGTCCATCTCAAATTCTGGCCCTTCTTTATTCCTGACCCAAAAAGATTTGGCTCTATCTAGAGGAAGAGAGTGTTTTCCAAAGTTCAGTCTGTTGTTTTCAATTGAGATCGGTGGAAGAGCGGCGCTGGCCATAAGAAACCTCCTTGTGGTTAAAAAAGAGTAGCGAGGTTAGTCCTTGATCAGATTTCGTGCAAGAAACTTTCCGTTTCTCTACACTAGGGGTGGCAAATTCCAACCTCGATCCTCCAGTGAAGTATCTTTTACTCATTTCTGCAGTGTTCATAGCGGTCTCTTTCGCAGCTCTTTGGTATTGGATGGCCAACAAATCCTCTTTTTCGGGAAATTGGGGCCGAAGGGGATCTTCGTTGATCCTATTCGATTTTGACGGAACCATCTGCCCCTCCTATCCCCTCTTCATCGATCAGGTCAATTTCTTAGCAGACGAATACCACTTGAGAAAAATAAGAACTGAGGAAGTAGAAGAGTTTAGAAACAGGACTCCCCAGCAGATCATGAAAACGCTTGGAGTCTCTCGATTCAAGTTGCCCTTTCTATTGAGAAAAGCGCGCCGCAATGTACAGCAGCAGTTACTAGAGCTCAAACCTGTACCTGGCATAATAGAGGTGCTCCAAGAGTTGAAACGCCGTCACTACTCGTTGGGAATCTTAACCTCGAATTCACAGGAAAACGTCCTCTTGTATCTCCAGAAATATAAGATCGATTTTTTTGACTTTGTTTACACGGGAAACAATGTTTTTGGCAAAGCCAAGCATCTGAAAACCATTCTAAAAAAAATGCATTTGAAGAATCGGGCGATTTATGTTGGGGATGAGATGCGCGATATGGAAGCCGCTCAGAAGAGCCACTTCACGAGTATCGGCGTTACGTGGGGATACAACTCCTTAGCCCTACTTCAAGAGAGTCATCCAGATTTTATCTCGGAAACGCCATCCCAGCTTCTACTCTTGATCACAGAGCAAAGTAGAGAAATCTCAAGAGGGAAAATGCCAGAACGAAAATGACGTTGGAAAGGAGCGATGCGAGGATGATGTTGACGATGGAGCGGAGAATGGAAAATGTTTGAAGCTCGCGCAGCGATTGGATCAGGAGTACGAGCGACCAGATCGTGAGAATCAGGGCGATAAAATTGATGAAGAGGGAAGAGGGGCCTCCCCCGTCTTGAATAAAGGCGGTCTCTGGATTGAGAAAAATCAGGATCAGCCAGAGAACGACGTTGATCGAGGTGGGGATGTTCGACCAAGCAAGAGCCGCGCGAAGATGGAGCGCCGGCGCGTGCCCTCCACACCACCTTCCGGTGAAGTGGTAGACCCACCCCATAAAATAGAGCCAAATCACACCCACTATCGGGGAAAGGACAACCCCCAACAGGAGAAGGCTATAGTAGTCAGCACGAAGCCCCAGCGACCACCAATTCGCATAGAAAAAAAAGGACTGAAGCGCAAAAACTGCTGCGAGGTAGAAGACCCCATAGATCGGCCTATTGTGTACAATAGCCCGAATCGTACTTCTCGGTTGACTCCACATGGTCAACCATGGATTCATACCCGCAATCACCCGCGCCTCCTGCTCTTTAATCCCACAGGTAGCGCATCAAGCTTCTATTGGCAAGTACTAATTTTCTTCGAAAACGGGTGTCTCACACTCTTCATCGAGCAGTGCGACTTCTTCCACGTCTTCATCCGTATAGAGAACTACGCCCTCTTCCTCTTCGGTCACTGCGACTTCCAAGTTTTGTTCTTCAACCTGAACAGGTGCTGTGGTTGCCGCTAAGACGGCGATAGTAGCTACTAAAAACATAAGATTCTCCTTCAGAATTCTAGGGCTCTTAATCAGAGCCAACCGAAGATCAGGATAATAGAAGAGGGCGTTGGATGCAAGAAGTTTCGAAAAAAATGCGGGGGCAACTGGAGTGCCCCCGATGTGCGAATTAGTCCTTTTTGTGGCAACTGCAGCCTGGACCGCACTTGCAACCACAGCAACGGCAAAGACATCCGATGCCCCAAAGACCGGCTAGACCCACAAGTGCAAAGATGATCCGTGCACCCATTGACATCATACCGCCAAAAATGTCTGAAATTAAATCGTATCCGAAAAATCCTACGAGGCCCCAGTTCAATGAACCGATGACCATCAGTAACAACACGATAAAACGTACTACCTTCATGAAATCCTCCAACAGATTCTCACCTTAACCTGATCGTATAACATTTTTTAATCTTTGTCACTACTCTTTCGTTGACAGGGCAAAAAAAAGATGGTATTTTTTAAGGTGCATTTTTATGGCGAACTTTGATCATCAGACTCTTGAGCATTTAAAAAAGCTGTGCCGCATCGAGTGCTCAGCGGAAGAAAATGCCGATATTTTAGCCAGCCTCTCCCGCATCCTCGAGTACGTGGCGCAGTTGGATGAGGTAAATACCGATGAGACAAGCATTTGCCGCTACGTCCTGCGCGACATGCTCCGCAACCAGATGCGCGAAGATGAGGTAAAAGACCTCCTCTCCCGCGACAAGTTCCTCGCCAACGCCCCCGATCAGATCGGCGGGATGATTCGCGTTCCACCCGTTTTAAAGCCGAGCTCCTGATGAAGTTCCTCCACCACCTCTCCGCTACCGAGCTCCGGGACGCCTTCCTAAAGGGCGAAGTATCAGCCGTCAAGATTGCCGAGGACTTCTTGGGCCGCATCGAGCGGCACAACAAGGAGCTGGGCGCCTATCTCTCTGTCCTTGGCCCCCGCGTCCTCCTCAAGGCCGAGGCGCTCGACCGGAAGCGGGCCCACAACAAACCGCTCGGGAAAATGGCCGCCATCCCCGTCGCCATCAAAGACAACATGCATATTGAGGGGGAGATCACCACCTGCGGCTCCAAGTTCCTCAGCAACTACAAGGCTCCCTTCGTCGCCACAGCGGTCCATCTCCTCGAACAGGAAGACGCCCTCCTTCTCGGCAAGACCAACATGGACGAATTCGCCATGGGCTCCTCCACCTCCAATTCGGCCTATTTTCCAGCCCACAACCCGTGGAACCGCCAGTGCTCTCCCGGCGGCTCCTCTGGCGGTTCGGCTGCCGCAGTCGCTGCTAGGCTCGCCCTCATCGCCACGGGAAGCGATACGGGCGGCTCGATCCGCCAGCCAGCCGGTTTATGCGGCGTCGTCGGCTACAAGCCCACCTACGGAAGAGTCTCCCGCTACGGCCTCGTCGCCTTCGGCTCCTCCCTCGACCAGATCGGGCCTCTAACGACCACAGTCGCCGACGCCGCCCTAGCGATGGAAGTGATCGGCCGCCATTGCCCTCACGACGCCACCTCCCTCGATCTCCCCGGCGAGACCTATCCCCTCTCCCCCGATCTCGAAAAGGAATTTGTGATCGGAGTTCCGTGGCACTTCCTCCAAAACCTCAACCCCGAGGCGAGCGCTAACTTCAAGGCTGCCGTCGAAGTGATGAAGCACCTCGGCGCCAAGATCGTCGATATCAACCTCGACCTCCTCAAGCACTCCATTGCAACCTACTACATCCTCGCCACTGCGGAGGCGTCGACCAACTTGGCCCGCTTCGACGGGATCCGCTATGGAATCCGCTCTAAGTCGGCGAAAACGCTCGAAGAGATCTACGAATACTCCCGCAAGGAGGGATTTGGCCGCGAAGTGAAAAGGAGGATTATGCTCGGCACCTACGTCCTCTCTGCCGGTTACCAAGACGCCTTCTATAAAAAAGCGCAAAAGGTGAGAACCCTCATTCTCGACGCCTTCGACGCCGCCTTCGCCAAATGCGACGCGATCATGACTCCCGTAGCGCCCACAGGCGCTTTCGAGCACGGTTCGATCACCGATCCGATCGAGATGTACCTGCAAGATATCTTCACGGTGCCCGCCAACCTAGCCGGCGTTCCAGCTGTCAGCGTCCCTTCGGGCTACGACAAGCGGGGCATGCCGCTCGCCGTCCAGTTCATGGGGCCGCAGATGTGCGACGTCGCCCTCATGCAAACCGCCTATGCCTACGAACAGGCGACCCACCATATCCGCATCCCAGGTGCCTATGAAAAGTGATTTGCCCTACGACCTATGGGAACCGGTCATTGGCTTGGAGATGCACGTCCAGCTCAATACAAAAACCAAGATTTTCAGTTCAGCGCCCAACCATTTTGGCGACGAGCCCAACGTCAACATCTCCTCTGTCTGCACCGGCCAGCCTGGAACCCTTCCTGTCCTCAACAAGGAAGTCGTGCGCAAAGCCGTTCAATTTGGTCTCGCCATTGGAGCCGAGGTGGCCTTCGTCAGCACTTTTGATCGGAAATCGTACTTCTATCCCGACAGTCCCCGCAATTTTCAGATCACCCAGTTTGAAAATCCCCTCATTCGCGGCGGCCAGATCACCGCAGACGGAAAAACCTTCCGCATCAACCGCGCCCACATCGAAGACGACGCGGGGATGTTGAAGCATTTTACCACCTTTGCGGGCGTCGACTACAACAGAGCGGGCGCCGCTCTCATCGAGATCGTCTCGGAGCCGTGCATCCACTCGGCCCGCGAGGCCTCGGCCTACGCTGCCGCCATCCGCGCCATCATGCTCTATCTCGACGCCTCTGACTGCCAAATGGAAGAGGGGAGCCTTCGCATGGACGCCAACATCTCCGTCCGTCCCAAAGGGGAAAAGGGGCTCCGTCCCCGCGTTGAGATCAAGAACATGAATTCCTTCACTTTCATGGAGATGGCGATCGAGTCGGAGATCTCTCGTCAAATCGCCCTCTACCTCAACCATCCCCACAAGACGCCCCTCGAGCTCATCCCTCCGGGCACTTACCGATGGGATTCCGAACTCAAGCAGACCGTCCTCATGCGCACCAAGGAGAGCTCCGACGACTACCGCTATTTCCCCGAACCCGACCTTGCCCCCGTCATCCTCACCGAGGCCTACATCGACCAGATCCGCTCCACCCTTCCCGAGCTCCCCTCCGAAAGACTCCGCCGCTACGTCTCCGACCTGGGACTCACCGAATACGCCGCCATCACTCTCATCAACGAAAAAAACCTCTCCGATTTTTTCGAGGAGGCGCTCAAGATCTGCAAGAGTCCCCGTCTTCTCTGCAATTGGATCACCGTCGAGTTTGCTGGCCGCCTCAAGGAATCGGGTAAAACGCTCGTCGACATAGGCATCCTTCCCGCCCACCTCGCCAAGCTTGTTTCCCTCATCGAGCAGGACAAAATCACGGGCCGCATTGCCAAATCGGTTGCCGACGACATGGTGGCCACACCGGGCCTCGACCCCGAAGCCATCGTCGCCAAGAACCCCGACTACCAGCCCACGAGCGACATCGCCTCTCTTGAGCCCCTCGTCGACCAAGTCTTGGCCGCCAACCCCCAATCGGTCGCCGATTTCAAAGCCGGCAGAGACAAAGCCTTCGCCTACCTCGTTGGTTCCGTCATGAAACTCACCCGCGGCAAAGCCTCCCCTCAAGTCGTCAACGACCTCCTCCGCAAGAAATTGCAGTAAGAAGCAACAACTGATTCATTTGCGAATAGCGGGAGTTGGCCCTTCATCTGTAAACAACCATTCTTTGCGCCAATAGGCAAGCCATTGCCCCCTATGATTCATCCGATTGGGGTAGTCTACTCTTTCGATGAAGAAATCCATTTCAAAATCGGGAAAAGAAATTCGGGAGTCTTGGATGGCAGCCAGTGCCAATTGACGATTTAATTCTGAAATCTCTCCATCATAGATGAAATGAGCTATGAGCTTCTTTCTGTCTGAGTCGGCGTCGACCCCAACGTGCCTTAAGGCAGGAGTCACTCGTCCCAAGAGAGCCTGTTGCATATCTAGTCGATAGATTGCATGATGAGGAAAATCTTCTTCTCGCAGCAAAAATGCATGGCTTTTTCTTTCGAAGCTCGGCAAGGTTTTTTCATAGCGCAAGAACGCCATTCCTCCCTGCATCGGAATCAGTTTACTTGAGTCCCACTGGATGACTTCATAACCACGAAACTCAAGCTCGCTAGAATGAGTATTCACCTCAAGCAAAAGTATGCTCACCTCTTCCTCAAGTTCTTCTGTAATTTCAGTATCGTACAAGAAACAGAGATACACCCCTCGTTTCTTTTCGTTAATTATGAATGTTACCGCACGCAATTCGGGCGACACACAATTACCGAGACAATTTTGCAAAGAAAGCAAGAAATCATATATTGGAGATGCCATAAATTACCTTTTAACAGATGAAAAAAGAAGAAAACGACCTCCTCCGCAAGAAATTGCAGTAAGAAGCAACAACTGATTCATTTGCGAATAGCGGGAGTTCGTTTATTGTCTCTATATATCCATTCTTGCCGCCAATAGGCTAGCAATTTGCCGCGAGCGACAAAATCATTTGGATAATCGACTCTTTCAATCAACGATTCCATTTCAAAATCAGGGAAAGAAATCCGAGAGTCTTGAATGGCAGTAGTCGCCAATTGACGATTTAATTCTGAAATCTCTCCATCATAAACAAACTGAGCTGTGAGCTTCTTTTTGTTTGCTTCAGCATTGAGCCCAATATATCTTAAGTCAGAAGTAATTCTTCCCAAAAGAGCTTGTTGCATATCGATACCAAAAACGGCCAGATGACTGTAGCCTCCATCCAACAGAAATACCTTACTTTCCTTTTCTCTTGTGAATTTCGGCAACCTGTTTTCATAGCGTAAAAATGCAAATCCCTCTTGGCTTGGAATAGGCTTGCTTGAGTCGAGATAGACCACTTCATGACCACACAATTCTAATTCATTGGAACAACTACTTACTTCGACTAAAAGGGTGCTGACACGATCTTCGATTTCATATGTAATTTCAGCATCATAGTAGAACGAAAAAACTACCCCTTGTTTTTTCTTGTCAACGTTGAACGCTATCGCACGCAATTCAGGCGTTACACAATTAGCAAGAGCACCTTGCAAAGAAGATAAGAGTGAGTAGACAGGAAGCAACATATTTATGCTCTTTTTACATCGCCAGTAAATTTATTCCGGTCAGTGACTACGATACTTAAATCAGATTTCATATGCCATAAAATTACCTCTTGACAAAAGGGATGATATGAGCCCCCTCATTTGCGTAGTGTATTTTACCTAAGGTAGTTGCAGTTTTCCCTGTACCATCAGGGAGAACTGAGTAGCCGATGAATTGTTTGAAGTCTACGATCTCGACGTATCCAGCCATTCCAACGACAGTTTCGGAGCAATCGTAAGCTTTAATTCCAGTCCCTCCAAATTCGTTAAGAAGTTTCTGTGGATCGGGATGACTAAAAAGGCTTGGGTGCCTCTCTTTTTTTACTAAGTCCTCATAGTTCCTATGTCCTACTGTATGTTTCCCTTGTTTGTCTGCCACGATTTTCACCTCACCGTTTCTAATTTTCTCAATATGGACATTGGACCAGCGCTTCTCTGTTTCAGCCAAAATAACTTGAGTGGTCTCTGAAGAAGCAAGAGCATCGAGCGTTAATGCTTTATTGGCGTTTTTCAAATTCTGACACAATTTTATAAAAGCGACGCTTTGTTTGGTGAGGAAAATATCCGTCCCGTACTTTCCTACCACATGACCGATGAGTTTCCCCTTTTGAAAATCGTCTAATTGATCGTAATTTTGAAGGAGCGTCTTGAGTTCAGGGACCATATCCTGAATAATCTCAGCAGTGGAGTGCGATCGAATGTATTCAATGCATTGGACAGCAGAGTGAACAAACTCTTTAGATGTGGCCACTGGCTTGTTTAGGAGAGCCCAAATGCCTGCTCCAAGGCCTTGAACAGTTCCAACCATGGTAGGGATAAATTCAAGAGCTGCCCCCTTACTTCCTACCACAATGCCAGCTGCAATTCCAAGCCCTAGCTGGCAAGGGTTTTCAAAATAAGAGGGGCGCATATCAGAAGCAAGATAGTCCTCTATGGCTCGGTCGAATAGACCCAACTCAAAGTAGGCAGCAGCTCGTTCGAAATAGGCTTCTTTCAGCGCGGGATTTTTCTGAATAGCCGTCGTGAGCCCTATGACTGCTTCAGCATATAAGCCATATTCAGATTCTACCTGCCCTTTTAGAAGATAGAGCTTAGAGAGAAGCTCCTCTTGGACATGATGTGTTTCCGCTGTTTCGATCAACCACCGAATTTGCTCGATGGCCTCGTAGAAATTTTGCCCTATTAGCCCTTCAATAGCTCCACTGAAGGCAATCCCCTCCGGTTGATGACGTCGCAAACACCGGCTAAAAATAGAGCGAAATTGGTCATCAATCTGGCGTATGGCTTCTTCAATAACAACTCTATTCTTCTCATAGTCAAAAGGATAAACATTGGATATCCTTCCACTATGATAATCGATGTTAAATTTGACCATCTCGATAAATTTCTTAATGCTTTTGGAGTTCCCGCATGACGTCCCCCAATCTAAGAGCTCCAGTTGCCCATCCTGAGTAAAAGCAATATTCCCATACGTGCCCTCTTGGTTAATTTTCCGAAGTCTCTGTAGGGTAGAGCGATAGAACTTTAACTCTTGTTCATAGACGCCAAGAGAATAGAAATGTGTATCCCTTCTTAATGCAGAAGCCAACTCAAGAAATTGAGGATAACTGGTAAAAGTGTACTCTTTTCTGGGGTTTTCCTGGAGATAGAACCCCTTGGCCGATTCCCAGTCGTATACCTCGTATTTATAAAACCATTCTTTTATCCAAGGATCAAATGGAAAGGCTTTGTGCTGATTGAGTGATTCCCATCCTAAATAGACGGGGGAGACAACGCGAAAAGTTCGGTTAACTGCTTGCTGAAGAATGTATGCTATGTCCCTAAAAGTCGAATTGGAGGTGGGATCGCCGCATCCGTAGACACATTCGATCTCCATTCCTCCGTAAATAACCGGACTGGGCTTAAGCGAGATAGACTCTTCTTCCTCTTCAAAATCATCGTCATCATCCCACCCCTCGTAGCTGTAAACAGGTAAAAAAAGAAGCAAAAAGGTTAAGCAATAGCACCTCCTCATAGACTCCTCTTTTTCGAGCAACGCAGTCTATATTCTTCGATCAAAAAATCGCAATGGCAATTTTGATCTTGACGTTGTGAAATCTTTTATTTATTGATTCTGGTGGAGAGGTTAGGTAAACTATGTCCCGAAAAAGGAAAACTCGCATGCACACAGAACTCCCCGTTTCAGTTTTAGATGTAGCTGCCTATATCCTGGAAAAACAACCCAAAAATGAGCCCATCACTGCGTGGAAATTGCAGAAGCTGGTCTATTATTGTCAGGCCTGGTCGCTTGTTTGGGACGAAAAGCCCCTATTCAAAGAGAAAATTCTCGCTTGGGCCAATGGACCTGTTGTAAAAGAGCTCTACCTTCGCCAT
>DATIIR010000115.1:0-9202 GCA_035479435.1 Chlamydiales bacterium
GTGGGGCTGGATCTCAATATCAACCATATACGGAGTGTGAGATCGGGATTTGTTACGGGTGTTGCGAAGCCCCTTCATTTGGGGAAGTCAACGCAGGTGTGGGACATTCGAATTTACAATGAAGCCAAGCAGCTGATTTCAGCTGCTCGGCTAACGATAGCGGTTCTCGCTAAAGCTTAATAACGGTTGTAACCGCCGCGATCTCCGCGTGGTTCACGTTCACGGCGTTCGCCGCGATCGCTACCCCAGCCGCCGCCACCGCCGCCTTCACGACGTGGTCGGAATCCAGCGCCACCAGCTGGACGCTCAGAACGCTCGCCCATTGGACGGTCGCGTTGCTCTGTGCGTGCCCAATCAATCACAAGGGCTTTGCCTTGGAAAGGCTGGCCATTGAGAGATTCTTTCGCTTTGCCTGCATCTTCAGCTGTTGCCATGCGGACAAAAGCAAATCCACGAGATCTGCCTGAAAAACGGTCCATTACGATTTTGACTTCCTGTACTTCGCCGAAGCTGCCGAACAGCTCGCGAACTTGATCTTCTGATGCATCAAAGTTAAGATTTCCAACGTACAGTTTTTGATTTTGTTGATTCATTTAATTTACTCCAAAAAGATATAAAAGCACCCTTATCATCCCCTCACGAGGATTTGTGCTACGGCCAAATTTTTCAGGAAAATTTTTCTGGAAAAGACAGACCAAGACAAGATTCAGGGCTAAAGTTCTAAAAACCTGAAGGAACCCGGCCTGTGCCAGCTATACCCTCAGATGCCAACCATTCTACCTGAATCCCCTAATCAAGTCAAAAAGGATTTTTCTTGCACTATGGCCGGAAATATTTTAACCTATCCCCTCCAACTAGGCGTAGGTTATATGTATTATTCAAAATGCAATGTCGGTTACATCGTTAGAGCGGAGATAGGAGAAGAGATCCAGGAGAGTTTGAGGCAATTTTCTCAGGCGGTGAACCTCAAGGCAGCTTTCTACCAGGGCATAGGGACTCTCAACCAGGTAGAACTGGCCTTTTTTTGCACCGACCTCAAGTCCTACGACCGGCGTTTTTTCAATGATGAGTATGAGCTGGTGTGCCTGATTGGGAACCTAAGCACCACCGATGGGGTCTGCGCCCCCCATACCCACGTCACCCTGGGCGATCGCAATTTCCAGACCTATTCGGGCCACTTGGTGCGGGGCGTCGTCTCCGTCACCGCCGAGATTTTGGTGACAACAATTGATTTGACACTGACGCGCAAAGAGGATCCGATCCTTAAGTTCAAAGGACTTATCTCTCCCAAACGGACCCACCTCAAAATCGATGTCTAGCGTATAATCCCTCCCTTCTGCTTCAATGCATGGTATGGACAAATGGGATGATTTAGCTGACCGGATGGGGAGATTGATGATCAAAGAGGGTGATTTGATCGAAAAATTCATCCTGGGCTCAGGCAAAGGGGGCCAAAAAGTCAATAAAACCTCCTCGTGTGTCTACATCAAGCACGTCCCCAGCGGCATCGAGGTCAAATGCCAGAAAACCAGGTCCAGAGACCTCAATAGGATGTATGCCAGACGGGAACTGTGCGACCGGATGGAGGGGATCCTATTTAAAGAGAAAAGTACGAGGCAGCAAGCGGCTGAAAAGATCAGAAGGCAAAAAAGGCGCAGGTCCCGCAAATCCAAAGAAAAAATGCTCGCAAATAAAAAAATTCTTTCCACAAAAAAACAACTTAGACGTCCCCCTTCCGAATAAGAGGGCTTTCGTGTATCATGTTTGGCCATGGAATACACGATCCCTTCCCCTATGAGAGCCATCGATGCTCTCAGAAAAATATACCCCGATAGCTCAAGAAGGACCCTACAGACTTGGCTCCAGAATGGTCGCTTTTGCGTCGACGGCAAGCCATTACGGCGAGAAGATGCGCTGCTGGTAGATGGCCAAAAAGTGCAGGCCAAGGAGACCTTTAGAGCTCCTAAAGTACCTGGCTTGAAGATCTTGTACGAAGATCGCCACATCATCGTGATCGATAAGCCGGTGGGCTTGCTGAGCGTGCCGCTGGACGAAGGACTGACCAAGAGACACGCTCTGGGATTGTTGCACCACCACTACGAAACGGATCAGATCTTTGCCGTCCATCGAATCGACCGGGGAACATCGGGAATCTTGATGTTCGCTCGAGGGAAACTGTCTGAGAAATATTTCGACGAGCTGTTTGAAAAACACGATGTGCTGAGAGAATACTTTGCCATCGTCGAGGGTAGGGTCAAGGACAATGAAGGTACGTGGGAATGCAACCTGCTCGAATTGCCCTCCTACCACGTCATCGACTCTCCGGAAGGAAAAAAGGCCGTTACCCACTATTCGGTGATCCGAAGATCGGCCAAGTACACCTACCTGAAACTGCGGCTAGAGACAGGGCGAAAACACCAGATCCGAGTCCACTGCCAAATGGCTGGCCACCCCGTTCTCGGCGATGATCGCTACGGCGCAGTCGAAAACCCATTGAAGCGCCTCTGTCTCCACGCCTGCACGCTGGGCTTTATCCACCCCTCCACAAGGAAAGCTGTAAAATTCTCCTCGCCCTTGCCGGGCATCTTCCAAGCGCTGGGTGCAAAAAAAGCTAGTTAAAATTTTTCTATTAGACTATCCTCTCCCTTTCAAATGGAGAGGAGCTACAATGATCAGACTATTGTTATCAGCGATTTTGCCGATGGGCGCCTTTGCCGCCACGCCGTGCAGCAATGACATTCCCGTTCGCATCGAGTGGACAACCAATCGCGGCTACTGCGGAGAGACGGGGCTGATCAGCGCGGGCCTCTATCACGGACAATACATGTCCCAATACGATGCGCGGGCCTTGATCGGGACACAACAAGATGAACTGCTCCTCGGTATCAACGCAAAGAAAGCGGCCGATGCGATGCACCTCGATACAGAAGACTGGGATTACGATGATCAACAATCGACCGACCAATTCCTCGACTGGGTCAATCAGAACTCCGCCAAGGGATACCCAGTGATCATCGGGGTCTTTATCAATCAGTTGAAGATGTACGATGATCCCAATCCAGACGACGGCGATGACGATTATGATCACATCGTCCCCGTAACCGGGTTTAGCGGTGATTCCATCGATTACACCGATGAAGGACTCTGGAGTGACTCAGAGGACCACAAGTTTGCGGCACCGCTCGCCTCCTTCGCAATGACCAGACAAGAGGCAAATGGGCAAAGCGCGCCGATCTATTCGCTATCCTCCTGCGATCCAGCAAAGAAATTATACAACTATGGAATGGCTATCAAAGGGGTGAAAGACCTCAATGGCGAAACATTCCCAGTTCGAGTGGATACAAGCGTGGATGGAGAGTCGCCCCCGATCGTCGATAAATCCAATGAGAGACCTCCCGCAGAACCCATCGTGTTGACGATCACCGTTTCTGGGATCGAGCCCAATGTCCCCTATGTTTTGTATCGCTACAATCAGTTGGAGCTAGTTCCTGAATCGGACTTCAACAGCCACGCGGTCAATGCACATGAACATTGGCCTGTGCAGATTGCTTCGGGGTCGACATTTACGATGACGGAAACGATCCAATCCGATGAGATCGCCGTTTATCGAGCTGTAAAAGCACCTTAAATTTGAATCGAACTTGTTTGATTCTCCTTTCCGACCTATAATCGGGCTAAAAGGTAGATTTTGTGGATTTTACCCAGTTCGTCAACCACTTCATTGCGCTGCTGGTCATCGCGAACCCCTTGTCTGCGCTTCCGGCCGTTCTCCGCGTCACGAGAAATCAGACGTTTGCCGAAAAACGGCACACAGGGTTGGTGGCCGCCTTCGCGGTGGGGATTATCCTCCTCATCGCCACTTGGATCGGCACTCCCCTGCTGATGATTCTCGGCATCGGCCTACCCGCTTTCCAAGTGACAGGCGGCGTCGTGATCTTCATGATGGCCCTTTCGATGTTGAATGCGGAAGAGAGTCCCATGAAACAGACCGCTGAGGAACAGAAGGAGAGACAGGGAGACATGGGCGCCATCGTCCCGCTTGCGATTCCCATCATCGCGGGTCCCGGCGCGATCAGTACAGTCATCGTGAGCGTGAACCAATTTCCAGGCGTTGTCAATCAGGTCCTCATCAGCATCGCTTCCGTCTTGGTCGCTTTGGCAATGGGAGTCCTCCTCTATTTCGCGGGCGATATTGAAAAATTATTCGGCAAAACGGGCATCAACATCGTCAAACGCCTTGGCGGTCTGATCCTGGCTGCGATTGCAGTTCAAGTTCTCTCCGAAGGGATCATCGGCCTGTTCCCCAGCCTCGCCTCTCATGCCGCGTAATTCGGGTTGATAAAATTCGAACTCAAATTTTACGGGGCCGCAAATTTTTTGGTCCCCTCTAATGTATCGGATTTCCACCTGCATCGTGTAGTGCTGAGTCGTGACTTCGTACCCGTTTTCGGTGCGGATGATCTCTTGGATCCTCTCACCGCTGCCGAGCGAGTTGTAAAAACGGTCATCGGCCAAAAGGGCCTGGATCTCCCTTGTGCTCTGAGCCAGGGGCGGCAGCGCAGCAAATCCAGCAGATGCGAGGAAGACAAAGATATACTTATTCATAACGCATCTCAGTATGCCTGAAAATTATCTTCTTGAAAATTCAAGACTTTTTTTCTAAATTGCTCAAAAGGAGAAACCTCATCATGAAATGGATCCTCGCGAGCGCCCTGCTCTCTACATTGTCCCTCTACGCTGCTGAAACCGACGAGCAAATCCCCGCCCCCGGAAATGAAATTGTCAGCCACGACCTGTTTAAGAAAGACACTCAGATCTACTCTGGCAGCGCCGAGTTTCTCTACTGGACTGTAGCAGAAGGGGCTCTCGATTACGCCCTCAAGATGCGCCACAACGCATGGGGACCTAGCATTTCCTATGCGCAAGGGACCTTTAAGAACGCTGAGTTTGACGTCGAACCTGGAGTTCGCGTCTCGCTTCTCTATTTTAGAGCTCCCCATTACTGGGAAGTAAAATGGCAATATACGCGTCTTACCCTGGACGGGCACGATAGCGTAAGCAAGCCCAGCGCCGATCAAAACTATCTGACAGGAACTTGGCCACAGATCACCTCAGCTCCCTTGGCCAGGGCTACCAGCCATATCCACATGAACTACAACATATTTGATTGGCTCGTCGACCGGGTATTCATCCCCAATCCCCATTTGCGTTTTCGGATCCTCGGCGGAGGGTTCGCCGCTTGGATCAACCAAGATTGGAAAGTGCGCTACACCGATTCAACTCCCAACTCTACGACGATTCGCAACAAGTGGAGATTCATCGGCGCAGGGCTGAAGACAGGAACCATGGTCGATTGGTTCATGACTCGCAATTTCTACCTGACTGCCCAGGGAATGTTTGGCGTGTTGATGGGCAATTATTGGAACCAGGCGAAACAAACGACAACCGTAGTGCCTCTCCCGGGCGACAACCCTTCCATCCCCATCCGAAATGCCAAATACAAAGATGCCCGCCCCGTCTTCACCTCGCAAATGCTCATCGGCCCCTCTTGGCAGAAAAACTACCCCAAAAACAGGATTGAGGCCTTTGCCGGCGTTGAGATCAACTTCTGGTCCAATCTCCAGGAGGTCTACCGCTCTACCGGCGATATCTCCTCAGCCGCCAAAGAGACCTGGATCAACAGCGGGCTATTCGCCCTCTACGGCCTCACCACCCGCGTTACAGTCGATTTCTAGGGCTTGCAGAAAATGTGCCGTAGGGATGGACCAACAGCACCTCTTTGACCTTGTTGTTCTCGTCCATGACGAAGCGCACTGTGGAGCCCATCATTGACTTGACGGTGAATTCGTTTTCGCTCAGCGGGACCAGTTCATAGTTGGGCTGTCCTGGGATGATGGTAGTGAGGACGTGATCCCTGATCGTGATTTCAACGATGGATCCGTAGATCTCATAGGCTCCAGTGAACTGGCGCAGGTAAGTGAGGTTAGAGAGCTTCTCCATCGGCTTACGGATGAAGACAATTTCGTCTGCCGTAGGCTCGAGGGGAACAGTCAACCTTCCAATATCTCCGTTGGAATCGTTGCAGAAGCTGAATTTCGTTCCCTCAAAAGAGACGATCATGTCTTGCAACTCCTTCTCAACGTTAAAAACATCGTAGTGCCAGTGGCTGAGAACAAAGCCCAGATCATTGTAGGAGGCCTGTAGCTTTCCGTCGACACATTCAATCGAGATCTTTCCGTAGCCAGGATTATCGTAAACGCCCGCATATTCATCGAGCGGATGGCAAGGGCAGGTCCCCTTTTTCCTCATCCTATCTTCTTGGATCTTCGTCTCTCGAATCGACTCTTTGTTCTTGCGGATATTATCGAGTCCCTCTTTGCACCAATCGTGATGGGGAAGCTCGACGAGGCGATCGATCAATTCACACGAAATATAACGCGGGAGGGCGGTCATATTCTTATTGGCAAGGACTATAACACCAATATTTTCGGCGGGCAGTAAGCCGACGATGCTGGTAAATCCGTCCGAGACACCGTCGTGGCTGACCAAGTAGTGACCTCTGTAAGAGAGGATGCTCCAACCGATCCCATAAGCGTAGAGCATCGTCTCATTCGCTTCGGGGACACCTGGGACAATGACCTGCGCGGAGTGCAGTTCCTGCAGAGTAGCGGGACTGATCAATGCCTGATTGACGTAGACACCCTCAGCCAGTTGCATTTGAATCCAGCGATTCATATCGACGACGCACGAATTGATACATCCAGCAGGGCCGATGAGCGATAGATCGCGAAACGGGATTTTCTTGAGCTTATCTTGTTTTTCCACATAGGGGAAAGCGCAGTTGTCCTCTTTTTGATTCTCTTTGACGGAGAAATAGGTGCGGGTCATGTCGAGGGGATGCAGAATGCGCTCGGAGACTAGATCTTCCCATTTTTTCCCCGTCACCTCTTCCATGGCCAGACCAGCTACAAAATACATGAGATTGCCATATTGATAGCGCACTCGGAGATCAGCGGAAGGCTGAAGATAACGGATTCGCTTAAGCATTTCGTCTCGACTCATTTTCGAGTTATACCAAACGAGTTCGTGGCGAGGCATACCCGTTCTGTGAGTGAGCAAATCGCGGATCGTGACATTCGCTGTGGCATACTGATCCCAGAGTCTAAACTGTGGCAACACATCGATCACCGGTTGATCCCAAGCGAGCAATCCCTCATCGACCAAATTGCCTGCGACGAAGGTGGTGAACGCCTTCGTACACGACCCGATGGGGAATATCGTGCTTTCATTGACGGGCAATAACCGGTCTAAATCCCTAAACCCGTAGCCTTTTGCATAGATCACATGACCATCGACGACAATCCCTATGGCCATACCTGGAACTTGGTAGTCGATCAGAGCCTTTTCGATCAGCGCATCAATGCCCTGCAGAGTTTCTTTCGCCCTTTCGGCCTTCGCGGAGAGAGGTTGAAACAGATCGAAGAAGGCACCATTTAACAAAACAGGGAGCAACAAGAAGAGAAATCCACATTTTTGACGCATACGACCACCTTATTTCTATGTCCAAAAGAGTCGGCCAAAGATCGTACACAACGTGAAAAAAAATGACAATGCTAATTTTTAGTGAAGTCGCCTTTAAGATAGAGCCAGTGGCCGTCCACTCTTTCGAATTGGCTCTTCTCCTCGAGCAAAAGGGGCCCCTTTTGCCTTAAGTGGGCGATGAAGTGCACCCATCCATCTCCCGATCCGACGATCTCGAGTTTTTCAAATTGGGTGGTGCGGCAAAATTCGTGGATGGCGACCTCCCATTTCTTTCGGTCTTTCTCGAAATAGGGACTTTTGGGATGGGTTGTCCGCATGATATAGCCTGCGTTGTCAAAAGAGTAGGCCGAATAGCGCGAGCGCATGAGCGCAAGCGGCGTTGGAGGCGAAGCACCATCGTGATAGGGCTTGCAACAGTCGGAATATTTTTTTCCAGAACAACAGGGACAATTCATTGCGGCAAGGAGTATAGGATAAAAAAAGTTTATTGCGCAATATTATTCAAGCCTGGTAAACAAAAAGGCAACCCAAGGAGGTTTAAATGTTAGGTCCAAACATCGTGCCAATCATCTCAATCATCGCAGGTATACTGATCCTAGTTTATCCGCGCATCCTTAATTACGTTGTCGCCATCTATCTGATCTTGATGGGACTTCTCGGCTTGATGTCGTAATCATCGCCAAAAAGACAGTCGGAGTATTTCACTCGCGACTGTCTTTTTTTTTCGTACTTCTAGACTTTAAAAAAAAGTCATGGCAAGATAGCCAATTCTTTAAAAAAAAGATTTGGATGCCATGATTGACGAAACGAATTCTTGCTTCGACGGTCTCGACCGTACCTTTATCGACCTCTCTTCTAAGCTAGCAGAACCATTCTGTTGGGCTTATGGAATGCTCCGGTACCGATTTGTTTCTCCGCTCGACCCGGGTAAGTTTGACAACACCACGAGTCAGGTTCGAGAGATTGCGACACGCGTTCTCATCTTCGCCACGGCGGCGCTCGCTTTTGCTTTTGCAGCCCCTCACATCGTCATTGTTGCGGCCCTGGCGGGAGCGGGATCTCAAATTTTCCGATCCATCGGATTCGCTCTGCAAAAGGATCGGTTTACCCATGTTCGTGGCCTGGCGCCAGAAAAGGTGTTGCAGAACGGGCAAGCCAGCACTCTGGTCTGGGGTATTTGTGGCGAGTATGGGGGCTTGAGCTATAAAGGGGGCGTGGTGCACTGGCGCTCACGACTCGACAAGATCGTCGAGAAAATCGAAACCGTAGACCCCGACCTGATCGTTTTGAGAGAAATTGACGACACCGCACTGGCCGAAGCGCTGATTGCACGGCTGCAGGGCCGTTATGCCCACTTCTTCACCCACATTGCCGGCAGCTCCTGCAATAAAACCAATGGGTGCATGGTCATCACCAAGTGTGCAGTGAGCCACTTCTCCCATCACGACCTGTCCAACCAAGCTGGATTTGAGATGATCGAGCTCAAAGCCAGTCCCGACGACGCTTCTCCCTGCGTCCGCTTCATGGGGACAGAACTCAACCCGGCAAAAGAGTGTGAAGAGAGCCGGGTCAATCAAATTGCCGAGATCATCCACGCATTGGCCAAGGAGACGCGCGTCTTGCCCACATTTGTGGTAGGGACCAACGCATATCGCGACAG
>DATIIR010000116.1:0-45080 GCA_035479435.1 Chlamydiales bacterium
TTTACGATATTGGTTTTCGGCGGTTCACAGGGCGCGGCGTTCATCAATCAGGCGTTTTGCGCTGCGGCAAAACGGCTGCATGAAAGGGGAGAGGCCTTGCAGGTGATCCATTTGACAGGAAAAGAGGATCCCGATGTACAATACCCATTTCCTTCGGTTGTGAAGCCATTTGAAAAAGAGATGGCGATGGCTTATGCGGCGGCAGATCTCGTTGTTTGCCGATGCGGAGCGGGGACAACGGCTGAACTGATTCGCTTCCAAAAGCCGGCGATCTTAATCCCCTACCCGTATGCGCATGATCACCAAAGAAAGAATGGCGAATTCCTCAAAAAGGGGGCGAAGGTGTTGTTGCAAAAAGGGGTGACTCCCGAGCTTCTCGCTGAGGAGATTTTGACGATGCGAAAGGAATTGGCAATGAGGACCCTCGCTTTAAAGCAAGTGGCGTTACCACAAACGGTTGATTTTGGCGCACTCGTGCGCTCTGTAGGAGAGAGAAAATGACCTATCACTTCATAGGACTCGGCGGAATTGGCATGAGCGCTTTGGCGCGGATCTTGATGCAGAAAGGGCACAAGGTACAGGGGAGCGATATCCGCTCG
Organism: Chlamydiales bacterium; assembly: GCA_035479435.1. Lineage (GTDB taxonomy): Bacteria > Chlamydiota > Chlamydiia > Chlamydiales > SM23-39 > REEB52. The sequence goes on from DATIIR010000116.1 coordinate 600, forward strand.
AGCGCCCTCCTCGATGAACTCAAAAGGGAAGGGGCGATTGTCCAGATCGGCCACAGCGCCGAAGGATTGAACTCTGCTGCGACGGTGATTTATAGCAGCGATATCAAAGAGGACAACGTCGAATTTGCGAAGGCGAAAGAGAAAAAACTGCCCGTGCTCCACCGCGCCGATCTTCTGAATGAGTTGATGAAGGGGAAAAAGAATTTACTCGTGACGGGAACGCATGGCAAAACGACGACGACGGCGCTTCTCGCTGCTGTTTTGATGGAGGCGGGGCTCGATCCTTCGTTTGTGATCGGCGGCCTTTTGCAATCGATGCGGACGAATGGGAGAGCGGGGGCGGGGGAGTTCTTTGTCGCGGAAGCCGATGAGAGCGATGGCTCCTTTTTGAAGACGCCTTCATTTGCCTCCATTGTGACTAATTTAGGAAATGACCATCTCGAATATTGGGGCTCGCAGAGGATGCTCGATTTGGCCTTTCAGCAATTCATGGCGCAGAGCGAAAATCCGTTCTGGTGTTGCGATGATCCCCGTTTATTTGCTTTGAAACCGAGGGGTGTTTCGTACGGGTTTTCTGAGCGCGCCGATCTGGTGATTTCCCGCTTTAGACAGACAGAGCGGGGCATCGTCTTCGATCTCAATGAACATGCCGATATTGAGCTTTCGCTTCTGGGCCGCCATAGCGCGCTCAATGGATCTGCGGTTTTTGGCCTTGCGCTTTTGTTGAAGGTCCCCGTCGATGCGATCCGGCGCGCCTTCAAAAAGTTTTCGGGCACGGCGCGGCGCCTTGAATTGAAAGGTGAGAAGCACAAAGTGGCTGTCTATGACGACTATGGACACCACCCTCGAGAGATCGCCGCAACGCTGAAAGCCCTGCGCGATCACGTGCGCGAACGGCGCCTTCTCGTCGTCTTCCAGCCCCACCGCTATACCCGCGTCCGCGACCTTTTTGAGGAATTCACGACCTGTTTTTCCGATGCGGATGAAGTGTTCATGACCGATATTTACAGCGCAGGAGAGGCGCCTATTGAGGGAATTTCGAGTGCGAGTCTCTACACGAAGATGCGCGAAAAGTTGGGGGCTAGAGTCCATTTCTTCCCCCGGACTCATTTGGAATCGGGGGTGGCCGGCGCGTTGAGGCCGCTCGATGTCGTTTTGACCATTGGCGCAGGTGATGTGACGAAGGCGGGCGAGCCTATCTTGAATCAATACGCAGAGCGAGCGCCCAAATTGACAGTGGGCGTCCTCTTCGGCGGCACCTCTGCAGAGCATCCTGTCTCGATCATGTCGGCGCGCAATGTCGTGCGAGGGCTCGACACTTCCGTCTACAATGTGAAACTCTTCGGCATCACGACGGGGGGCGATTGGATTTTTGGGCCCGATGCCTTGGAGAAATTAGAACAGAAGGGAGCTGGAGGGGAGATCCCGTTGCAAGAACTCCTCAAGTGTGACGTTTGCATTCCGATATTCCATGGCCCGCAAGGAGAAGATGGGATGATTGGGGGACTGCTCGACACGCTTGCGATCCCCTACGTGGGGTGCGATTACCGAGCCGGTGCCATCTGCATGCAGAAGGCGTGGACCAAATACGTCGCCCTCAATCACAATGTTCCCACGGCCCCTTTTGTGGAGACCGATGCCCTAACGTATCGGAAAAACCCCGAAGCGTTTATGAAGCTCCTTGAAGAGAGACTCTCCTATCCGGTTTTTGTGAAACCGGTCCATCTCGGCTCGAGTATTGGCGTGAGTAGGGCGACGAATCGAGAAGAGGCCCTCAAGGCGATCGAATTGGCCCTCTATTACGACGACGCGCTCATCGTGGAGAGTGAGATTTTGGGACGGCAAATTGAATTTTCTGTTTTGGGCAATGACTATGTGCGGATTGCGCCGCCGGGCGAGTACGTCAACAATGGCGCCTTTGTCGCTTACAAAGACAAATATGGTGCGACAGCAATGCAGTTTCGCTCTCCTGCACCCCTTTCTGATGTGGAATTGGCCGTCGGCCGTGAGCTGGCGGAGAAGATGTACCGCGCCTGCAGTTGCAGGGGACTTGCGCGGGTCGATTTCTTCCTCGATCGGAACGGCTATTTTTGGCTCAATGAGATCAACCCTTTCCCCGGTTGTACCGACACGAGCGCCTACCCCATTTCGTGGAGGGCCGGCGGTATGGAGATGGCGCAGCTGACCGACGAGTTTCTCGTCCTCGCGCTGCAGCGGAGTCGCCTTCTCGCTGAAATCAGAGGCAAACAATGAAAACCTGGACGATGCGGCAAGCCCTTTTTTGCCTCATTGGTTCGACTATTTTTACGCTGACCATGAGCCTAACCTGCTATTGGCTCTGGTCCCATTATCGGCACCAGCGGCTGATCGATGAGAAGTATCGGTGCGTCGCTATCGTCACGACGGGCCCCGAGAAAGAGCCCCTCAAGACCGCCTATCTCGCCGAACTCCTCGGCCTCTCTGCCGACCACCCCACGCCCCTCTACGCCATCAACACCAAAAAAGCCGAAGCCAAACTCCTCTCGTCGCCCCTCATCGCCAACGCCAAGGTGAAGCGGATGCCTCCCGGCACTCTCTATATCGATTACGAAGTGCGCAAGCCCCTGGCCCGGCTAGCCGATTACAAGAACACGGCCCTAGACAAGGAGGGGTATCTCTTTCCTGCGGCCCCCTTTTTCTCTCCGAAACACCTGCCTGAAGTCTACCTGGGGCTTCCCCCCTTCACCACGTGGCAGATTTCCCCCAAAAATCCCTATCTGCAGCTCGCCCTCGAAATCCTCTCCTTTCTCGACACGGCGCCCTGGAAAGAGGGGATCCGCATCAAGCGGATCGACGTCTCCAACGCCTTTGCCCCCACCCTCGGAACGCGCGAGATCGTCCTCTTTACTGAAGAGGAGCTCGTCTTGCCGCAGGAGGTCGTGTGTGTATTTCCGAAAATTTTGCGCCTTGCGCCTAAAGACTATCCGCAGCAGCTCAACAATTTTTTTGCCCTACGCAGAACGATGATGGACGACTACCGCCGCCAGCTCGCATCGCTTAAACAAGGGGGGCGCTTTGCCCCCCGGATCGTCGATCTCCGCATCCCCCAACTCGCCTTCGTCGAGAAGGGATGAGCCAGCTACTAATTCAAAACTGCAATTCCTGCCGCCGCTCTTGCTTGACGGTGTAAATAAGCGCTGTACGCTTTGTGTACTTCTCGGATGGATAAGATGGAGAGTTCTAAGCCATGGTCATTGACGTAGCGCTGAAAACCAGGTTTTCTGAGTTCTAAACCGGCATCCTGATAGTCTCTGTTTCTCACTGCATCGTAGATCTTATCCAGGCACGTCCCTCCAACGGCAAATACGGCGATCCCAGCGAGAAATCCAGTGAAACCGGTTACTGCAAGGGCAACCCACACGCCCACAACAAGGGCCGCGAGAGTATTCAATCCCTTGACGACTCGTCCACCCTCAGCATCTTTAGTGTAACATTCCGACTCGAGATTGGCTATTTCTCGCCCATCGAGCCTGCCAACAAGAGCGGGTGCTGCTGCCTGTGGGGGAGCGGGTTGCGCGGCTGGGACTGGGGGAATTGCTACTGCTACTGCCATAAATACTCCTATGAAATTGTTTGTTTTGGAGACCCAGTACAATAAAGATTCGATAAAAAAAAGGGAAGATAAAAAAAATTGAATTCAATGATCCCTTTTTTTATGCTGCTTGGGATAGGAGTCATACATATGGAAGAATTTGTCGCTTACCTCGTAAAAAATATGGTGAATGCCCCCGAAAAAGTCGATATCCGCTCTATGGAGGGACAAAGTGGTCTTTTGATCGAGATCCGCGTGGCTCCAGAAGATGTGGGCAAAGTAGTGGGACGTAAAGGGAACGTGATCCGGTCTCTTCGCACATTGGCTATGACCATCGGCGCAAGACTGGGACGCAGGATCCATTTAGAAATCGTACAATAAGGAACACTATGGGCGTCGGTTTGCATATCTCCCTAGAGGAGATCGAACATCGGGTGATTCTTCGCATCGATGGGAGGCTCGACGCCGCGTCGGCGCCGATTTTAGAACGAAAAATCAGCAGTTTGATGGATGAGGGTCACCACCATCTGATTCTCGATTTTTCCCGGATCGACTATTTGAGCAGCGCAGGGATGAGGGTTCTCCTATCTGCGACTAAAAAACTCAAGGCCAAGAAGGGGGCGCTAGTCCTTTTCTCGGTAGCAGACGATGTGGGGGAAATCATTAAGATGGCGGGTTTTGACAAGATCCTTCATATCTGCTCTTCAGAGAAGGAAGCCCTGCAATTTCACAAGTGAAAACTCTTCTAGCGCGTCAACCGATCCCTCTGAGGCAGAAGGTGTTTCCCGCGGGAAAGAAAAAGCGGGTGCTCGTGATCGCGGGTCCGACAGCGTCGGGAAAGACGCAGCTTTCCCTCTCTTTGGCTGCGGCGCTGGGGGGAGAGATCATCTCCGCCGACTCGATGCAGGTATACCGAGGGATGGACACGGGAACCGCCAAACCGCCTCCCGAGGAGAGGGCCGCGATTGCTCACCACCTCATCGATATCTGCGACATCGACCATACTTTCAATGTCGCTGAATTTTACAAACAGACGCAAGAGGTGTTCCGCGAGGTCATCGCACGGGAGAATGTCCCCATCGTGGCAGGTGGATCGGGCTTCTACATCCACGCGCTCCTCTATGGCCCGCCGAGCGGCCCCCCCTCGCAGCCCGAAGTGCGCGAGCAACTCGACCGGCAGATGCACGATCTCGGCCCCGAGGTGCTCTACGAGAGGCTGCAGCTCTTCGACCCCAATTACGCCGCGACCATTTCTGAATTTGACCGGCACAAGATCATCCGCGCCCTCGAAATCATGGCGCTGTCGGAAAAGCGGGTGAGCGATTTCCCCAAACCCGACAAGCTCCTGGAGCAAGAGTACGATTTCCGCTGCTGGTTTATCTACTATCCCCGCGAGCGCCTCTATTCGCGCATCGAGATGCGGTGCGACGAGATGATTGGGAAGGGGTTTCTCGACGAAGTGCGCGCCCTTGAAAAAAATGGCCTGAGGAAAAACCCCTCCGCGTCCCAGGCGATCGGCTATCGGCAAGCGCTCGAATTCCTCTCTTCGCCGCAGACGGCAGCCGATCACGAGACCTTCGTTGCCAATTTTAAAAAAGCCTCGCGCCACTATGCTAAAAGGCAATTCACCTGGTTCCGCAAAGAACCCCTCTTCCGCTGGCTCAATATCGACGAGCATCCTCCCGAACGCCTCAAAGAGCTCATCCTCCAGGATTTCGAGCAAGGCGATTAAATCAAGTAATTGACAGTGTAGTTGTTTTTATTTGAGTTTTTTTGAATTGATTCGGTCTGTTACAATACCTGGAAAATGTTGGAGGATAAGAATGATTGTCAAAGAAGATGTATTGGCTTTTAGAGAGATCGCCAAACAGAGGGAGTACACGCTGGGATGCGCGTTGAGCGATCTGACAGGTGTGGGGACTCTCTATTCATTGGGGGCCGATTGGGCTAACTCAGGGCGTCTTACGGCAATGAATTCCACGACAAAAAAGGTTCCTCCATTCAACAAACTCGTAAAAGAATATTTGACCAGCACCAACTGCTCTTTGGCCAGCAAAGTCGGTTATCTATCCAGCTTGGCCGCCGCAGCGGCGGGTTTTACCGCCGGCGTCGTAGGTGTCGCATCGCTTGCCACTCTGTTTCTCATGAGAGCCGGCTATAATTCGGTCAGTCACGCCAGCATCGAACACCGTCTGGCCAAAGCAATCGGAGGGAAATATGAGTAGGGCAAATATAATTCTCAACGAAGCCGAACAGTTTGCCCGCAGTTTTAGTGCGCAGCAGGAGGCTTTTGCCTCGGGAACATGGACTGAGTCTGCCACTGGCACGCGCGTTGTCCACCACTACCACTGGCCTTGGCAATCCTACTATTGGTACACCCCTTTTTGGTCCGATCACTGCCCACGTCCTCCCGTAGATACATGCCGAAATACAGGCAAAAAAGAGGAGAGCAAAAACGATAACCTTGTGATAGGGATCGTCGCTTCAGTCGTGGCTCTAACCGCCTCCTATTTTATCGGGAAGGATTTAGCAAAGATGGACGACTCCAGCCAGAAAATCGAGGATCTTGAAGGCGAAGAGAATCTCGGTCCCAAAGTTCAGGAAGTCGTGAACATCCAGAAAAAAATGCTGGAGAATGAGTATTCGTCTGGGAATACAGGGGCGATGCTGAAGGGCGCGCTGACAGTCTCGGCGGTTACAACGGGCGCAGGGGCGTTTTTCGCCTTACCCGCTGTGATCGTATACGGGCTTGTCGGTGCAGCGGCCTCCTCAGCGGCGCTGATCGTTCGTCAGGGATACACCGATGCAGACACCACCGCTAAAGAAGATGCGTCAAGGCTGCTCCGGGCGGTCGATGAAGCTCGGAGATAGAGAGTTCCAACACCCTAAAAATAAAAAGCTTTCAAGAAAAGTCCGTTTGGATTAAATTGCTTGATGCATTTCGACATTTTTCAAGGCATACTATGATTTCTTCTCCTGGTTCTTTACCTTCTGATCTCGACCCTAATCCTGAATCCCTTTCCGCACCAAGAGAAGAGAGTCCTCTTTTCAAGGAATTTGCGGAGAAATTGGGTTCTCTTCCGACCCCGGAGGAGAAAATAGCCCACGGCTTGCAGTTCATGCGAAGTTCCATTTCGCAAGAGGGGAGCCCCCGCTTCCGCGAGTTTTGGGAAGCGCGCCGTCTCGTGCTCCCCTTTTTCAAGGAAAATCTTAACCCTGCCATCCGCTCCAAACTCTGGAACGAATATGTGGAGCTCACCGTCGAAGCGAGACGGCTGAAGGAGATCCTCGAAGAGCAGAGCGCCTTTGCCATGGAGCAAATCGACCTGGCGATCAAGGCCCTGGAGGGCGATGTCGCCAATTTTGGCGCACTCCTCGCCGGCTTAGTGGAAGTTCCTTTCTCCGATGCGTCCCAGACGATCCGTCAGAAGGCAAATGTCTACGGCCAGATCCAGCGAGAGCTCAATTTGCTCAACACATTGGCGAGCCGCCTCAATGGCCTCCGCAAGGAGATCATCAAGACCGACATGAGGATCCGCTTCAAGACGAAGTTCTTCAAGCGCCTCTCCGACCTGGGCGACCACATTTTCCCCAAGCGGAAAGAGCTCATTGAGACGATTAGCGCCGAGTTTGAAAAAGACGTCGAGCAGTTTATCGCCAACCACTTCAAGGGCGAAGAGATCGTCGGAGCGCCCTACTATGCGCTGCGCGAAGAGATCAAGGCCTTGCAGAGCATGGCGAAAGTCTTCACTCTGAATAGCGCCGTTTTCACCCGTACCCGCCTGCGCCTCAGCGAATGTTGGGACAAGGTGAAGGTGCTTGAGAAAGAGCACAAAAAAGAAGTTCTCGAGAGAAAGCAGGCCTCTTCCCAGCAGCGCCAGTCGATCCAAACGAAGATCGATGCGCTCAAAGAGAAAGCGACCGAGATGGCCATTGCCGACCTCAACACAGAGATCGACGCCATTTCCGACGAGATGCGCACCATTCAGCTGCACAGAGACGATGTCCGCGGCCTCCGCGAGGAGCTCTTCAAACTCAGAGAGCCCCATCTCGCTGCGCAGGAACAGAAAGCGCGCGATCTCGAACAAGCTGAAAAAGAGAAACTCCGCATCAAGAGAGAGAAACTGCTGGCTCTTAAAGAGACCATCGCCCAACTCACAAAAGAAGGGGAGCGGTTGGAACTCGAAGCGCTCCTCGCCTCATTCGGCGAGATCGAAGCGGGTCTTGAGCAGTTGGAGATTTCCAAGATGGAGAAGCAGCAAATCGAGCGCTCTCTCCGTCCTCTGAAAGACCTGATTGCCGAGAAGAAGGAGCATTCGCTTCTCAATCTCAGCGACGATGAGAAGAAGACGCTGGAGAACTTGCGCGTTGTGTTGCAGCAGAAGAAGCAGCGGCGCCAAGAGATCAAAGACCAGTTGGAGACCTACCGCAAGGCTCTGGGAGGATCTAGCCTCGACTTCGAAAAAGCGATGCAGTACCGAGAGCTTGTCGAACAAGAGAAAGAGCGGCTCGACAAAGCCAATGCCGGCATCCAAGAGATCGAAGCCAAGATTTCCGAACTAGAGAGTTAAAAATTTCACCACAGAGATAGAAACCACAGAGGTGGGGAAGCCCCACACCCCAAGAAGAATTTGATTCCCTCCGGGGAGCGCGAGGGCTTCCCTCGCCTCTGTGGTGGCTGTCTCTGTGGTTGATTTTTCTTCTTCGTTGACAAAGTGCCCGCTCTTCTGACAATATTTGTCCACCAAACGGGAGTGCAGTATGAACGTGCGTTTGGAAACAGTTCGCAATATCGGCAAGAGGACAAGACATCTCCACGAACAGGTTAAACACTCAGTTCAGTTTGCCGCGCGTGTGTTCCACCGCGGCCTCATCCAAGAATTGCCCAAAAACGCCGCCCTCAATTGGCTCGATGTCATCGATGGCAAAGCGAAATTCAACACCGAATACGCCGACTGTATCGCCGATGCGTTGAAAGATTGGGCCATCAAACATGGCGCCACACACTACACTCACTGGTTTCAGCCGCTCACTCACATCGCCGCTGAAAAACACGACGCCTTCTTAAGCCTAGGTCCCCACGGCACCGTTTTAGAAAAATTCCGCGGCAAAGAGCTCCTTCGCGGCGAGCCAGACGCCTCCTCGTTTCCCTCCGGAGGGTTGCGCTCCACCCACGAAGCGCGCGGCTACACCGCCTGGGATCCTACCGTCTACCCATTTTTGTGGGAAGGGGGCGACGGCGCCACGCTCTGCATTCCGTCTCTCTTTTTCTCTTGGAAAGGTTCTGCCCTCGATCACAAAATCCCCCTCCTCCGCTCTGAGGAAAAACTCAATGTTGTCGCGATGAAGCTGCTAAAACTGTGCGGCGTACAGGCCGATCGGGTCTATTCCACCCTCGGAGTGGAGCAGGAGTACTTTGCCATCGATCGGAGCCTCTATTTGCTCAGGCCAGATCTCTATCTCGCCGGTCGCACCGTCTTTGGCGCCAAACCTCCCAAAGGGCAAGAACTCGAAGACCACTACTTCGGCACAGTCAAAGAGAGAATTTTGGCCTACATGCGCGATTTTGAAGATGCGGCGCTTCGCCTTGCGATCCCGGTCAAAACGCGCCACAACGAAGTGGCCCCCGCGCAGCATGAAGTGGCCCCCATTTTTGAAAGGGCGACCCTTGCAATCGACCACAACATCCAGCTCATGGAGCTGATGCGCCAAATCGCCCTCAAGCACGACCTCGCCTGCCTCCTCCACGAGAAGCCCTTCATGGGAGTCAACGGCTCCGGCAAACACAACAACTGGTCGCTCGCCACCGATACGGGACTCAACCTCCTCGACCCGCAGGAGAACAGCCTCGTCTTTATCGCGATGCTCACCGCCGTTTTGCGCGCCGTCCACGAGCACGCCGCCCTCTTGCGCGCGAGCATCGCCTCAGCGGGCAACGATCACCGCCTCGGCGGCTCAGAAGCGCCCCCCACGATCCTCTCCGTCTACCTCGGCGAAGCCCTCGAGAACTTTGTCGAAGGGCTCATCCACGGCAAAAAGAACGCGATCCAGCTCAAGAGCATCGATCTCGGACTCATGGCCATCCCGCGCCATGAAGCCGATGCATCGGACCGGAACCGCACCTCATTTTTCGCCTTCACGGGCAATAAGTTTGAGTTTCGCGCCGTCGGCTCGTCGGCCCACTGCGCGCTCCCCATCTCCATCATCAATGCCATCGTCGCCGACAGCCTCCAACTCATTCTCGACGAGATCAACGACGTTCTCAAAGACCGGAAACTCACTGGCGACGCGCTCCTGAATGCAGCCATGCCCGTTCTCCGCAAACACCTCAAAGCTGCCGAGCCCGTCCTCTTCGGCGGCGATAACTACTCTGCCGCCTGGGAAGAGGAGGCAGCAAAACGGGGTCTCCCCAATATCCGCCGCAGCTTCCACGCCTTTGCCGAGTTCCTCGATAAGAAAACAACCCGCCTTTTTCAGGGTATCCTCACCGAAGAGGAGCTCCACAGCCGCTATGAAATCATGGTCGAGCAGTATGCCAAGGCGATGAATATCGAAGTGAATCTCATGGTCGAACTCTTCCAAACGCAAATTCTCCCTGCCGCGCAGAAAGATATGCACCAGAGAGGTCTCAAAGAGCCCCTCATCGACCAATCGATCGCCCTCTGCGAGGAGCTGAAAAAACTCCAATCGCAAACCTTCGATCTCGGATGGGAAGCCAAAGCCAAAGTATTCTGCGAGCTCATTGCCCCCAAAATGGCCGAGCTTAGGAAAAAGGTCGATCAACTCGAAATGGTCGTCGACAACGCGCTCTGGCCGCTGCCTAAATACAGGGAGCTCTTGTTCCTGATATGATTGGATTTTTTGGCGGCACATTTGATCCCATCCACTTTGGCCACATTGCGCTCGCGATCGATCTTCTCGAATTGCACAAGCTCAAGAAGGTCCTCTTTTGTCCCGCCCTCTATTCTCCCTTCAAGACCCAATCGCCGCCCATTGCCTCGCCCGCCCATCGCCTCGCCATGCTCAAACTCGCCCTCGACCACCCCCAGTTTGAGATCACCACCCTTGAGCTCGACCGGGCAGGCCCCTCCTACACCATCGACACCATCCGCGCCCTCAAGCTCCCCAACCTCCGCCTCATCCTCTCCGAAGAGGCCGCCGCCCACCTCGACCGGTGGAAGGAGACGCAAGAGCTCATCCGCCTAGCGCCCCCCCTCATCGGCCCCCGCGACAACGCCATCTCCTCCACCGCCATCCGCGAGCGCCTCAAAAAAAACCTTTACTGCAAACACCTCATCCCCGCCCCAGTCCTCAAATACATCCAAGACCACAAACTCTATCAATAGCCTCTATATACACAAACAACTTCAAGAACTAAATTGACTTTAAATTCGGAAATTCTATATAGTGCTGCGTCGCTAACTACAATGTTATGGAGATAATATGGCAATACCACCCATTAACCACGGAGACGCATTGAGCAGAGCCTTGATGGAAAGCGCTCCACCAGCCGATACAGTCGATCCCTTGGAAGGACCTCAATCACCCGGTCCCGTGCAAAGCGCTTCACCAGCCGATACAGTCGATCCCTTGGAAAGACCTCAATCACCCGATTCCGTGCAAAGGGATCCACCAGCTGTTATATCGAGCAAACCAGCTCCAGAGTCAGAGCGAGTAAAGCAGACTATGGCAGATATAGGGCGGGTGCTGAAAATCTACAACTCCATGTTGGCGGAGAGAAAGGCCTCTAACAAATAATTTTTTTTGTTGCTAACAGGCTTATCGTGTGAAAGATCTGGACTCCTGATGGCGTTGTTGCATAAATCGAATTAACCACCGAGCACACCGAGAGCACCGAGGAGAAATTTAGGTCCTTTTTTCTCTTCTCGGTGATTTCGGTGATCTCGGTGGTTATTGAACCGTCTAACAGCGAAGAATTATGCAACAAGGCCTCGCAGAATCTTGCTTTTTTATCCCGGTATATAAACCGATGGTAACGGAGCTGTAATAGTATATAATATATTGATATGTAGTTGCTGTTTGGTGTATAATACCTGTTTTAATTAACGTTTAAATTAACATAATTAATAACGGGATAATATGCATCCAGTCTCAGCCAGTTCCCCATTTAGACCTCAAGCGCAACCGCGGTGGATCAAAGCGGGCGCTATTGCCTGTGCCGCTCTCATTGCAAGCACTGGCCTCGGCGCCTCTGCGCAGCCAGTTGAGTATCGGATGGGGGGCCCACGCGAGCTCATTCCGTTCAATCGCACGCGCGAAAGGCTCCAGTGTCCCATTGAAAATGCCGATGCATGCATGCGCTTTGGCAATCTCGATCGAGTAGCAGAAGAGGAAATCCTAGATCAAACCCTAGATCAATTGAGGGAGCTGGATTCAGAAGACTTCTTATCATATATCGAAGAGAATAGTGACTATTTTAGTAATTCGTTAAAAATTAGAATTATTGAGCAGGTTTTGCTGAGGAAGCCTAATGTCGTGAGCGCCGTAATCAAAAGGTTGACACCCATAATTATTGAAGATCGGTCTTCTACGTGGGCGCTTAGACATATGGCGAGAATTCACGGCATCAAGCTGATCAGAGAACTCGAGTTTAGCGATCAGGATTCAATACCTGGAGTGCGCGATTGTTTCCGTAAAGAATATACTCTCTCCGATCTAGACCATTTAGACCCTTCCTCCATGGTCGCGCAAAATGATTGTCGGACAGTTGTTCTCGAACCAGGCGGACGAGTACTTTCGATCCCTGGTATTGTGGCGGGGGATGCGTTTAGAAAAATAACAGGCAGAAGGCATTCTCATCCTTCTTTTACCATTTATCTGGGGGATGAGCATGCGCATATCCATTTTGCGGACGGGCTGCATATGGGTTTTTATCCCTCCAGCTATCCGCCTTCATTCTTCGGTACTACTTCTAAGTGCGTAGTGAGGAGCGATTTGAGTAGGAAGTTCAACGCGGACCTGAAGAATCATCTGCGGTTGAATGTCTATGCATCGGAGGAGCAGGTGAGAGCGATGAAGGAATACGTCCAAAAATCGGAAGCCGATTGTGATTCTGACTCTATGAAGTATGGTCTACTCCGGAGCAATTGCATCGATTGGGTCCAAAGTGTTATGGAAGCTTCAAAGACCAAGGCTGATTTTCGCAATGCTTTTCTCCGGAGACAGCTCCATAGTCGCGATGGAGCAGCACCCTTCTATTCAGTGTTGCGATCGTCGGGTCCAGAGAGGAGTTTTTCCGATTGGACTGCGGACAGTTGGTCAGAAATGGGTGTGGAAGCGATCACTCCCAGGGTCATCGCTGGTGTTGCGGCATCGACCGTTATCGGGATGGTAGTAGCGACCTGGAAGACCTGTAAGCTGGGCTGTCGAGCCCTCCGGGCGGTGGGTCGGGGAGTCGGGCCTGCACTGGGCAGCATCCGTAGTCTTTGCGGCAAACGCCCAATCAAATAAATTTTTTGGTTGCTAACAGGCTTATCGTGTGAAAGATCTGGACTCCTGATGGCGGTTGGACTATACTCATGTTGAAAATTTCGCTTTTGAAAAATTTGCCCAAGTTTTTATTTTGCTGATTATGAATAGAACCCCTTTAGAGACCCTTAACGCGATCGCCCAAGTCATCTATGACAAAAAGGGGTTCAACATCCTCGCACTCGATGTGCGCGGTCTTTCTAGCATCACAGATTTTCTTCTCATCGCTGAAGGGAATGTCGATCGACATGTCTCCTCCATCGGTCGAGCCATCGTCGATGTGCTCAAAGAGAGGGGAGATAATCCTGTCCACGTCGAAGGACTTGTGACAGGGGATTGGGCTGTTTTGGACTACTCCAATATCGTAGTTCATATCTTTAGCCCCGGCCTACGCGAGAGATATTCTTTAGAGCGTCTTTGGAACGAGAGCAAGATCGTTGATCTTGAAATCGACGTCTCCAAACCCGCAATTGGGTAGGCTAACCCCCAACAAATTGAGAAGAAAATGACTTTTACACTTTTGCACGAAAAAATTCAGAAAGCAATTAACGATTTAGGGCACACAACGCCCACACCTATCCAGGAAAAAGCAATCCCCAAAGTGTTGGAAGGGTGCGATTTGCAAGCCTCCGCTCAAACAGGGACTGGCAAAACCGCCGCCTTCATTCTGCCAGCATTGAACATGCTGATGCAGCCGACCACGGGAAGGGGACCTAGAGTTTTGATCTTGGTGCCCACAAGAGAGTTGGCGATGCAGGTAGCCAATGAGGCCGCTAAGTACAGCAAGCATTTGCCCAACATCAAGACGGTATGTATCTATGGCGGAACGCCCTATCCTCTGCAGAACAGACAGCTCTCTAAACCATACGATATTCTGGTAGCTACGCCAGGTAGATTGATCGACCACCTGGAACGGGGCCGCATCCATCTTTCGCGCATCCAAATGCTCATCCTCGACGAGGCTGACCGGATGCTCGACATGGGATTCGTGGAGCCTGTAGAGCATATTGCCTCTCTGACAGCTAAGACGCGCCAGACGCTCCTGTTCTCAGCGACATTGAAGGGCAACGTTTTAAATCTATCCCGCCGCCTATTGAAAGATCCGCTGGAGATCCGCATTGAACCGAGCACGGAGCAGCAGGAAAACATCGAGCAGCAGATCCACACCGTCGACAACATCGACCACAAGTACCGTTTGCTTCACCATCTCCTCAACGATCAGAACTTAACTCAGGTTCTAGTCTTCACGGCGACCAAGCACCAAGCTGACCAGCTGGCCGATAAACTCTCGGTCGATGGCCATCCAGCGGGCGCATTGCACGGCGACATGAACCAGAGACAAAGGACCCGCACTGTAGCGCAACTGCGCAAAGGGGAGCTCAGAATTCTCGTCGCGACCGATGTGGCCGCCCGGGGGATCGATATCCCCACCATCAGCCACGTAATCAACTTCGACCTCCCCATGAGCGAAGAGGACTATGTCCACCGGATTGGGCGAACAGGCAGGGCAGGGGCCACCGGTACGGCGATCTCTTTTGCGGCCCATCGGGACATCCGCCTCGTCCGGGAAATTGAAAAATTTACCGGTAAGAAGATGACTCCGACGGCCATTCCTGGAATGGAGCCGAAATTTAAGCCGCAAATTAAGCCCCATAAGAAAAGTTGGGGCCCTCCAAGGCGCAGATTTCGGTAGCCCAGCTCTCCCTTTTTTGGTATGATACCTGTACTGAAAAGAAAAATTTAGGTTTGGCATGTCTAGAAAACGGATTGTTGTAACTGGGATGGGGATCGTCTCCTGTTTTGGAAACGATGTGGACCATTTCTATGAGGAGTTGCTTGCGGGGAAAAGCGGCATTGTTCCCATCGAGGGGTTCCCTTGCGCCGATTATCCGACCCGCTTTGCCGGTGCGGTCCGCGCGTTCGATGTAGGCAACTACATGGACAAGAAGCAGACGCGGCGCGTCGACCCATTCATCCGCTACACCATGGTCGCTGGCAAGAAGGCCCTCGAGGGGGCCCGCCTCGACGCCGAGGCTCTCGCTAAACTCGACAAAAAGCGGTGCGGGATCATCATCGGCTCAGGGATGGGCGGCATGGGCATTTTCTACGACGGCGTCGAGACGATTCTCACCAAGAGCTTCAAGCGGCTCACCCCCTTTTTCGTCCCTTATATCCTCACCAATATGGCCGGAGGATTGCTCGCCATTGACCTGGGCTTCATGGGGCCTAACTTTTCGATCTCGACGGCGTGTGCGACCTCCAACTTTTGCATTCACGCGGCGGCCGAACAGATTCAGAGCGGCAGAGCCGACCTGATGCTCTGCGGCGGCGCCGAGGCGCCCATCACTCCGATCGGACTGGCCGGCTTCGTCGCTATGGGCGCCCTGTCGACCCAGAATGAAAACCCCGCCAAGGCATCGCGCCCTTGGGACCAGGGAAGAGATGGCTTCGTGATGGGGGAGGGGGCAGGCGTCCTCGTCCTCGAGTCGCTGGAGCATGCCCTTGCCCGCGGCGCACCCATCTATGCAGAATACTTAGGCGGTTCGGTCAACTGTGACGCCTACCACATGACCAATCCCCGCGAAGACGGGGAAGGGGTCGGCTCTTGCATAGAAGAGGCGATCGCCTCTTCAGGCATTGCCAAAGAGGACATTAACTACATCAATGCGCACGCCACCTCGACGCTCGCTGGAGACCTCTGTGAAATCGAGGCGATCCGGAAAGTCTTTGGCCCGCATGCGAAAAACATCAAGATCAACGCGACTAAATCGATGATTGGCCACTGTCTTGGCGCTGCCGGTGGGATCGAAGCCATTGTCACCATCAAGGCGATCCAGACTGGAATGATCCACCCCACCATCAACCTCGACAATCCAGAGCCAGCGCTCCAAGATCTCGATGTTCCCAATGTGGCCAAACCGCATCAGGTGCAAGTGGCTCTTTCGAATTCCTTTGGATTCGGGGGTCACAATTCGACGCTTGTCTTTGCCCCTTACAGGAGCCTGTGAAAAAGCGAGAAGAATCCTTTGGTGTTATTCCCCTTTCGAAGGCGAGCGGCCGTTGGGAGGTCTTTCTCATTCAGCACCATCGGGGAGGCTATTGGGGTTTTCCCAAAGGGCACGCCGAGCCGAATGAGACGCCTCAGCAAGCGGCCTTCCGTGAACTGAAAGAGGAGACCAATCTCGAGCCTATCCACTTGCTGCAGGAGGAGCCTTTTACGGAGCAGTACAACTTCATGCTCGAAGGGCGCCGCATCTACAAGACCGTCTGCTATTACATCGCCGAAGTCAGCGGAGAGATCGCCCTGCAAAAGAAAGAGATCCACGACGGCAAATGGGCCCCTTTTCCCGATGCCCTCAGCCAAGTCACTCATCAAGAGGGACGGGCTATTCTCGCTCAAGTTGAAAAAATGCTCCCTAAGCTTTAACAAGGAGACCTCCATGTCTTACGCTAGAACACTCACAGCCGAAAAAACCCTCGCGCGCGATTTTTTGCTCGTGATCATTACCAGTTTTGCCATTTGCCTCTCGGGGAAGATCGCCATTCCACTTTGGTTTACACCCGTTCCCATCGCCACGCAAAATTCGGTCATCCTCATCCTTGCGGCTCTTCTCGGTGCGCGCAGAGCCTTTGCCGCCACGCTCCTCTTTCTCGCTCAAGGAGCTCTCCTAGGCCTTCCCGTCTTCTCTAACGGGGGAGCTGGTCTCCACGTCCTCATTGGCCCCACAGGCGGCTACCTAACCGGCTACCTGATCGCCTCCTACGTTGTGGGATATATTGCGGAGAGGAATCGAAGTCTGCTCAACGGCTTGTTAGCTATGAGCGTTGGGAATCTGATCATCTATTTCTGTGGGGTTAGCTATCTGACCACCTTCCTCGGCCTGAGTAAAGCGCTGATGTTGGGAGTGGTGCCCTTTATTCTCGGCGACGTGCTCAAGATCGCCGCAGGCCTCAGCCTCCTAAAATGGACCCAACATATTTATAATAAATGAGTTATGAAAATGGAAGCGATTCTTCCAAATAATGCCAGAAAATGGAGTTGACGATTCCATAAAAAGATGTTACCATAAGGGTATGTATAAACGTTTATTGACAGCGCCCAAGTTGCACAAGTCGAGTTTTTTCCTTTTTGGACCCAGGGGAACGGGCAAGACCTCCTGGGCCAAAGCGGAGTTCCCCGATGCTGTTGTCTTCGATCTATTATCCACGAGTGTCTATGTAGAATTTCTACAAAATCCATCGATTTTGGAGGATAAAATTCCCAAGGGATTTGACGATTGGATTGTCATCGATGAGATTCAGAAAATTCCCGATTTATTGAATGAAGTACATAGGTTGATTGAGTCTTATCGCTATCGATTCATATTAACTGGATCCAGCGCGCGATCTCTGCGTCGAAAAGGGGTCAATCTACTTGCGGGGAGAGCTCATTCTTATAAAATGTTCCCTCTTACGGCTGCCGAGTTAGGTTCTGATTTTCATCTTCATGAATCTCTTCTCGTAGGTCATTTACCAGCGGTCTATGATAACAAAGGAGCTGCTGAGGAATATTTAAATTCCTATATTGGAACCTATCTGCGAGAAGAAGTTTTGCAGGAAGGTCTAACGCGCAATCTCGCTGCTTTTGCCCGATTTCTAGAGGTGGCCAGTTTTTCACAAGGGAGCCTCTTAAATATTTCTGAAGTAGCAAGAGAATGTAAAATAGAACGAAAAATAGTGGAAAATTACTTCGCTATATTGGAAGATCTGCTGATCGCCACCCGACTCCCTGTATTTACGAAAAAAGCGCAGCGCCAAACTGTAATGCATCCCAAGTTTTACTATTTTGATGTTGGCGTCTATCGGTCGATTCGACCCAAGGGGCCATTGGATACGCCGGAATTGATTGGAGGAACAGCTCTAGAAACACTGGTTTTTCAAGAGCTATCTGCGGTGAACGAATATGGACGAAGCGGTTTTGAACTCTATTTTTGGCGAACCGTCGATCAGCAAGAGGTTGATTTTATTTTATATGGAGAGAAGAGCTTAATCGCTATTGAAGTGAAAAGTTCGAAGACAATCCATCCGTCAGATCTTCGTAGTCTGCAAATATTTAAGGAAGAATACCCAATTGCGAAATTGTTTTTGTTCTATGGAGGGAAAGAACCTTTCCATCGGGGAGATATTGAAATTCTTCCGATAGCCGACGTTCTTCCTCGTCTCCCTCAGTTTCTCAAACAGTTTGTCTGATATTTCTCTTGCTTTCAACTCAGGTTTTGAGAAAATCAGAACCTGAGTTATGAAACGATTGGTTCTCTTCCTTTTCCTGATCGGAGCTGTTTTCGCTGGGTCGTTTATCGCCGGAAGGTGGTTTGACAAAGTGACAGAGACCCGTCCTGAGTCTCCTCTCCCAACGGAAAACCGCCCCACCAACTTTACCTTGAAGAATCTCCCATTCACCATCGTCATCGTCGGCGTCAATAATGGCGCCGCAGTGGAGAAAACCCTCACCTCCGTCTTCTCCCAAAATTATGAAAATTACCACGTCGTCTACATCGATGATGCCTCCGACGACGGAAGCTACGATGTGGCTCGCGATCTGATTTACGATAGCGGCCATCTGGGTCAGGTGACCCTGGCGCGCAATGAAGAGCGGTTGGGCATCTTGGCCAACCTCTTCAGGGCCGTGCAACTGCTCGATGAACGGGAGATCATTCTCGTGCTCCAAGGAGAAGACTGGCTCGCTCACGAATGGGTCTTGCAGCGGCTCAACGCCTACTACGCCGACCCCGATGTGTGGTTGACCTACGGGCAATATCGGGACTATCCCACCTACCAGCTCGGCACATGTCGCGAATTGAAAGAGGTGGCGTTGCGCAGTGGCCCCTTCGCGCCGTCCCATCTGAATACGTTTTACGCAGGCCTCTTTAAAAAAGTGCGCGAGTCGGACTTCATCGCGGGGGGCAAATTCTTATCTGCCTGCTCCGAGATGGCCTACATGGTTCCCATGCTCGAGATGGCCAAAAACCACGCCCAATTCATCTCTGAAATCCTCTACATCAACAACCGACAAGCCAGTTACAAAGAGGATCGAGAGACACAAATGCGGTGCGAGAAATTCATCCGGGCGCTCGATGCCTATCCTCCACTTCTTAGTCTCAATGAGGTCGAACCATGTGGCGCCTGATCCTTGTTTTCGTCTTAGCGCTTGGCGGTTTTTGGATGGGGAGGGGGCGTGAAGCGCCCAAAAAAACCGTGGCCGTCCATCCAGAGAAGGAATTCCCCGTTACGGAACACAAATCGTTTGCGGTCGTCGTTTATGCCCACAATCAAGCCCTCTGGTGTGAACGGGCTCTGAGATCGATCTTTGAGCAAGAGTATGATCACTACCGGATCCTCTTGGTCGATGATGGCTCCATCGATGGCACCAGTGAAAAAGTAAAGCAATTCATCGCCGACAACAATCAAAAAGAGCGCTTCACTCTGATTCGCAGTGAAACGTGTCTAGGCAGAGTCGCCTCTCTCTACCGCGCCATCGACAGCTGTCTCGATCGGGAGATTGTCATTCCGCTCGATGCAAAGGACTGGTTGGCCCACCCGATGGCTTTGAGTAAAATCAACGGAGCCTATCAAAATCCCGATGTGTGGCTCGCCCTCGGGCAGGGAATCGACTACCCCTCCTATGAGATACGCGATCAGGTGCAAACTTCCTTTTACGCCGCCCTCTTCAAGCAAATCCGCCTTCAGGATCTCTTCAAAAAAGGGCACTTCACCACCGTCGCTCAGGCCTACTTGACTCCGCTCTCCGACATGTCGGGCGGTAGAGTACGGAAGCTGCAAGAGCCGGTCGTCTTTTCCAATACCACTAGCTCCATGAGAGGAGTAGAGGCTCCCGCCGAAATCGTCCACTATCACCCACTGACGCAGTTCCCCACTGCGCGCGAACCCAAACTCGCCGACATCCTCATCTTCTCTTTCGACCGGCCGCTGCAGCTCTACGCATGTCTCGAATCGGTCCAGCGCTACATCACCGGCTTTGAGAACATCACCGTCCTCTATCGCGCTAGCAGCGGAGAATTTGCGGCCGGGTACGACAAAGTGAAAAACGCCTTCCCCATCGTTCAGTTCGTCGCCCAATCGGAGAGCGATCCCAAACATGACTTCAAGCCCCATGTGATGAAAATCGTCTTCGATTCTCCGTCGCAATATATCCTCTTTGGGGTCGACGACATCATCGTCAAGGACTTTGTCGATCTCAAGCTCTGCATGGACCAGATGGAGAAAACGGACGCCTATGGCTTTTACCTCCGCTTTGGAAGGCACATCCACCACTGCTACCAGACCAATCAGCCCCAAGAGCTTCCCCCCAGCCTACCCCTTGCTAATGGGGTCTTTGCCTGGGACATTCGGGCAGCTGATTCGGACTGGGCCTTTGCCAATTCGCTCGACATGACGCTCTTTAAAAAGGATCTGCTCAAAGACGCCTTCGCGTATCTCAGGTTTAAGACGCCCAACAGCCTCGAATTCAACTGGGCCAACGACTATGCCCCAAAGGAGGCCATTGGGCTCTACTTTGACCATTCGAAGCTGGTGAATGTGCCGATGAATTTAGTGGGTCGAACAGGAAATCCACATATGAACTACCTGTCGACGGAAGAGTTATTGGTGAAGTTCAATCAAGGGTTGAAGATCGATATTGAGCCGCTCTACCGAGTCGAGAATGCGTCGCCCCATATCGACTACATTCCCGAATTCGTCTTGCGTTAGGCTCTTTTTGGTTTCTTGGCGGGCGGTAGCTCGTCGTGAGCAGCGGGCATGTGTTGCGCTTTTCTCTTCAAATTGGGGCTAGCGACGCGATCGGTCTTGGTGTTAGTTTTCGTGAGCTCGTCAGGTTTGTTCTTCCCTGGTTTGCGGATCTCGATATCTCTCTGTTCTGCCATGTCGTAGGTTTTTGACTCCTCAAAAGCCGTCTCCGCTTTCAGGATCTCCTCACTATTTAATTGAATGAAAGGTCTAAGCGAGGAATTGACGATCTCCGCTGTTTGGACCATTCGTCTCTGTCCAAAAGTGGCATTCGATTCTTTCGTCTCACCGATGATCCCAAAATTGGATATTTTGTCCGCAGGTCCTTCTATTCCATCCATGATCCCCTCCGGGGTTGTGTAAATTTATTTGTATACACTCATCTTTTTTAAGTCTAGACCGTTTGCAGTTTCGAAAAGATGTGGCTCGCCTTCTCAGAGCCAGGCAGATCCTCTCCGTCCAGTGTGATGAATTGCCCCTTCTTGGCAGCCAAAACCAGTTTGACGACCTCAAATGTTGCGTGTGTATTCTCAATTCTGTTGCACATTGTATTTACTTACAGTTGTTGCCTACCGCAATTATAGATGAAATTTATTATAAAATCAATGTTTTTCGAAAGCGTTGTATTATAAGTCGTTGCAGTTCAGTGCGTTGCGGTTTGTATATTGTCTATCCTGTTAAATATAAGCAATTTAGGGATTGAAAGAAAAGAGTGGAAGAAAACCCTTTCTAACGGGTTAAATAGAGGGCATGTCGACTGTTTTTTGGACCATTGTATCTTATGTAGCGCGAGCTCTTTTGTCTTTGCGGTATCGGATCGAGGTAAAAGGGCTGGAAACGCTAACGCCCGACCGGTTGAACCGAAAAGGGGGGATCCTCTTTTTGCCCAACCACCCCGCTCACGTAGATCCGCTGATGCTCTTTGTTTGGCTCTGGCCCAAATTCCGGATGCGACCGCTGGTCGTCGAGTATGTCTTTAGGACCCCCTTCTTGAAGCTCGGTATCCGATTGGTGAGAGCTCTTCCCATCCCCAATTTTGAAAATGCCGTCAATGAACTGAAACTGAGGATGGCGGAAAAATCGGTTCGAGAAATCGCCGAGGGGCTGAAAGTGGGGGATAACTTTATCCTCTATCCGGCGGGGAGATTGAAAAATACCGGCAAAGAACTGCTCGGCGGCTCTTCTGCAACGCATGAGTTGATGAAAGAGTGTCCCGATGCGAATGTGATCTTGATCCGGACTACGGGCTTGTGGGGGAGTAGTTTCTCTCGCGCCCTGATCGGGAGATCGCCCGATTTAAAGGAGTCGGGGGGGCATGCGATCAAAGTCCTTTTGAAAAATCTCCTCTTCTTCGCTCCGAGAAGGAGAGTGCTCATCGAGATCGAGCCGAATCCGGTCGATTTTCCGCGGGGCGATTTCTCCCGGATCGATCTCAATCGCTACCTGGAAAACTGGTACAATCGCTACCCCGATCAATCGGGGGCCATTCATGAGAGCGAACCGCTGAAACTGATTTCGTATAGTAGATGGAGAGAGGAACTCCCCGCGGTTTATCGACAGAAAAAGAAAACCAATAACAACAGCGGGATCCACGTATCCGATGAGACGCGTCGGAAGATTACCAACGAAATCAAAAAGATCTTGGACAGGCCCGATTTAGAGATAGAGCCGGAGCAAAATCTCGCGTTTGATCTCGGAATGGACTCCCTCAATATCGCCGAATTGATCACCTATTTGGCCAAGAATTACGATGTAGGCGAATTGCACCCCGAAGATATGGAGACAGTGGGCGGCCTTTTTGAACTCGCGGAAGGGGGCAAAGAGGAGAGACCTCCTAGCAAGGCGCCCTCCCAATTCACCTGGCCCGAAGAAAAACATCGCCTCGCTCCCGCTCTTCCGATGGGACGCACGATCCCTGAAGCGTTCCTCAACTCGTGCCAGCGGATGGGATCCCTTTCGGCCTGCGGCGACGATCTCGTCGGCGTATTGACCTATTCCAAGATGAAAAGGGCCGTTTTGGTCCTGGCCCAGTATTTCAAAACGTGGGAAGAGGAGCGGGTCGCCGTGTTGCTGCCGGCATCCGTGGGCGCCTACATTGTGATTTTGGCCCTCCAAATGGCGGGTAAGACCCCCGTCATGCTCAATTGGACTCTGGGTTCTCGCTACCTCGAAGAGATGGTGAAGCTCAGCGGTGCTCGGGCGATCCTCAGCTCATGGCGCTTTCTAGATCGCTTGCCCAATGTGCAATTCGGCTCCTGCATCGATAAGCTCGTGCTCCTGGAAGACGTGCGCAAATCGCTCACCTTCAAGATGAAACTCAGCGGAGCGCTCTTGGCCAAATGCTCCGTGAACCAAATTGTGCGCGCTATGGGCCTGGACAAGATCGATGAAAACAGCCCTTGCGTAGTTCTCTTTACCAGCGGCACGGAAGCTGTCCCAAAAGGGGTCCCGTTGTCGCATAAAAATATCATCTCCAATCAGCGCTCTGCGATGATGTGCATCGACGTCGATGCGACCGATGTGCTCTATGGCATTTTGCCTCCCTTCCACTCGTTTGGCTTTTCGGTCGCGGGGCTCTTCCCCCTTCTCGGAGGCATTCGAGTCGCCTTTTATCCCGATCCAACCGATAGTTTCGCCCTCGCCGAAGGGATACAGAGATGGAAAGTCTCCTTCTTTTGTAGCGCTCCAAGCTTCTTGAAAGGGCTCTTCGCAGCGGCCAAAAATGAGCAGCTCCGCACCATCCGCTATTTCGTCTCAGGCGCAGAGAAAGCGCCCAAAGAGCTCTTCGAACGGGTGGAGAAATTGAAGTCGAGAGCGCAGCTAGTCGAAGGCTATGGCATCACCGAGTGCTCTCCGATCCTCACGCTCAACCGCCCCAATTTGCCCCCGAAAGGAGTGGGGCGCGTAGCGCCAGGGATTGAGATGCGCACCATTCACCCCGAAACGCTCGAACCGATTCCTGAAGGCAAAGAAGGGGAGCTCTGCGTCCGCGGCGACAACGTCTTTAGCGGTTACCTCGGCAACCCCCGCACCCCCTTTGTCCAGATCGACGGGCAGCAGTGGTACCGTACCGGGGATTTGGGCTTTATCGACAAAGAGGGGAATGTGATCCTTTCGGGGCGACTGAAGCGCTTTACGAAAGTGGGCGGCGAGATGATCAGCCTCGGCGCTGTCGAAGAGATCATCACCGGCGCACTCCTCAAACAGAAGCGGATCTCTCCCGACGTCCCTTCTGTCGCCATCTGTTCCGACGAGAGCGGCGGCACCGCCAAGTTGGTCCTCTTTGTCACAGTCGATCTGGAGAAAGAAGAGGCCAATCAGATCCTCCATCAAGCGGGGTTTAGCAATCTCGTGAAGATTTCGAGCGTGAAGAAAATCGAGGAAATTCCCCTCATGGGAGCCGGCAAGACCGATTACCGCTCACTGCAGGCGCTATGCTAAAGATTTTCAACACCGAAAGCCGTGAAAAAGAAGAGATCGTGTCCCATCACGGCCCCCTCAAAATGTACACCTGCGGCCCCACGATCTACGACTTTGCCCACATCGGCAATTTCCGCACCTATGTGTTCGAAGATCTCTTGCGGCGCGCCATCCAGTTCTTTGGCTTTGGCATTGAACAGGCGATGAACATCACCGATATCGACGACAAAACCATCCGCGGCGCCATTCAGAAACAGATTCCTCTGAAAGAGTACACCGAGCCCTACAGGAGAGCCTTCTTTGACGATCTCCACACTCTCAATATTCAGAAGGTGGAACACTATCCAGCGGCCACCGACTACATCCCCGAAATGATCCAGATGATCGAGAAGCTCATCCAGAAGGGCTACGGCTACAAGAGCCAAAACGGCAGCATCTATTTCTCCATCCGGAAATTTTCCTCCTATGGGCGCCTTTCCCACCTCAATTTAGCCGACCTCAAGGTGAACGCATCGGGAGAAAATGAAGCCGACGAGTACGACAAAGACAATATCGCCGATTTTGTCCTCTGGAAAGCCTACGACCCTACCCGTGACGGGAAGATTTTTTGGGAGAGCCCCTTTGGCCCCGGCAGGCCCGGTTGGCACATCGAGTGCTCCGCCATGGCCACCAAACTCCTTGGGGCTACAATCGATATCCATTGCGGCGGCGTCGACAACATGTTCCCGCACCACGAGAATGAAATTGCCCAATCGGAATGTTGCTCAGGCCACCGCTTTGCCCGCCTTTGGGTTCACGTTGAGCACCTTCTCGTCGATCACAAAAAGATGTCGAAGAGCCTCGGCAATTTCTACACCCTCCGCGACCTGCTCAAGAAAGGGTATACTGGCCCAGAAGTGCGCTATCTCCTCCTCTCGACCCACTACCGCACCCAACTCAATTTCACTTTCGCCGGCCTGGACGCCGCCCGCTCTAGCCTGCAACGCGTTGAGGACCTCGTCCTTCGCCTTCGCGCCCTCCAAGGCCACCATCTCAGCTCCTCGTGTCTGGAGCGCGCCCGCACCCGGTTTAAAGCTGCCCTGGCCGACGATCTCAACATCTCCGCCGCCCTCGCCGCCCTTTTTGACCTCATTCGGGAACTCAATGTTCTCTGCGACGAGAACAAGCTGGGGCAAGACGAGGCGCAAGACGCCCTCAAACTCCTCGCCGAGTGGGACCGAGTGTTGGGCGTCCTTCCTTTAGAGAAAAAAGAAGAAGAGGTCCCCGTCGACCTTCTTCGTCTCCTTGAGCTTCGAGAAACCGCGCGGCGCGACAAGAATTGGCGCGTGAGCGATGAGATGCGCGATCAGATCCTATCTCGGGGATACGTCATTGAAGATACACCTAGCGGGGCGAGGCTGAAGAAGAAATGAAACCGAAGAGCACACCAGACGAGCGTTTTCTCATTAAGCTTTATGAGACGGCAATGGAGAATGGCGATCCCCACATGGCGATTGACTTCCGCGGCATTGCCAAGGCCATTGGCCAAAAGGAGACGGCGATGAAGAACATCATCAAGCATCTGGCGCAAGCCAACTTTCTCAAGAAAGCGGACGACACCTCTGTCTATCTCACAGAGCGGGGCTGTGACTTCGCCCTGGAAAACTCCAAGCCCGGCTCATGAAACGATCGCTTTTCCACTGCCTGCTTCTCTTCGGCCCCCTTTACTCAGCTCAAGAAGCTCCCTCCTGCGCACCTATTCTGCATTACATTCACGACCATTTATCTTGCTGTGGAACCTTAAAAAATTCCAGTGGATTTGTCTATGTAGATGTCGACGACGGATATATCCATGAGCTCATCCCATTCATTCAAGAAGAAGGATTTGAGGAGCCCCCCTATTTTGGCCGTTCGGATCTAGTGGGAGCCCACATCACCGTAATCTATCCAGAGGAGATGAAGAAATACAACATTCAATCCATCAAAGAATGTGGAACATCTATCCAGTTCACTCCTCGAGCCTGTCAAGTTGTCCATCCTCCCCGTCAGAAGGAGACGGACGGGGTCTATTTTATTGTAGTCGACGCACCTCAACTGGATGATCTTCGGAAACAATACGGTCTGCCGAAACGGGAATACGACTTTCACATTACCATCGGCGTAAAACCCAAAGCCATAAAATCCGCCTAGTCTAAGATATCTGCACGCATAGCAAGATCAACGATGAGACCGTTGCATAAAAAGAAAAACAGGATATGCATGATCTAAGTGGCATGATCAGCAAGATAAAAAAATATCATATCATGCAAATCATGCTGCGCCAGCAATCATGCCTATCCTGTCCTTCTATTCGGTCAAGATATCTGAGGGTTATGCAACGGTTTCAACGATGGAAACGATTATTCAGCGGGTTATAGGACCTATTTAAAAACCCCTCCGGAGAGGGGTTTCTGTTTAGTAGTCGAAGCGCATCATGGCAGTTAGGCCCTGGATATAGAGGTTGCCATTTGGATTTCTGCTGTATGATCCCGGTAGAAAGGTGTTGTAGTGGCGGAACATGTTTTGGTCGAAGAACGCCTGAAATCCATAACCAGCTGACAAATCGACATGCCATCTGTTGCAATGGAAATAAGACCCCCAACCGAGCCCGAGTTCGAAATCCAAGTGGGTTCTTAGATAATCAATGTGGGATTGCGTGATATCCTGATTCCACAGTGGGGCAAAGGTATCATGTTCTCTTTCGCTCAGATTGTACCGTGTATAGAGCATGTCCACGGCAGCATCGCCATAGACTCTAAAGCCAGATCTGAATAACCAATTTGCGCCAACCCCTGCGCGAGGACCAATTCCCCAAGAGACAGATTGATTGATAGTCGTCCACTCCCGGACCAATCCCACGTCGGGCGGCACGGTGGCGGGTGGCTCCGCGTAAACGGCAGTATGCTTTTGACGGATCCAAGCTCCTCTTAAGCCGAAATAGGGTCGGAGAGATAACTTTCTCCCGACATAATAGCTCCTTGCTAGTTCGGCATCGAGGAAATCGAACTTGAAGCGCCAAGTTCCTACAACAGAGGTGTACGATGCAGCTTCATTCAAAGGACTTCCCCACAAAGGGAGAATATTACCAAGTGCAGTTGTTGGTGCATGGGCATCCGTGCTATTCTTCCCATGGAGCCAGGTATATTCGGCGTAGCCGTCCCAACCGTCGTAATCAAAATTCATTCCAACCCCCACTTTAAAACCGGGTTTATACTGGAAGTTCTCATTGATTAGATTTCCCTGGATCCCAGATACATCTGTGTCAGCTTGGGCTATTGTATCGGCAATTCCAAGCTCCATGTTTTCTTGCTTAGGTTGCCAATAGATGAAACTGCCTTCCGCGTAGACGTCATAACATCTATCCACCTGGATGCGGGCAGGTGCATTATAAGCCGCTGGTAGCTGAGTACAGACCAGCTCGTGGCCCTGCTCGTAGAATGGACCAGATGGACAACACTGATTGTCTTCGCCGAATGCAGAACTGGCAGCAATGAGCGATACCACCACCCAAGGTGCTGTTTTAGGGAATAAGTTCATTTTTGCTCTCCAATTTGGATGATCGTATTTATTTTTCCGTCCTTGAATGCGGGACTACTAGTAGTCTATGCGCATCATCGCTGTTAGTCCTTGGATATAGAGGTTGCCATTTGGGCTAAAACTGTATCCCACTTCGCCAGCATTAAAATGGCGGAACATGTTTTGGTTGAAAAATGCTTGGAATCCATAACCTGCTGACAAATCGACATGCCACCTGTCGCAATGGAAATAAGACCCCCAGCCGATCCCAAGTTCGAGATCGAGGTGAGTTCTCAGATAACCGGTGTCGCTCTGTGTTATATTCTGAGCCCATGCCGTATCCAGCGTATCCGCTTCTCTCACTTTCACATCGTAATGTGTATAGAGAATATCTGCTGCGCTATCGCCGTAGATTCTAAATCCGCGTCCCAACATCCAATTTGCGCCAATCCCCGCGCGAGGACCAATCCCCCAAGAGACGGATTGATTTTTGATTGTCCAGTTGGAGACGCCATTTGCATTATCTGAGCTGTCAGTGTTGATGTAATGGGCAATGTGCTTTTGACGGATCCAAGCTCCTCTTAAACCAAAATAAGGGTAGAGGGACAATCTTTTTCCGACATAATAGCTTCTCGATAACTCTCCATCGAGGAAATCGAACTTGAAGCGCCAAGTTCCTTCTGCGGAAGTGAACGTGTTCAAACCATGCACAGGACTTCCCCACAGGGAGAGAATATTTCCCCCTGGGGTACCAGGTCCGTTTGAGCTTGTGGTATTCGTTCCATGGAGCCATGTATATTCGGTATAAGCATCCCACTCATCGTACGCAAAATTCATTCCAATCCCAACTTTGAAGCCAGGTTTGTACTGGAAATTTTCGTCGATGAGATTCCCCCGAATCCCGTTGAATTCTATGTCTGGCAACAGTTGTGTATTGGAAACTCCAAGCGCCATGTCCTCCTGTTCTGGCTGCCAGTAGATAAAGCTGCAGTCTGCGTAAATATCCCAACATCTTTTCACGTCGATGCGGGCGGGGGCGTTATATCCAGCCTTCAGCGGTGGACAGTCCATCCCCTGGCTCTGATCGAGACCACAACACTTCTGTGCATCAGGTGAACAACATTGATTATCTTTGCCGAATGCAGAACTAGCAGCAATGAGCGATACCACCACCCAAGGCACTGTTTTAGGGAATAAATTCATTTTTGCTCTCCAATTTGGGTGTTAGTAGTCGATGCGCATCATTGCGGTTAGTCCCTGGATATAGAGATTGCCATTGGGACTGTAGCTGTACGCTTCAACTAAAGCATTAAAATGTCGGAACATATTTTGGTTGAAGAACGCCTGGAATCCATAACCTGCCGATAGATCGACATGCCAAGCGTTACAGTTATAATAGGAGCCCCATCCGATCCCGAGTTCG
This sequence comes from Chlamydiales bacterium, assembly GCA_035479435.1. Lineage (GTDB taxonomy): Bacteria > Chlamydiota > Chlamydiia > Chlamydiales > SM23-39 > REEB52. Next base: position 29,819 of record DATIIR010000116.1, read on the forward strand.
AGATCGAGGTGAGTTCTTAGATAACCGACATCGCGTTGTTCGATATTCGGATTCCATGTAAGAAAATCGGTATCGTTTTCCGTCGTACTCACGTTATAACGTGTATAGAGAATATCTGCAGCGCCATCCGCATAGATCCTAAAGCCGCGCCCAAACATCCAATTCGTCCCGATCCCTACTCGAGGCCCAACTCCCTGGGAGACGGATCGATCAGTGATGATCCAGTTAGATAGAGTGGCTCCCTCCACTGCCTCGGTATTGACATAATGGGCAAGATGTTTCTGGCGGATCCAAGCTCCCCTTAAGCCTAAGGAAGGGCGGAAAGACAATTTTTTTCCAACATAATAACTTCTTGCTAACTCGACATCGACGAAATCGAATTTAAAGCGCCAAGTTCCTTCAGCGCTAGTGAATGACTCTGCGCTATTTTCCCCGTGCTCAGGCATCCCCCACAGCGCAAGAATATTTCCATTGGAACTCGTGCTATCCGCTCCATGGAGCCACGTATATTCAGCATAGGCGTCCCACGCATCGTATTCGAAATTCATCCCAACCCCTATTTTGAAGCCAGGTTTGTACTGGAAATTTTCGCCAATGAAACTTCCCTGCAGTCCGTGCGAGGCTATCTCAGCCTCCAGTATCGTACTTGAAATTCCGAGTTCCATATTCTCTTGCTGGGGTTGCCAGTAGATAAAGCTGCCGTCCGCGTAGACATTCCAACATCTATTGACATCGATGCGGGAAGAGGCATTATATACAGCTGGCAGTTGAGTGCAGTCCAGACCATGGCCCTGCTCATAGAATTGCCCCGGAACACACTTTTTTGCAGGCGCTGGACAGCCCTGATTGTCTTGGCCGAATGCAGAAGTAGCGGCGATGAGCGATACCACCAGCCAAGGCGCTTTATTAGGGAATAAATTCATTTTGCTCTCCAATTTGGGCGATCGTCGTATCTAGCTTGACCTAGAATTCTCGCACAGTATTCTACTGTCAAAAGCAAGAGCTTCAGAACAGCTTTTGCTCATTTTATATACCACTTTGGATTCAACAGGAAGGAAAATTTTTAATCTTCGGGGCGCATCAGGGGGAAAAATAGGACGTCGCGGATCGATTCGGCGTTGGCGAAGAGCATCACTAGACGGTCAATGCCAATTCCGACGCCGCCTGTGGGAGGCATCCCTTGGCAGATCGCCTCGACGAATTCCTCATCGAGCGGATTGGCCTCGACGTCTCCTTTTTCCTTCTTCTCCGCCTGCTGAACAAGCAGTTGCCTTTGCAGTTCGGGATCGTTGAGCTCGGTGTAGGAATTGCACATCTCGCGGCCGAGGATAAAGCTCTCAAAACGCTCTACGAAGCCCTCCTTGCGTAGGGCGGGGTCGCGGTGGGGCTTGCAGAGGGGAGTGGTCTCGATCGGGTGGTCGATGATGTGGTGCGGCTGGATCAGATGGGGCTCGGCAAATTCCTCAAAGAGCATGGAGATCAGCGCTCCGCGGGGAGCGTGGTGGACACCTTTGGGGTCGATGTGGCTCTCTTTGAGCAGGCGGGCGCGTATTTCCTGATCCGACATCTTGTCGACGTCCAGATGGGCATAGGTTTTGATCGCCTCTTTCATGCTGAGCCGCTTCCAGGGCGCCTTGAGGTCGATGACTACCGCGGTGGCCTCCCCTTCGGGCGTCAGCCGCACCTTCGTGTCGCCAAAGAGATTGAGCGCAACCGCCTCGAAGAGCCCTTCGGTAAAATCCATCATGTCGCGGTAGTCCCAGCCAGCGGCGTAGGCCTCTAGCATGGTGAACTCAGGATTGTGGGTCTTGTCGATCCCCTCATTCCGAAATACCTTGCCGATCTCATAGATCTTCTGCATCCCACCGACGATCAGTTCCTTGAGCGGGATCTCGAGCGAAATGCGCAAAAACATATTTTGATCGAGCGCGTTGAGGTGGGTCGTGAAGGGGCGGGCCTGGGCGCCGCCGTAGGTATTTTGCAAGACGGGTGTCTCCACCTCTTCGAATTCCCGCTCTTCCAGGTAGTTGCGGATCGTGAGCAAGATGCGCGAACGGCTGCGGAACCGCTCCAGCGATTCGGGGTGGGTAATCAGGTCAAGCCACCGCTTCCGGTACCGAACGCCCTTGTCGGCCAGGCCGCTGTGTTTATCGGGGAGGGGGAGGAGCGATTTGCACAACAGAGTCACCGTTTTGGCAAAAATCGTCAGCTCTCCCTTTTGGGTCTTGAAGAGGTGCCCCTCGACGCCGATGATGTCGCCCAGATCCAGTTTTTTCTCGATGAATTTAAGCGGGGTGAGCTCTTCTGAGGGCGTCAAACCGTGCACCTTGGTCAGATCTCGGTTGCACATGATCTGGATGCGTCCCGTCTCGTCCTGGATGTTGGCGAAGGCGTTCTTCCCCATCGCCCGAAACAGCACCAACCGGCCCGATACGAACACATGCTGTGTTGTACCCGAGGCGGCATCGTCGAAGTGGCCCACCTCTTTCCCCTCGCACTCGAGGGCGATTTGGGCGGCCCTCTGGGTATGGACATATTTGGGGGGGTAGGGGTCGATCCCCAGAGACCTAATTTCTTCCAGTTTCCGGGAGCGGTTTTGGAATTCTTCGTGTTTGTGGTACTCGGGAACAGGAAACGGCATAAAATCTCTTAGGTTTTGCCTAATAAAGTTATCCCTTCAGCCCAGTTTTTGTCCAGGTGCTATATGTCTTGTTCGGTTTTGCCGCAGCCGATCGGCTCCAGGATGGGCTTTTTCCCCATCGCACGCAATTGGGCCGAGTGGATGGAGATCTTCCCGTCGGGGGCGGGTGGGTCGATCCGCAGCAGCTCATCCGCAAATTCATCGATAAATTGCCGCTGCAGATCCTCGGGCAAATGATCGACGAAATTAATGAGAGGCGTGAGCCACGCGATCAATGCGTCTCGATTGGGAAAATGCAGAGGGGCATCGATCTTCGATACGCTCTCCACTTCAAAACCGACTTCATTGAGCAGCGCACGATACTCCTCGGGAGTGAAATAGACCCGCACCGGCCTGTAGTCGGGGAAATAGGGTCCCCATTTTTCTGTGCGGGCCATTTTCTGCGCTAACAGGCCGATATTGTTTTCACAGGGAGCCGGCATTTGAATGAAAACGGTGCCCCCTTTTTTTAGGCTGTCGAAGATCGATCGGAGAGCTTGTCTTTGTTCAACTACCCAGTGAAACGCATTGAAGGAGACCGCTTTGTCGAAGTGCTCTTTGAAAGCGATCTCAGTTGCGCTTGTCTGCACAAAGGTTAAACGACTATCTTCGTGTCGAGAGCGGGCCAAGGCGATCATCTCCTCGGAAATATCGACGCCGACAACGGCTCTCACGCGGTCGCCGATCCATGCGGAGATCTTCCCATCGCCGCAACCCACATCTAACACCTCATCCTCACTCTCAAAGTGGATGCTGGCGAGCCCATCCATTGCTACATCCCACTGATACTGGGAGTTGGTGCGGTAGGCATCGGCTTCGGTAATGCCATCAGCAGCAAAGACCGAACCTATTAAGCACAGAGAGACAAACAATTTTGCTAACATGGAAATCCGTCACAAGTTTTTCCGGGCGAGCATGCCAGATCACAATTAAAACCGGAAGGTCAAAAACCTAAGCGGCCCCGCCTTCTGAGGCATTGGACAGAAAAAACGATTGAATGATGTAACGATTGAACGATAGGAATTTTTTATTTTTTTATCGTTAAATCGTTAAATCGTTGAGACCGTTGCATAACCCCTAGTCCAGCTCCACGCGAAGCTTGTTTTTCCCTCTGCGTCTCTCTAGCCTCAGGGATCTGCTTTGCCTCTGCGATTGCTCTTTGCGAGAGTCTCGGGTCCAAAACGCCAATGAGAGGATATCGCAGAGGCAAGGCAAGAACCGAGACGCAGAGACGCAGAGGAAAAATTTTGGAAATATCCCTCAAAACCTCTGGTTTAAATCCTGCTGAGGCTCACGAGTTATGCAACGGTCTCATCGTTGATCTTGTTGAGGTTATCATGGACTCTCGCTGTACTAATTGTATGTTATCTTTTTCATTTATCATTGATAATAAGCGACTTAAGTTATATTTTGACATTTATTTTGTAATGGTGTAACATTACATGTATACAAAGAAGGAAAAGGCATGGAATCGGGAGAAGATGGTTGGTGGGGCTTTCTAGAGCTCTGCTCGGGGGTCAAGGGAGCTGAGGCGCTCAACGAGCTGCTTTGGTTGTTTTTGACCCACGAAGAGAGGGCCGATATCGCCACCCGCTTTTTGATCGTCCGCGAACTGCTGAAGGGAGAAAAGACCCAACGGGAGATCGCCAAGGATCTGGGAGTGAGCATCGCCAAAATCACCCGCGGTTCCAATTACCTTAAAACCATTAGCAAAAATCTCAGGAGGCTTTTAGAAAGCAGATCCTGAAAAACGGAGAAGTTGATGAAAGCCCACTTTCGAGAAATCCCCTACGACCAATTCACTCCCATTACAGTGTATTACGCCCTTGCTAAGAAGGGCGATTGTATCTTGGAATCATCCCCAAAAAAAGATCGCTACTCGTTCGTCGGCCTCGACCCCATTGCAAAAGTGGAGGGGAAAGGGGACTACTGCAAAGCGGTTCGAGCGTTGCGGGTCCCTGTGATCGGTGACCACCCACTGGCTCTTTATACGGGGGGTGCGATTGGCTACGTGACGTTTGACGGCGACTATTTCTTTCAGGTGTACCGCTCGGGCGTTGCTTTTGACCATCAGACGGGTCGCGCAGTTCTGTCCACCATCGGCGATGAGAGTGAGTTGGAGAGGCTCTTGGCTCTATTGCGCCAGCCGATTGTCTTGCCGCCATTCCATGTGAAAGTGGGTGAGGTTTCTGCGGATAAGTCCGATGAGGAGTTTGTAGCGATGGTCGAGAGGGCCAAAGATCATTTGCGGGCGGGCGATGTATACCAAATTGTTCTCTCGAGGACGTTTAGCGCAAAAGTCGACGCGACGCCTCTGCAATTGTATAGAGCTTTGAGGAAGACGAGCCCCGCGCCCTACCTCTTCTTCTTCGACTTCGGAGATCGGGCCATTGTCGGCGCTTCGCCGGAAAAGGTGATTTCGGTAGTGGGGAGAGTGGTCGAATCGATGCCGATCGCCGGTACGCGTCCGAAGGGACAGGAGGGCGATTTGATCGATGATCCAAAGGAGAATGCGGAACACGTGATGTTAGTTGACTTGGCGCGCAATGATGTGGGCGCCGTGTGTGTGCCGGGCAGTGTAAAAGTGGTCGATTTCAAAGTCATTAGAGAATTTTCTCACGTGACCCACATCGTCTCGCGAGTGGTGGGGGAGCTCGATCGGAAATATGATGCGCTCGATGCGTTTAAAGCCTCGTTTCCGGCGGGGACTCTGAGCGGCGCTCCCAAAGTAAGGGCGATGCAGTTGATCCATGAGATAGAGGGATCCAAGCGGGGGCTGTACGGCGGCGCGATCGTTGTCGTGGATGCAAAGGGCGATTTGGCTAGCTGTATTGCCATTCGGACTGCGGAATTGAAAAATGGGGTGATGAGCGTACGGGCTGGGGCGGGTATTGTGCTCGATTCCGATCCGATGAAAGAAGCGGCAGAGACGCGCTTTAAAGCCAATAGTGTACTGGAGGTGGCCAAATGCTCTTAATCATCGATAACTACGACAGTTTTACTTACAACCTCTACCAGGCTTTTGCCGAGATCGATCCCGATGTGCAAGTGGTGAAGAACGACCAGATCACAGTTGAGGAGATTCGGAGACTGGGGCCGAGCGGGATTGTTCTATCGCCTGGTCCTGGGAGGCCGGAGGATGCGGGGATTTGCATCGATGTGATCCGGGAATTTGCCGGGAAAGTGCCGATATTGGGTGTGTGTCTCGGCCATCAGGCAATTGGTGTGGCTTTTGGGGCTGAAGTGAAGCAGGCAGGAGAGATTATGCACGGGAAGGATAGCCTTATTTTTCACTCGCGCAAGGGGCTATTTAAGGGGATGCCTCTGCCGTTCAAGGCGGGGCGGTACCATTCGCTGTTGGTGGAAAAATTGCCTGCCGAATTGATTGTCGATGCGGAGACGCCCGATGGAGTTGTTATGGCTATGCACCATGTAAAATATCCGGTCTACGGAGTGCAGTTCCACCCCGAATCCATTCTCACGCCCGAGGGGAAGATTCTGATGAAGAACTTTTTGGAGATGTGTAAATGAAATGTAAAGCGGCTTTACATTCGTTAATCCAGGGAGAGTCTTTGAGCGCGGCGGAGTCGTGTGAGGCTGTTTCTGAGTATATCCACGACCCCGTTCAGATGGGGGCGTTTTTGGTGTTGTTAAAGGCCAAGGGGGAGACGGTGGAGGAAATCTTGGGACTGGTGAGGGCGATGCGGGCGCAGATGAAGGCGCTCCACTTGGACCGCCCCGTATTGGATATTGTGGGAACGGGGGGAGATCAGGCGGGAACGGTGAATATTTCGACGGGATCGGCTTTGTTGGCGGCGCGATGCGGTATTCCGGTGGTGAAGCATGGCAACCGGGCGGTCTCTTCGCAGTGTGGTTCGGCCGATGTGTTGGAGGCGATGGGTTACGACATCCATGCAGATGCACAGGAGAGTTTGCGGAGGACGGGTTTTGCATTTTGTTTTGCTCCTGATTACCACCCGGCCATGAAACAGGTGAGACCGGTTCGCAATGCGCTGGGAATGGCGACCGCTTTTAATCTCATTGGACCGCTTCTCAACCCGGCCGGCACTGACTACATGCAAATCGGCGTCTACAAGCCTGAATTGGTGCAAATTTTGGCAGAAGTGTTGTTTCAATTGGGGACAAAGCGCTCCCTCGTCTATTGCGGACAAGGAATGGATGAGTTGAGCTGTATCGGTCCGACGGAGGCGATTCTGGTGACAGAGCAGGGATTGGAGCCGCTCTACATCGATCCTGAGCAATTGGGTCTGAAAAAATGTACACTGGAAGATTTGCAGGGAGGCGATGCGAAGAGGAATGCGGAGCTGTTGCGAAAGCCAACGACGGCCATTCGCGATACGCTGATTCTCAATGCAGGTGTTGCGCTTTTTCTCTATGGACCTGCGCGGAGTCTTGAAGAGGGCGTCCAGATTGCGAAGAGAAAGTGCCGACGGAGCCTTAAAGAGGCGATCCAGCAGAGACCGTGCGCGGTGATTGCAGAAGTTAAACGCGCTTCGCCGTCGAAGGGGAAGATCGGAGAGATTGCCGATGTGGGAGAGCGGGCCAAAATGTATGAGGCGGGCGGCGCGTGCGCGATCTCGGTGTTGACTTCGGAGCGATTTGAGGGGAATTTAGCCGATCTGAAGGGAGTTTCTGTTTCCATCCCTGTACTGAGAAAGGATTTTCTCACGACTAAAGAGCAGCTTGCCGAGACCGATGCCGATGTGGTGCTTCTCATCGTCGCCTATTTGGGCAAAAGGACGAAAGAGATGCTACAGGAGGCGAGGGCGTTGGGTTTCGAGGCGATTGTCGAAGTGCACAGTGAAGCAGAGCTGCAGATTGCGCTCCAGGCGGGCGCTGAGATCATCGGTGTCAACCAGAGAAATTTAAAGGATTTTTCCATGCATCCGAGAATCCACGAAATCGTACGCCAAATCCCGAAGCATATCGTCAAAATCGCTGAGTCGGGTGTCGGCTCGATCTCCGATGCAGAGAGGCTCTTTGCCATGGGCTATGATGCGCTCTTGGTCGGAGAGGCATTGACCCGAAACCCCCAACTATGTGAGGCGTTATGCTCGTTAAAATTTGTGGGTTAATGGATCCTGAGACGGCTGGCTTTGCTGTTGCAAAAGGGGCCAACTTCATCGGCCTTCTCTTCTCTCGCGTATCTCTTCGTGCCATCAATTTAAAACGGGCACAAGAGATCGCCTTTGTGGTGCGCGCTGGAGGCGCAGAACCGGTGGCGGTATTCGCAGATGAGAGCTTGGAAGAGATGCGTGCGATCATCGAGGCGCTGCAATTGCAGTTCGTGCAGCTTCACGGCGATGTGCCGAGAAGTCATTGCGATGCGCTCACCGTACAGAAAATCTACGTCGCCGATGGAAAACCGCTTCCGAAATCGCTCGATCCGAAGAGAGATTTTCTCCTGTTTGAAAAACAGTTCCAAGATCCGCAAGGGTTTCGTTTTTTTGTCGCGGGAGATCTCAATGCGGACAATGTGCAAGAGGCAATTCGCCAACACAAACCCCATGGTGTCGATGTCTCTCGAGGCGCTAGAGATTGTACTGCGATTGGGAGATTCATCGAGATGGCTCGGCCGGGGAGATTTGGCGCTTTTGGTGGCACCTATGTTCCAGAATTGTTGATGCAGCCGCTGAAAGAACTGGAACACGCGTTTAGGACGATTCCGATTGAAGAGGAACTCATCGAGCTCTTGCGCCACTATGCGGGCCGTCCTACGGCAATGACCGAGGTGTTCAACTTTGCCAGGGCGATCAACGGTCCGCGCATTTTTCTCAAGCGGGAGGATCTTCTCCATACAGGCGCTCACAAGATCAACAATGCAATTGGGCAGTGCCTCTTGGCCAAAAAGATGGGCAAAACGAGGATCATCGCCGAGACGGGTGCAGGTCAACACGGTGTTGCGACGGCGACGGCCTCTGCACTGCTCGGATTGGAATGCGTCATTTACATGGGGCAGACCGATATTGTGAGGCAGGCGCCCAATGTCCACAAGATGGAGCTTTTGGGCGCCAAGGTCATTGCCGTTACGCACGGTTCAGCGACTCTGAAAGATGCGGTCAATGAGGCGCTTAGAGATTGGGCGGCGAGTTATGAGACGACCCACTACTGCCTCGGCTCGGCTTTGGGACCTCACCCCTTTCCTTCCCTGGTTGCCCAGTTTCAGAAAGTGATCGGCGAAGAGTCTAAAAGACAAATGAGAGAGCGGATTGGGCGCGATCCCGATCTGTGCATCGCCTGTGTTGGCGGTGGATCGAATGCGATTGGTCTTTTTTCGGCCTATTTGGATGAAGCGGTAGAGCTCATCGGTGTTGAGGCTGAGGGGGCGGCCCGCTTTCAAAATGGGAGTCCTGGCGTACTGCACGGGACCTATTCATTCCTGCTGCAAGATGCTCACGGGCAGGTGCAAGAGACCCACTCCATTTCGGCGGGACTCGACTATCCGGGTGTGGGACCCAAGCACGCCGAACTACACAGGGCCGGGCGAGTGGCTTATGAGGTGTGCAATGACGCAGAGGCGCTGGCTGGTTTTCGGCTGCTCGCTCGCACGGAGGGGATTATCCCTGCGCTTGAGTCGGCGCACGCGTTGGGCTTTTTGATGCGCATTGCGCATACGTTGCCAAAAGAGATGGTTGTTTTAGTGAACCTATCAGGAAGAGGAGACAAAGATGTCGCGCATATCCAAAGCCTTTGCAAATAGAGATGCTTTTGTGGGCTATTTGACCGCAGGAGACGCCGCGAAAGAGCAGTTTCTTAAGCTCGTCGCACTTGGTGCCAATGTATTGGAGATCGGTATCCCGTTTTCTGATCCCGTTGCGGACGGCCCCGTCATCCAAAAGGCAATGGAGAGGGCGCTCAAGGCAGGAACGACGCCCGAAAAGGCTCTCCATTTGGTCTCAGAATTGCGAAAAGAGACTGAGGTGGCTCTTCTTCTATTTACTTACTTCAATCCAATTCAAAGGGATTTGAAGGGGTTTTTGACGCAAGCGAAAAGGGCAGGCGCTGATGGCATCTTGGTCGTCGATTTGCCACTTGAAGAAGCAGATGCGTATCGCGTTTTTTGCAAAGAGCTGGCACTCGCGCCGATTTTTGTGATCGCCCCTTCGACGCCGCCCGAGCGGATCGCGCAAATAGCGCAGGCTGCGGAGGGATTTCTCTATTACGCGTGCCGTAAAGGGACTACGGGAATACGATCTGGCATCCCCGTCGATTTGCCCGAGAAAATCGCCCAGATACGGGAGCGAAGTTCTCTGCCGATTGCCGTTGGATTCGGCATTGAGAGCCGAGAGACAGCCCATGAAATATTAAAAATCGCCGACGGCTTTGTCGTTGGCTCTTACTTTGTCCAAAATAAAGAGGCCCTATGCTTTTAGAACTGAAACCCCATTCCGATGCATTTGCCCTGATCCGCCGTCTTGAGAAGATGGGGTTTCAGGTCGTAAGAGAGAGTCCGCAGCGCCTGAGCATTGTGAGAGGTGTCGATAAACTCGTGAGATCCGATCTCTTTACGTCGCTGCCAGAGGTTGCTGCCGTACTGCCGCTCAAGGAAAAATGCAAACTTGTGAGTAGAGCTACAAGAGAAAAAACGGTGATTGAGATCAAGGGGAAAACCATTGGGGGCGATGAGCTCTTTGTCATTGCGGGGCCCTGTTCAATCGAATCGAGGGAGCAGATGGAGCTCTGTGCGCAAATGGCAGATGAGAATGGGGCACAATCGCTTCGGGGTGGCGCCTTTAAACCCCGTACTTCGCCCTATGAGTTTCAAGGTTTAGGCGAAGAGGGATTGAAAATTTTGCGCGATGTGGGCGCTCAATATAATCTCGTGACGATTTCTGAAGTGATGGATGCGAGTCAGATCGATCTTGTGGCTAGCTATGTCGATATTTTGCAAATTGGCGCTCGCAACATGCACAACTTTTCGCTTCTCAAAGAACTCGGCCGCGTAAAAAATCCGATTTTGCTCAAACGGGGTTTTGCGGCGACATACCAAGATTTTCTCTTGGCGGCGGAATATATTATGAGTGCGGGCAACCTGAACGTAATTCTCTGCGAAAGAGGGATCCGCACATTTGAGACACACACGAGAAACACGCTCGACCTCAACGCGGTTCCCGCTCTCAAAGAATTGACCCACTTGCCGATCCTCGTCGACCCGAGTCATGGGACGGGGCACCGCTCCATGGTGGCGCCGATGGCCCGTGCAGCCGTTGCCGCGGGAGCCGATGGGCTCATCGTCGAGATGCACCCCGATCCCGACAAGGCTCTGACCGATGCAGCTCAGACAATTGGGCCCCAAGCATTTGCCAGAATGATGGAAGAGATTAGAATGGTGCGCCTATGCTTATCGCCTCCGTAACGCATCTCGAAGATCTGGACAAAGTGGGCTCTCTCGCCGATGGGATTGAGCTGCGCCTCGATTCTTTCGACGACCTGACGCAAGTCAAGAAACCCCCTAGACCCACCATTTTTACATTTCGGAAAAAAGAGCAGGGTGGGGTGAGGGATATTGCCGAGGCGGAGAGATTGGCGCAGATTGAGAAGCTGCTCGAGTTGGGGCCCGAGTATTGCGATATCGAGGCCGACACCGATCCGATGTTCATTGCGCGGATCGCTAAAAAGTATCCAGCAGTGAAGCTGATCGGCTCCTATCACAACTTCCAAGAGACGCCGCGCGATCTCCCCGCGCTCTTACAAAGCATGTACAACCCCCATTTCTCCGTTTACAAGATCGCTGTGACTGCGCAATCGACACCCGACATGTTGCGCCTGATGATTTTCGCCAAAGGCGCCCAGGTGCCCCTTTCCGCCATATCGATGGGGGAGTATGGGAAACCCTCCCGTGTTCTGGGGCCCATCGTGGGCAACGTCTTCGATTACGCCGGTTTGAAAGAGGATGAAGAGCTCCATCGCTACAGCCTAGAGACGCTGCATGAGTTGTTCCACTACCGACGGCTCAATCCTCAGACGACGATCTACGGGCTCATTGGAAATCCCGTTGCGCAAAGTCTTAGCGATCGCTTTCACAATCCCCGCTTCAAACACAATGCCGTCTACGTTAAAATGCGCCTTGCGCCTGGGGAGATACCTGAGTTTTTCTCACTGCTCAGACAGCTCCCGTTTGGGGGATTGAGTGTGACGATGCCGCTGAAAGAGGTTGTCCTTAGCCAGATGGATGAGATCGAACAGGTTGCCCGCTCCATTGGGGCGGTGAATACGGTGATTGTGCGGGACGGCAAGTGCATCGGCGCGAATACCGATGGTGCTGGGGCGCTGAATGCGCTGGAGAAGAGGGCGACTGTGAGGGGCAAGCGGATCGCGCTTCTAGGGGCGGGCGGCTCCGCACGAGCGATCGCCTACATGGCGATGCAGCGAGGCGCGAAGGTCTCTATCTACAATCGGACTTTAGAGCGGGCCCAGAGGCTGGCGGCTGAGTTTCATTGCACGGGTCACAAACTCGATGCATTGGGGGACTACGACATCTTGATCAACACGATCCCCACTGCGGCTGGCCATTTGCCGAAGGTGGCGCCCCGGGCGGTTGTGATGGATATCGTCACCCGGCCGAGGGAGACGCCACTTTTAGCCGTTGCCAAAGCGATGGGCAGTCCGTGCGTCTACGGCGAAGAGATGTTTATTGAGCAAGGGCTCCTGCAACAAGCGGAGTGGTTCCACTCTATTAGGGCTTTGTGAGGGCTTTCAAAAAAGCGTCGTTGACGTAGTAGATATCCCTGCCAATTTTAAGGCCACGGAGAACGCCGATCTGTTCTAGCTCTTTGAGATAGCCCGAAGCTGTTTGCCTTTTTGCAATCCCACTTTCCTCCAAGAACTTGATCTTGGAATAGGGGGATCGAAATATGACTTCAATCAAGTCTTTGGAGTAAATACGCGGCAACTGGGAACGAACTTTTTCTGCTGTTTCTTGTATAAGACGGTGAATGGCCAAAATTCGTTCGCGTGTTGCAATTGCTGTTTGTTCAAGTCCCTGCAATATGTAGAGAATCCAGGGTTCCCATGCATCTGCTTCCGTGACTTGTTGTAATCCGTTATAATAGGCCGTTTTGTTCGAAATGATGTATCGAGATAAGTAGAGCAGGGGGATGTCGAGGAGTTGCTTTTCAACCAAAAAGAGAATGTTGAGGATTCTTCCAGTACGCCCATTCCCGTCCGAAAAGGGGTGAATAGCCTCAAACTGATAATGCATAATGGCCATTTTAATCAGTGGATCCATGAAGTCATCAGCATGAATAAATTTTTCGAGATTGGATAGTTTTTTTCGAATGATCTCTTCCCCTTCTGGAGGAGTATATTTTATTTCCCCCATCGGATTGACCAACTTGGTCCCTGGAAGATTACGGATACCTTGCGTCGAATTCCTGAGGATTTGAGCCAATTCTACAAATAGAGGAGTTGTCAAAAGTCGCTTCTTTTGAGTCAGGGCATGGTATCCATGCCAGAGAGCATCCTTGTAAAAAAGCACCTCCTTCGTCTGAGGTTCAATATCGATGTTTCCATTAGCAAATGCCCGATATAATTCATCATTTGTTGTTACGATATTTTCAATTTCTGAGGATGATTTTGCTTCGGATAGGCCCAAAGTCTGAATTAACACAGCTTGATTTGGGATTAGCTGTCCCGAAATTCTTAGCTCTGCAATCGCCTTATTTGCCCGAATGGTCATTTTTAAAATCGCGACCGTCTCTGTTTCAGCCTTAGGTGGTAGGTCTGGTAAGTCGTTGTAGGGAATTTCACGATGGAAAGTCAATGCAATCTCCAAGAGGTTATAGCCCATATGTCGATCCAATCGACATATCCTGGAATTATGTCGAAATTTGGCCTAAATTTCGACATATCTTTATTTTTAATTTTTAACAAGCTGATTATCAATTACTTGCAAAATCAATGGAGAGCCGCGGGGAGCGGCTCTGGTTTGCTCTAGGCGAGGGGACGGATGGCTCTTGGGTGGATGGATGGATACTCAAGACGGGGAACCGTTAAATCATAAAGAATGCACGATAGGTTCACGAACGGGATGACTTCCACAACGGCCCTGCCAAAGTTCGCAACACCGTGCAACACGTAAGAAAGCGCCCTTGCAGCCTTTTCTCCATGGCCTGCAGAGAAGCAAGAAGCGATAAAATGAAACGCCGTCAATGCAAGCGCTACAATCACTTCTACTTTCGCATAAACGGCTCTGACAGTGCCCGAGAGCATGGAAGCAATCGGAATGTAACCGATCGTGTTCAACGTTTTTTCGAACGGAGTTAAGGCTTGGTCAAGTTGGTCAAAATCGATACTCATAGATTGTTCTCCTGTTTTTTAAAGAACTTGCCAAGTCTGCCGATTCCAAGAAAAAAAATAAATACTTTTCTAGTATAATTCGATTTTTTGGATCTGTTCGTCGGCGTCGAAGGTGATTTTGACGGAGTAGAATTTCTGTTGATCGAGGGCGTGTTCAATGGGTGTGGCTGCAAATTCCCAGAGAAAGATAGTGCTGAGATCAAGTAGGCCGTGCATGACGGCGCGGGCAATGGACCCTCGCTCTTTCTGGATCTGGTAGATTTCGACGAGGTCGCCTGCTTCATTATTCTCACTGGTGACGGCTCGGGCGCCGAGGGCGATGAGCTCTGTGCGGGTGAGGGCGCTTTGTAGCGATTCAATGGCGGTTCCGTCCCTGTGCGATGCCATGACGACAGAACAGGAAGAGAGAAGGTTTAACAAGAGAACGGATAGTTTTTTCATGTCTGAAGGACGATGCGGTAGCGGACGTTGTTTTGTTTGATGCGTTCGATCCCTTCATTGACTTTAGCCAAGGGCATGATTTCAATTTTGGGTTTGATGTGATGGCGGGCGGCAAAGGAGAGCATCTCGTTCATGATCGCCCGATTCGCTGTCGAGCTGCCGCAGATGTTCACTTCGGTTGAGATCAGACTGCCGAGGTCAATGAGGCCTTTGTTTGCGGGTCTGCCGACAAAGCAGAGGGTCCCTTTGGGTTTTAGGAGCGAGATGATGAGGTTCCAATCGAGGTCGGCGTGGACGGTAGAGAGGATGAAGTCGAACTGTGCAGGCGTCGGGGGATTGTGAAGAGTGAGAAAGCGATGGGCGCCGAACGACTTGGCTTCGGCCTCTTTGGCGGCAGAATGGGAAATGGCAGTCACTTCACAGCCGAATGCGGCGGCGAACTGGAGGGCGAGGTGGCCTAAGCCTCCAACGCCGATCACGGCCACAGAGGCATTGCCCTGGATGGCGTGAGTGCGCAGGGGAGCGTAGACAGTGGCTCCGGCGCAGAGGAGGGGAGCGGCGTGGGCAGAGTCCAGTTTTTCGGGAATGGGGAAGGCAAACCTGCTGTCGGCGACCATGTGGTCGGCAAATCCGCCAAAGTGGCCATTGCAGGTCGTTGTTTTCGTGGGGCAGATGTTGGTGTCGCCCTGTAAACAGGTGGGACAGCTCAGGCAGGCGGAGTGGTTCCAGCCGATGCCGACGCGGGTCCCTACTTTGAGGGTGACGGCGTCCCCTTTTTGAGTGATGGTGCCGACGATCTCGTGGCCAGGGACGAGGGGATAC
>DATIIR010000117.1:0-2950 GCA_035479435.1 Chlamydiales bacterium
CCCGATGTGATCAAGGCCGACCTTTATTTCGGTGTCTACTGCATCCGCGTCTTGAATGATGCCTGCCGCCGTTTTCCCGACTTTAGAGGTTATCTATTCCTCCAAGACGATTGCATGATCAATCCTTGGAATTTTGCCGATCTCGATCTCGATAAAATCTGGCTGGGAGTCTCCCGCTATCCCTACGCGGGATCGAATGTCGATCCGCCGCCGCCCTCCTGGTATCCCGATTACGAAAAGAGCTCGGCCTATGAAGAATTTCTCCATGCGAGTATCGACGGGAAATATCGGGAGCATTGGGGTTGGTGGGTACCTCACCTCTACGGCATTGCCGCCGTACAGAAGGCGATCCCCAATTTGGATGAAGATTCCTTGGATCAGCTCCAACTGAATGTGGGCAAAAATATGGTAGTCGCCCAGACGTGCGATTGCTTCTACTTCCCCCAGAAATTCCGGAATCAGGTGTTTCGGCTCAGCGGTGTGTTTTGGGACACCTTTTATGAGATTGCAGTGCCCACGATATTCTGTTGTATCGATTCTCTGGAAAATTGGGAGTTTTTACGCATGTATTGGGGCTTTACTCAAGAGCATTTCCTCGATTATCGGGTCGATTGCCACTGGATCCATCCGCTGAAATTCTCGAAGAAAGAAAACCGCGATTTTGCCTCCGAAAAACTCCTTAACTACTACAAAACGCTCGATGAATAAGATCCTTTTTTTCTTGGCTTTTGTTTCGTTTGTCTTTGGGGCGGAACGGTGGATTGTGGTGACGACCATCCAGCCGCCGACGCCTCAACTGCGCAAGCTGGCGGCTATGGAGGGTTGGCGTCTCGTTGTTGTGGGCGATCTAAAGACGCCGATCGATTGGCATCTGGATGGTTGCGAGTATTTAAGCCCGCAAAGACAAAAAGAGTTGGGCTACGAACTTTCTCTCCTTCTGCCGTGGAACCACTATGGCCGCAAAAACATCGGCTATCTCTACGCCATCGAACAGGGCGCCAAAGTGATCTATGAGACCGACGATGACAATGAGCCCTTAGGCGAGCTTAAATGGTGCGAGGTTCCCCTTGTCATGTCGGGGACGGGGAAGTGCCTCAATATCTACCGCTATTTCGGACAGCCGGAGATTTGGCCCCGAGGATTTCCCCTGGATCAGATCGGGGTTGAGGATGCTTTTCAGGTGGGTAGTCCAGGAGGCTCGATAGGCATTGAACAGGGCCTTGTCAATGGGAGCCCCGATGTCGATGCCATTTTTAGGCTGACTCAAGATCGAAACGTAGTTTTTGATCCGCAGCCTACCTGTTATTTGCAGCCTGGGATCTTTTGCCCCTTCAATTCGCAAAACACCTTTATCCATGAGAAGGCTTTTTTTACCCTATACCTTCCTTGCACAGTCTCCATGCGGGTTTCCGATATTTGGAGAGGCTATATCGCCCAAAGACTCATTTGGGAACAGGGAGATGTGTTGGCCTTCTCAGGGCCAAGCGCGGTCCAGGAGAGGAATGCCCACGTGTTGATGCACGATTTTGAGTTGGAGTTGGATCTGTATCGGAAAGGGGGCTCCCTGGTTGATTTTCTTAGCCAGTGGCAAGGATCAGACAGAGAGCCCTATTCACAATTGACAGACGTTTATGGTGGTCTTGTGCAAAATGGGTTCTTTGCCGAGCGGGAAAACCTTCTCTTAGCTGCCTGGATCCGAGACTTCAAACGGGCTCGAGAAAAAAAGGAATCAACAAAATGGTAGCTAGACTATTTATTCTCTTATCCACTTTTTCTATTTTGTACGCAGACATTAGCGATCATTTCAAACCTTTGAAGAACAAGTCGGAAGCCTCCTGCATGAGAAATATCGACTTCATCTACATGATCAATTTGGATGAAAGGCCAGAAAAACTGGCGACAGCCATGGAAAAATTGGCCCCCTACAACATCAAGCCGTACCGATTTTCCGCAGTGAATGGATGGAACCTAAGCTTGGAAGAGGTCAATGATTTAGGAGTTCAATATGAAACGTGGATGTCGGACGGCCGCTGGGCCACCTTCTACGCCCTCGATGGGGATAGGACGCCTGAGCATGAAATCGTGGGCATTCCGGGCAGAACCTATTTCTGCCACTGTATGGCTTTGGGATCGATGGGGTGCGCGCTCAGTCACGCCTCTGTGATGCAGGACGCTTTGGACTCGGGGTATCAAACGATCTGGATCGTAGAGGATGACATTGAGGTCGTCCAAGATCCTCATCTCCTCTCCGATCTCATCGACGAATTGGATGCTGCTGTGGGCAAAGATGGATGGGACGTCCTCTTCACAGACCAAGACACCAAAAATACAGACGGCAAATACGTCCCTTGTAGTTCTTACGCTTGGCGCCCCAACTACACTCCTACCAACACAGACCGCTTTGCAGAAAGGAGGGATGTAAGCCCTCAAATTAGACAAATCGGCTCACGGTATGGCTCCTATTCGATGATCCTAAGAAGATCGGGCATTAAAAAGATCCTCACTTTCCTCAAGTGTTATCAGATCTTCCTACCCTACGATATGGAATATACCCAGCCGGCAACCATCCGCTTGTTTGCCGTTAAAAATGATGTTGTCTCCACGCAACCGCGAGCCTCCTCCGACAACGGCGCGCCCAACTACTCGATCAACCCAAAGGGGTGGCAAAATGATTAACACTCCTCAAACCATTGCATAAAAGAAAAACAGGATCCGCTTCGCGGGAGGATCAGGTAAGATACGCACGATGCAGGGAAGCCCCGCACCCCAAAAATAATCCTACACAATTAAAAATTACGATTGAAAAAATAGGTGCGAATTTGCAAGGTGACAAATAGCGTTACCAAGGAGGAAATATGGCTGTACGCAAGAGAAAAAAAGCTGCTAAAAAAAGAACTGTTCGCAGAAAAGTGGCAAAGAAAAAAACCACGCGCCGCAAGAGACGCAAAAC
>DATIIR010000118.1:0-1678 GCA_035479435.1 Chlamydiales bacterium
CAGAAATGTGCAGGTTGATAGGTCACATGCAAAAGGTCGCTCGCATTGCAGTGACAAGAGGCTTACGCGTTGTAGTGCGTAGCGCGGAGGATGAAGTCCAAGCTTGGAGGACTCAAATGGGAAGAATTCAAGAAGATTTACGGCACATAGAGGAAGAGCAAGCTAGAAAGGCGTACATGGACGATTTGTGTATCTATGACGGTGCAGCCGCAGATTCTATGGCCAAACTGGAGGCCATTAGGGGGCTTGCTCCAGATGATCTCCTGGGGGTAGGTTCGAGCCCCTTAAGGCAAGAGGTTCCTTCCCCGTAGCTATTTATGCGACGATGTCCATATAAATAATAATTTTGCAGTTCTTAAATAATGTGATTTGGTTGTAAAATCTCCGACTTAATATGAGGTAACATATGGCTGTTCGTGCAGTGAGCGCTTCTTCTCCAGTTAAGGGGGAATGTCGAAGCGGAGTGAATGAAAGTGCATCTGACTTATTGGTGCGATCGGTTGGTGAAAATTGTTTAAAGGGCGTCCAGGAGGCCTTAAACGCTAAAGCAGACCCAGATACAAGCATTGAGGGACGTGACAATGTGATCCATCTTGCGTGTAATGGTGAGGTGGGAAATGTTGCAATAGTGAGAGAATTACTGAGATTTCGGGCGGATCCAAATGCTAGAACCTATTGGGGCGATGCTCCTCTGCATAGAGCATGTCTACGGGGCCATAATGCTATAGTCAAAGAATTGATCAGAGAAAAGGCTGATATCGAAGCTAGAGATAGCGATGCGCATAGCCCTTTGCAGCGCGCTATCATCTGGGGCCGCTTAGATTGCTGTAAAACCCTGATTGAAGCGCGTGCAGCCATTAATTTTCGATCATTATGGACGCGAAAGACTACGCCCTTGATTTTAGCATGCGAAGGAGGGGATAGCGTGACAAAAGTGAGCGATGAAACACAGTGTGCGATCGTCAACCTTTTGCTTGATGCAAAAGCCGATCCCAATCTAGACGATACGCGTAGTACTCCATTAATGGCTGCTGCATGCCGACCCAAGGTTCTTCGAATCCTTCTCGACAGAGGGGCCGAAGTGAGTGATGAGATTCCTCAAGGTTCCGAGGAGGCTCTCCCTTTGCATACGGCGGCCCGGTCTGGTTGTTCTGAGTCGGTTCAGATTCTCTTAGAAGCACGCGCCAATCCACACGCCAAGAGCGCACATGGCACCATAGCTCTTACAGCTGCCATCGCACAGCGCGATTTGCAGCTGGCTTCCCCATCCAATCCACCCGAGGTAACTGCAAAAGTTATTGCTGATTTAGAGGCGGTCATCGCGCTGCTACAGCCATACGGCTCGAATAAATGTATGGGTCAATGGATCGAATAGATTGATTATCTTCTCTTCTTCTTGGGTTCGGTGTCGGGAGGAGAGACGAGCACCCACTCCGATTGCTGGAGGATGTAGTTGATGTTCTCCAGGCGGACAAAGATGGGCTGGCCGGCCGTGTAGCTCTTGCCAGTGCGGGAGCCGCGGAGGGTCATGCGGGCAGCGTTGTACTCAAAGTAGTCCTTGCCCAGCTTGGAGATGTGGATGTTCCCCTCAAGATCAAAAAGGGGCACTTCGAAAAAGAGGGCGAAGGGCTTGATGCGGGTCACAATGGCCGGATAGATGCGGGTGGGGTCGGCGGCA
>DATIIR010000119.1:0-6182 GCA_035479435.1 Chlamydiales bacterium
AACAAAGCACCTGAGAAGAAGCCACAAGCACCTGCTGCTCCTCAGAAGCCAGCAACAAAGAAATAAGTCTATTTCTTAGTTTCAATTCTTGGGCGGGCTACAACCCGCCCAGGTCATTTATATTTTCTTGCAATTTTTTGACAGTCTAAGCACAATCGCTCCCTCTTCAAAAACAGGAGTGTTATATGACATGTGCAGCTTATCTTGGATTATCCCCAGCCCGTACCAATATAGCCGAAGACTCAATAGGGATGAAGGCGCTTTGTTGTCTTCCCTTGGTTGGGTCGATCGTAACGGTCTTCCAAGAGAAATCTTTGGCAAAACAATTAGAGGGTACAGCAGACCCCGTCCGAGTGGTCGAATTGATCGAGGTGAAAAACGATTACAAAAAGGCAGCCGTTGTTGGTGATGTAGCAACTGTAGCATTGCTTGTCGCTGGAATAGCCCTTGGTGTAATTGGTCATGTGATATTCTCTATTATCATTGGACTAAGAGTGATAAGTGCTGCGATAAGAATATTCGATATCCACAAAAATAATGTAGCGATCGATGAAGTGCGATCTACAGGAGTTGCAGTAGGAACGCGATTTCTTTAAAAGGCGCGGAAGATCGAGAGGAGGGCGATGCCGAAGCGGCGTGTTTCTTTGTGGTGGAGAGATGCGTGTGTGGGCGGTTGGTGGGGCTTTTTGGGGTTGTAGCGCTCTTCGATGAAGAGAGTGGCGTGGGGGGCGAGGAGCGGGACGAGGGGCTCGAGGGGGACGGGGCTGTCGTAGGGCGGATCCACGTAGAGGATGTCGAAGAGGGCCCCTTGCTTGGTGAGGAGGGTGAGGGCGCGGTTGGCATCGAAGGGGATGAGCGCGGCTTGGCTCTCGAGATGGAGCGCGGCGATGTTCTCCTTGATGCAGGCGATGGCGTGCCGGTTCTGTTCGACGAGCGTGGCGTGGGCAGCTCCTCTGCTAAGAGCCTCGAGCCCCATGGCGCCACTGCCGGCGTAGAGGTCGAGAAAGCGGGCGTTACCGATATCGTTCTGGCAAATGTTAAAGACCGCTTCCCGAAGCATCCCCTGCGTGGGGCGTGTGGAGGGCCCTTTTGGCGCCTTGAGGAGCCGCCCCTTAAAAGTTCCAGCTATGATGCGTAGACTCATCGAAACGCTACTGGGGAATCGTAAGGTTCTAGAAGGGCCTCGGCTTCTGCGATGTGTTGGGGGTTTTCGTCGCGGGCGTAGTTTTCATAGAGGATATAGGCGCGCTGTAAAGCCCACTCTTTCTTGAGGGACTTGCTCCCCTTCTTTGCATTGACAAAAGAGATCGTTTTTTTGATGTTGAGCCACCGGTCTTTGACGCGCCCTTGCACAAAGAGGATGAAATCTTCCAGCGTATCGGTCTCCCCTAAGATGACGTAGGGTTGGTCGAGGTAGAGGTGGGGCATTTGGGACGATTTGGGGAAGAGCTGGACTTTGGCTTGGGGCGAGCGGCTGATCGCTTTGCAGTAGAGGTTTTTGGCGATCGGCGTCTGAATGGTCCTGATCAGTTTCACGAGCTTTCTCTTGAGGCCGCGGCTTGTGGGAGCGGTGGTGAATTTGCCCTTGTTGAGGGTGGCGGTCGCATCGAGGGTGGCTGTGTGGGCGTCGCTGTTCAATCCCAAAGCATGTAGGCCCACTTTGCCCGAGTTGTACTGCGTCCAATCGTGCAGAATCGCGCGGGGCACCTGTCTTTTCGCAAAGATTTCCCCATCGGTGAGGAGAATAGCGGTGTAGATCTCATCATTTTCCACGCGGCCAGGAACGGTGAGAAAAAGGGGTTTGTAGAGATCGCTGGAGGAGAAAAAACTGCCGAGTTGGACTTTTTCTAGAAAGCCTTCTGCAAAGGCGAACGATTTGCCGGTGCAAGGGAGAGAATGGGGAGACATTTTCTCCACCTTGCTATCGAAGGCGATGATGTTGAAGGTGTCGTCGGGAGATAGCTCGCTGAGCGCTTTGTGAATGGCCGATTTCGTGGCGGTGAGCCGCTCTTGCGTGATCGAGTTGGAGCGGTCGATGATGAATGTGAAATGTTGCTTGATTTTCGACAGTTTGAGATCGACGCGGGGGATGAGAGTGAGAGCAAAGAGATAGCCCCCCTCATCGCGCGGGAGAAAGACGAGATCGGCGTCGAACGAGTCGGAATAGGAGGAGGTCTCGAGCTCGGCCAAGGTGGGTAATTGAGGGAGGTTGGGGAGCGGAATGGGGGTGGGCGCTTTGATGGGACTGGATGCGCCGGTGAGGGGGGAATCGAGCGGCTCGGAGTAGGTGATCAGAGGAGATGGAGCCTCTTGCACCACTGCAGGGGGCTTGGCCGCAAGGGCGACATCGGTGTCGGTGGGGAGCGGAGGGGGAAAGTGGACGATCGTCTGTTTAGCCGGTGTCGGGATGATCAGCTCTTTTGGGAGATGTTCCAAAAGATTGATCGGCTCCGCCGTGAGAGCAAAGGTGGGCAGGACGGGAAAGGTGAGCAGTTCGCTTTGAGGAAATGACGTGTGAAAGAGGATGCGAGAGAGGACGTCGTGCTCTTCCATTTGGGCAGTAGATAGCGCTAAAGCGGGCGTCTGTTCGGGTTCAGGTTTGTGAGAAACGGCGCTCTTTTCGGCTTCAGCATAAGGCTCAAAAGTGGCTTTGAGGATCTGGTCCCGCTCTTTTTTTTCCACTTGACTGAGCCAAGGCGTTGTTTGCGCCGATTTTTGAGGAGAGGAGAACCATAGCGAGTAGCGCTGCAAAAACCCAAGGGCCGTTGCATGGAGAAAGAGAGATGCAGAGACGCACCCTATGAGAATTTTTCTATGTCTTTGCTTTACGTTCATCTTTTAGTAACATCGCGCATCGCTCGTGGAGAGCGCGTGTAGTCGGTTCCTGTACAATTTGCAGCAAAAGGTCTTTCGCTTTTGCTTGCAAGTTTTTTTGCTCCTGCGGATCGGGTGAAACTTGAGCCTCAGCCGCGAGAATTTCCGCATCGATCAGCCGCATGTATCCTTGGTAGATCTTGTCTTTGCTCGGACAGCGGGAGCGCGCTTCGTGGTAATCTTTCGAGAGGAGATCTCCCTGCCCTTCAAAATCGCTTTTCGTTTTCTGCAAGAGCATCGCCCGTCTGGACGGATCTGATTTCGTCACGATTTCGACATAATCGAGCGCCGCTTCTAAATGGATAGGTTCGTTCATGAACGTTTTCTGAACCACAAGATTTTTGAGTTGCGTCGCAATTTGCGCGAGATCGGGCTTTTCAGCAGCGAGTTTGAGCCGCGCTCCCTGCAGCGCCGCCGATGCGCTAATGGGCGAGCGGACCGTCGAGCTCTCTTTCACAATCGCATCAAAAATCAGCGACGCCTTGGCTGCGATCCCCTTTTTCACATACCCTTCCGCAAGGAGCAGCTGCGCCTCAGGGCTCGGCGATTCCAACTTCTCTAAAAGGGTGATTTCCTCATCTAAACGGCCCAAAATAGAATAGACTTTGGCCAACTTGCAAACCACCGGCTCAGGACAGGCGGCGGTGTTAAAATTTGAATGTAAAGCGGCTTTACATTGGATCTTTTCAAGGAGGGCGGCGGTCCGATTGGCTAGAGCAAAGTTGCCATCTTCATCGAGTAGCCGTGTGAAATAGACGTCGGCGAGCCAGAGGAGGTTTTCCGTTTTGATGTCGGCCTTCGCTTCAAAGGCGGCATAGAGGTGCTCGGCTCCCTTTTCGATGAGGGGAATTTGCAGATAGGCGTTGAAAAGGGAGACGTGGAGTTGGGCCTGATCGACGAGTGTTGCGCCTGAAGAGAGGGCCTGTTCTGCCAGCTCGCAGAATTGGTGCAGGTCGGAGAAGCCATCTTTGTAGACGAGGGCGCGGAGAAGGAGCGCGTTGGGCGTCTGTTGATTTTGCAAAGAGTGGAGGGCCTCTTCGTAGCGATTGAGTTCAAATTGTGTCTTTGCAAGGAGGAATTGCCATTCGGCTTTCTCGGCTTCGGCGAGAGGTAGACTGAGGAATGTCGTCAAATCGGCGAGGAGACGCTCTCTGAGCTCCGGTTTTTCGGAGGCGATTTCAGCGGAAGAGGAGATGAAATAGCGCCAGGCAAAAGGGGCGAGCTCATGTTCCGGAAATTGCGCGACGAAGGCGTGGGCCCGATGGTAGCACGACTCCCACGACCGGGTCTGATAGTCGAGATGGGCGAGTTCAAAAATGGCCTGCTCTTTTTGCTGGAAATCGGGGAATTGGGCGAGGAGTTGTTCGATTTGCTTTTGCGCTTCGGGGATGTTTTGGGCCCTCTTTAGAATTTGCGCGCGGGAGAAATAGGCCTTTGGCAATTCTGCGTCTTCGGGATAGAGTTCGCTAAACTTCGCAATGGCTTGGTCTAATGAGGCCAAATCGGCGCACTGGTAGGAGGCGTCGAGAAGGCTGAGGAGGGCGGCGTGGAGCGTTTCGGAAACGGGCGCATTTTGCAGATAGATTTTCAGCTCGGCAATCGCCTCGGGATATTTCTTCAGGTTCAGCAGGCTGCGGCCTACGAAGAGGTGGGCCATCTCCACTCGATCTTGGGGGAGGGAGTCCAATTGCACCTGGGTCAATTGTTCGTGGCGGCCTGTGTCAAAGGAGAGGACGAGCCGGTTGTAGGCGGCCTCTTTGCCCCTTTTTTGTCCCAGCTGGGCGATGGTGTCGAAAGTTTGGATGGCGAGCTCTTTATTGAACTCCGATTGGATGAGTCCCGCTTGGAAGAGCATCTCCTCGCGGATGGCGGGATCTTTTTCTGCTAAACCGAGATAGAGCTCTGCTGCTTTGGGATAATCTTTCAAGATGCAGCAGAGGTGGGCAAAGCCTTGCGCCACTTCGCCCGAAAGCTCGCTTTGGGAGAGGGTTTCAAAGTAGGGTTTTGCCCTTTCGGCGAGCTGGAGGAGCATCTCTGGGTCTTTGGAGGCGTTGAGGCACTGGTGGTAGAGGGCGATCGCGAGGAAGTAGGTGGCATGGAGATCGGGCTTTTTTTCAAGATATGTTTCACACTCTTCGGCCAAGCTTGCGTACCACTGCATTTCGTAGAGGCATTGCATGCGGCTTAGGAATACGCGGTCGGAAAACTCGGACGAGTGGATTTGCGAGTAGTGGTTGAGGGCGCTTGAAAAATTCTTTTCGCGCAAAGAGAGATCGCCGAGGGCGCCGCAGAGGGCATCGGAAAAGGGGCTTTCGGGGTATTGGATGATGAATTCTTCCATTTGACTCTTGGCGATCTGGTATTCCCCTTCCTGCCAAAAGTCGGCAATCCGCCGTAAAAACAGGGCCTCCTCCTCGTTTTCCGCCTGCCAAGTATCACTTGCGTGGCCAAAAATCGGGGCTATGAAAATCAACAACCAACACAAACGCATGTTCGCATCCACTCATTCATTAGCACGATTATACGAGCATGGCAATAATTTGCCCATCAGTTAGTGGGCGAGCTGCCCAGGGCCAGCACATCAAAAAATAAAATCTGAGAAGCCTGTTCCCTAGAGGCGAGGAGTGTCACTTGACTGTTACCCACATCTGTTCCTGCTAAAAACAGGGAAACAGGATCACGGCTCGCGCTGCGAGCCTGAGGATGCCCACTCGCTGTGCGAGTGGACAAGATACGTCCGCCTGATGGCGGACTAGCAGGATAAGGGGAAGGGGGAGCGCCGGGCGCGAATGAAATTCGCAATTGCGCCGAAGGCGCAATTCCAGCCTCCGGCTGGGCCCGGCGCTCCCCCGCGCTTCGCGTCTCCTTGGGGCGCGGGGCCTCCCCGCATCCTGTCAGCCTGCTATCAAGCAGGCGAATCCTGACCACTCGCAACGCGAGTGGACATCCTTAGGCTCGCAGCGCGAGCCGTGATCCTGTTCCTTGTCTTGCATAGATAGACTTGTGGGTAAAATTCAGTTCCCCACTTCTGGGGCGATACATGAGTGTGAAAAACCACATATTTAGTGCGCTAGCCCTGTGAGTTGCTGGGCGCGCTTTTTGCGGGTCAGGGAAGGGAGGAGCGCGCCGCTGCAGAGGAAAAGGAGCGATGCGACAAGGATCGAAACCTGGCTCGTAATGCCCCCCAAAATCAGGGTGGCGACAAACTGGCAGGTGCCGTTGGTGGCTCCGATGAGGCCAAAGAGCTTGCCCTGGTTCCTCTCGCTCGTCTGGTCAGAGAGAACCGTCTGGTAGGCGGGATAGATCCA
>DATIIR010000120.1:0-14870 GCA_035479435.1 Chlamydiales bacterium
TACAATCGACTGCGGTGATGTTCGTTCCCGCAACGGTAACCCCATTGACAAACACCCCGTGGTTGCTTTTCCCTCCGCTGCCACCCGTAATATTCTCAAGCATCCACGAGTTGCCTACTGAGAAGTTTGCAGCGAACTGCATGCCGCTATTATTGCCGCCAGAACCGCTGCCTCCTACGCAGTTGATGAAGTTCAGTGCGTTTGCTGGGTTCGTGCCATTTAGCGTAATGCCTGCGCCCGTGTAATAGACGCCCATGTGATTCCCTCCCGATCCCGAGCCGCCCAATCCCGTGATCGAAATGGTGTTGAGACCCGCACTCCCTCCTACGCCTGCTGCGATCGTGGAGCCCGTGTTGAAGAAGACGCCGTGGTTCGAGCTGCCGCCGCCATTGTAGAATCCCCCTCCCGTTCCCACCAAATTGATGGTGCCCCCGTTGCCCACTACGATCGCATTGGCGGGATTGAGCTGGATGCCCACCTCATTAGAACCCGTTCCCAAACTGCCTGCAGAGATCGAAATGCGCTCCGCAGTCGTATCGCCCAACCGCCCAACCGATACAAAGAACCCGATATCGTTGCCTGTGCCTGGTCCGCCGAGACAGTCAGTAGCTATGATGTTTGAAGCCGAAATAAACTCCATGCTTGTCGTGAAGAACACACCGTGGTTGTTTTGTCCGCCGCTGCCTCCCACGCAGTTTTGGAAGGTGAGGAATCCAGGGAAAGTGACGATTAATCCGCTCATTTGCACTCCTGAATTTCCGCCGCCTGTTCCATGTCCTCCCAAACAATTGAGGAAATTGAATGAAATATTCTGATTTGTTCCGCTTATATTCATGCTGAGAAAAGGGGCCACATCCACCCCGCAATGAGACCCTTGACTTCCACTTCCTCCAATTCCAGTTATGTTGATCGTAGCGGGCTTAGAGCCGCCGGGAACGCCTAGAAAGAATCTCATTGAAAACAATGAGACGCCGTGGTTATTCGTTCCGGCTCCGTTATAAAACCCACCCCCTGTACCCACCAAGTTGATGGTTCCGTTATCACCGACTGTGAGCCGGCCATCGCCGGTAACGAAGATACCGATTTCATTGCTGCCCGTTCCGAGGCTTCCCCCATTCATCGAAATTGAAGCTGTTGTTGTAGTGCCTAGAGTCGTCGCATTGATCACATAAATCCCATAATCATTACCTGTGCCTGCCCCACCAAAGCAGTCGGTAGCTAGGATGTTCGAAGCTGCAATCGTCGACGAGGTTGCCGTAAAGAACACACCGTAGTTATTTTGTCCTCCGCTACCACCCGTGCAGTTTTGGAAGGTGAGGTTACCTTGGTGAGTGAATCCAGTTTGCAACTGCACTCCATAATTGGAGCCGCTGCTGCCATTTCCCCCCGCACAATTGATAAAATTGAACGAGTTATTCGGATTTGTTCCATTCATATTCATAGTGAAAGAAGTATCGATGTTCACCCCTATGTGAGTTCCTGCAGTTCCACTTCCCCCAATGCCAGTCATGTTGATCGTATTGAGACCGGTTCCTCCTACAGAGCCCAATGTGACCACATTCGTCCCTGTGACGTTCACACCGTAGTTACTCCCTCCATTGCTGTTGAGGTAGAACCCGCCCCCGATCCCAGTGATACCGATCGTTCCCCCGTTGTTTACTTGTAGCGTAGCCCCATTGATCTGCACTCCATACTGATTCGAACCCGTGCCGATATTGGTTCCCGTCATCGTGATTTGATTCGTGATGGTGCCATCGCCAAATGTCAATCCCCCCGTAATCTCAATGCCATAATCGTTAGCCGTTGTATTTCCTCCTATTCCCTCCATGGTGATTTGAGTGGCCGTGATCGTGGCTGACGCCGTACTAAAACTAATTCCCTTATTTGTATTTCCTCCCACCCCCGCAATTCCCACAATCTCGATCGTCCCTCCAGCACCTGTCGAAAGTGTCCCCCCATCCATCAAGAACCCATGATTCGCTCCCCCTGTCCCTGCTCCCCCAGTTGCGTGGATGATAATATTCCCCGCCCCCGTAGCGGTAATGGTTTGCCCCTGATTGTAAACTCCGTAGTTGCGGGTAGTGCTTACTGTATTGACTCCTCCCCCTTGACCGATCAGAGTAATCGTTCCGGTATCTGTCTGAATGGTCGCGCTCCCCTGAAGCACAATTCCTGGCATATCATTCTGTCCAGCGATAGTTGAACCCCTCCCCTGCAAAAAGATACTTTGTGTTGCACTTCGTATAACTGTACCAGTATCCAACAGAATTCCTGAGAAGGGGGAAGAAGTGCTATCGCCCTTCGCCTGGAAATTAATGACCGGAACTCCTGTCGAAGCAGCGCCATTGGTGCTTTGGACAGTCGCAACCACGCGAATATTCGCATCCGCAATCAAAGTTAAAGTAGCTGTTGTTCCCCAGGTAATGTTTGAACTAATTAAAATATCACCTTGACCAGTCAGAGCAGGTGAAGTAGTTGAAGTATCGATCAATACATTCGTGGGCGTGTTGAGTAGATTCTGTATATTAGTTCTGTTAATTGTTGCAGGAGTTGAAGTAGATGTCCAAACACCCCCAGAAAACATCCCACCAGTTTGAGTCCCCGTAGAGATCGTAATATCAGCTGGGTCGAATAACACATCTTTTGCACCGGCAATGTGTCCTTCATATTCGAACCATGCTCCCGAAACCTCAACAAATCCCCCCACAGCCCCCTTCACCGAAGTAGATCCCCAGTAGCGCGTCCCCCGATTGCCCCAGTAAATCACTTTCCCCCCATCGCCCCGCTCCAGCGCATCCGCCTTCACGACGACATCCGGTCCCACACTCGTCCAATCTGCGTTGAACACATCGGGGTTTTCCCCTCGGTTATCTCCCCCGATGAGAACCTCTCCTCCTCCCTCTTTTCCCGAAGCATCGATCATCGTGTCGCCCAAAAGCTGCACCTCGGTCCCCAGCACTTGCACCATTCCGCCATCAGCAGCCGTGATCCTCGCTCCCTCGAGAATACACTGTCCCCCCTCAGCAACTAAGAAAACCTCGCCCCCCCTCTCCTCAAAAACCAACGCATCGATCGAACCAGAATTCTGAATCGCCTTTGTGAAAACGCTCGTCCCACTCTTCAGCTCCACCCTGAGAGCCTCAATCAAACCCTCGTGATTGATGAGCGCCTCTTCGCCTTCAGGCTCAAGCGCCGTCTTGATCAGCAAATGGGGCATCCCCTCCGGCTGCAATAGCACCTCGGAGCCAACCCCCAGAGCGACAAACCCTTCCGGCGCTCTCAACGCTCCTGTATTTTCCACCATCGAGCCGATCAGCGCGATGTTCCCTCTCGGACACTCGATCGTCCCCATGTTGACGATCGAACCGCGACCCGTTCCCGAAAACAGCAAGTTGTGTGCATGGAGGAAATCTTCATTCAGCACATCCAAACTCGCGGCGATGAACCCGGCCGTCTCTACGCGCGCGTGCGCGCCGAAAATGACACCTTGGCGGTTGATCAGGAAAACTTCGCCATTCGAAGACAACTGCCCGAGGATGTGGCTGGGGTCAGAGCCGATCACCCGATTGAGCACAGCTGGGTTGATCCCGTGCTGATCGAAATGCACCCGCTCTCCCGCCCCAATGGAAAACTTGCCCCACTCGATGATCGCTCTACCGTGACTCCCAACAACCATCTCGCCTTGAACTGCAGAGGGTTGCGGCGCCGCCTCGCCAGAAACCAGATGGAAACCCTCAGGCGCCGCATAGACAACACCGTAGCTCAAGAGACAAAGACCCCAGGAAAGTCGACTGACAAAAGCGCGTGCGCCCATACCCGCGATATAGAGAAAACTTCACTTTTCTCCTAGAGACAATAACAAGATCCTAACAACCAATAGCTTATGCTTACAATACGAGTAGTTGACATATATGTCAACTACTCGTATTCTCAAACTTATGAGAAGTCCACAGAAATCAGTCGAACTATTCCACCTCCTTTTTCTGCGTCACATGAACGAAAAATTCGAAAAAAGCCTCTATGCGATAAAAGGGGGGTGCAATCTGCGTTTCTTTTTTAAAAGCATTCGGTATTCAGAAGATCTTGACATGGATGTGAAAACCATTGCCAAAGAAACTCTCAGACAGAAGATCACCAAATTACTCGAAAGTCAAAGCTTCCGGCAAACTCTTCTGACCAGAGGCATGGAAATAGACAAGTTTTCTGAGGCGAAGCAAACGGACACGACTCAACGATGGAAATTGAGCATCAAACTCGTGGATGCTCCGCTACCACTCCCGACTAAAATCGAATTTTCTCGTAGAAATATGCACGAGGATTGCCATTTTGAACCGATCGACCCCGAATTGATCCATCGCTATCAACTTTATCCCATTTTGGCTAACCATTACACTCAAGAGGCGGCCCTTTGTCAAAAAATTGATGCTTTGGTCCATCGAACCGAAGTCCAAGTCCGAGATGTTTTTGACATCCAATTACTGCTAAATAGAGGCGTTAAACTCCAGTGTCTGCCAGATGCCCTACGTAAAAAATTGAATGTGGCTATAGAAAATACTCTAAGCATTGATTATCCTGAATTTAAAGCGAAGGTTGTCGCTTATTTAATGGATGAATATCAAGATTATTATGGCTCACCGCGAATTTGGGCTGAACTTCAATCAAAAGTGATTTCAGCGTTAGAGGAAGCTAAATGAGACTTTTGGATGCCCATGCAAAATTATTGGCATTAAAACAAGACGTTCTTCAGACAAATGATGCGGCTGCCTGCCTACAGATTCCCATGCTGCACGCAAGCCAAGTATTAAGACGTCTGTCAAAAGCAGGTTTATTTGTTCCTCTTGCAAGGGGAATATGGGCCTGTCGCGCTACGATTGACCCGCTTTTACTCCCCGAACCTTTGACAGCCCCCGCGCCTTGTTATATTTCTTTTCAAAGCGCCCTCTATTACCATGGGATGATTTCGCAAATTCCGGATACTGTTTATGCAGCAACACTAGCTAGAACTCGCCAATACAGGACTCCTATTGCTCGCATTTCCATCCACCACATACAGCCCAGCTTCTTTTTTGGATTTGAGATGATGGCCCAATCGAAAATCAAGATGGCCACGCCTGAAAAAGCATTATTGGACGTCTTCTATTTATCTTCTGTCCGATCCTTCCTATTTAGCGCACTGCCCGAACTAGAGATCCCACGCCACTTTAAAAGCAAAGAAGCTTTCAAGATGATTGAAAAAATTACCTCCCCACGCATCCGCACCATGGTACGCAATAAACTTAAGTTAATAACTTAAGTTTACGTTGAAATGGACCTCAGAGGCCCCTCCGGTGAAGAGAGCCCGATTGTGGAGCTTAATGCCCCAATCGAGCCGCGCTGCGATGTAGGGATCGAGCGTATAGCGCAGGCCTGGGCCTATCCCGAGCAAGCTTGCCGCATTGGGCTCAGTCTGAACGGAATGATTATTGAGACCCCACCCATAATCGATGAATGCGAGAGCTTGCAGAGAATCTTTGGCCGCAGTCGAACGGAGCATTGTGATGAGAGGCACGAGGGGCGAGCGGATCTCTAAACTCGACGAGAAACCGCTATCCATGCTCAGCTGCCGCTCATCGTAGCCCCTCACCGACGCATATCCCCCTAACCCAAACTGTTCCATCGGCAATAGAGCAGCTGACGTCCATTGACCCTGCAGCCAAAGGGAGAGTTGAAAATCCTTAGGCAACGCTTGCAAATAGCGCGCAGTGCTTCTCAAGTAGACCCACTTGCTGCGCGCTCCCACTCGGAGCTCATTGAACCTCCGATTTTCTTGATGAATGAGAAGCTTTCCAGGAGAGCAAAACAATTGCAAATCGCAATCGAAGCGCGCTTGGGCCGTCTCTTGGTGGTGTTTGTATTCAAGAGCGATTTGAGTCAAATTTAAATAATTTCCGAAATTTGTGATCTCTTCGCTATAGAGGATCGTATTGTCAGTGAATTTGTAATCGCAACCGATCGAAAATTCCTGCGTTGTGCGGGGACGCGTTGTGAAAGGCATGACGTAGCGCAGAGAAGCCTGCCCCGTAGTTCCTCTATTTTTGATCATAAAATGGACTTGCTGCGGATGAACAGTCGAGTAACCGCCGAACACATTCAGAAAATGGCCCCACGGCAAAGGGGCCATGTATTGCCCAGTGTGACCCTGGAACCTTGAGAAATCGTACGACGTCGTGTACTGGTAGGAAAGCAAGTGATCCAGCCCAAGGAAATTACCGAAAGTGATCCCGGTGTACATCCTTTGGCGGTTGATTGTTTCGATCCCCGAATTATCTGCGCCGGAATAGACCCGAATCGGGCGACAATCGTCTATGGCCAAAACGAGATCGGTCGTCCCGAATTCTTTCCCTGGCGAATAGATCATATTCACTCTCCGGAATGGATTTCGGTTCAACACCTCTAGGTCGCGTTGGATTGTGTACAAATTGATATCATCGCCCGGTTTGACCTGCAGATATTTTTTGATTCTCTGATTGGAGAACCACTTATTTCCCCTCACGCCAATTTCGCCCACTTTCCCTTGTACGACGACCAATTGCAAAACACCCGCCGAAATATTTTGCGAAGGCACTTCGACTAAGACAAACGGGTCATAATATGCTTCGTAGTAGCTGGCAATTGCGCATTTGATCTCTTTGATTTTTTGCTGATCGAGCGGTTGATTAAAATAGATTGGATTGAGAACTTTTGCCAATTTTTTCAATGGACCGGGCAACAAGAGACCCGAGACATACAAGCCATGTACATCCTGCAACGCCTCTGGGCTCAACATGTTTTCTTTTTTGTCGGTTAAGACGAGACCCCTCAGTTCAATGGCGCGCACTTCAGGTTCGGGCTCCTTTTGCACAATCGCCTCTTCGAGTTGCATCGGTTCCGCCTCGACACAGACCGTATCCGTTACCACCACTTCTAGCTCCGCACCTGCAACCTCTCTTTCGGCAATAGTGACCTCACTTCCCTCAATGAACATCTCTTCGGGATCGACGACCAGCTTCTCCTCTCTTTCGATAGCTGCAATGATTTCTGTCCTAGGGGCAATCTCATCATCTTCTGCAAGGATAGGCCCATCATCTGCGCTCAGGTCCTCCCCCAAATACACAATCTCCTCTTCAGCAGCGATAAACCCCTCATCAGCCACCTCTTCAGACTCGGCAATGCTCTCCTCAACCACCTCTAGCACAGGCTCCGCAGCTACAAAAATCTCCTCAACCACTTCAGGTTCAGCCTCTGCAATAGCCTCCTCTCCCACTTCTATGACAGGCTCTGCAGCCACAAAGATCTCCTCAACCTCCTCTAGTTCAGTCTCTGCAACAACCTCCTCGCCTACTTCCTCCATGACAGGCTCTGCAGCCACAAAGATCTCCTCAACCATTTCAGGCTCAGACTCTGCAACAACCTCCTCGCCTACTTCCTCCATGACAGGCTCTGCAGCCACAAAGATCTCCTCAACCAATTCAGGCTCAGCCTCAGGGGCAACTTCCTCTCCTATTTCTTGCACAGGCTCCGCGGCCACAAAGATCTCCTCAGGCTCAATAGTGGGAGCAACGATCTCCTCCACTACTTCTTGCACAGGTTCCGCAGCCACAAAGATCTCTTCAACCTCCTCTGGCTCAGCCTCTGCAACCTCTTCCTCCTCCTTCACGGCTTCTTGCACGGGCTCCGCCGCCTCAAAGGCCTCCTCAACCAACTCTGGCTCAGGCTCAGGGGCAGCCTCCTCCACCACTTCTACTACCGGCTCCACAGCCACAAATATCGGCTCAACCACCTCAGGCTCTGCCGCCGCCTCCTCAAGCACTTCCATTTCAGGCTCTGCAGCCGCAAAGATCTCCTCAACCTCCTCTGGCTCAGACTCTGCAACCTCCTCCTCAAGCACTTCTTGCACAGGTTCTGCCGGAATAAAGATCTCTTCGGCCACCTCAGGTTCTGGCTCAGAAAAAACGACCGCCTGTTCAACCACTTCCAAAACGGGTTCTACGGCGACAAAGATCTCCTCAGCCGCCCCCTCGGCCTCAGCAATGTCCTCCTCCTCTTCTTCAATCAATTCCAGCACGGGCTCTGCGGCGACAAACATCTCGTCAGGGTCAGCAATCACAACTTCCTTCTCGACCACTTTCGGAGCTGCAGTGACCTCCACGTCAGGTTCAACAGCAGGGGCTACTTCTGGTTCCTCTGCCGAAATTTCCTCCTCATCAACAATCTCCTCTTCGTTCTCCTCAAGTTCAACAGCAGGGGCTACTTCTGGTTCCTCTTCCGCGATTTCCTCCTCAGGCTCAGCGACAACGACTATCTCTTCAGGCTCCCCATTTGTATCGATCTCTTCTTTGGCGAAATACTCCGTTGGCAGAGCAACTGGGACCCGTCTCTCTTCCACTCGAGTGGGTCGTTGGAAATGGGGAGCGACTTCCACATGGATGCTGTGGATCAACTCTTGCTCAGGCTCTCTTTGCTCCTCTCTGGGGAGATATTGTTCTATCTTGGAAGTGGCTATCTCTTCTTCCACATTGACCTGCAGGAACAATAGCCGTTTGGCGAGTAGAAAAAGCGCAACGCTACCCACTATGAGAGCGTAGTTTGTTAATTTGGGAAATTTATGAAACATCTTCGCATAAACCAGTTCGAGGCTTCAGAGCTCCAAAGCGAAACTGTAACTAAAATATTTAATAGATACAAGGGGAGAAATCACCGTTGAGCCGAAAAGACTTGGCTGAATAGAGGATACAGATAACCAGCCAAATCTTCTGGAATAAAAAGATTTGGCCGATTATAAGAGATGGATAACCAGCCAAATCTTTCGAGGATCAATGGCCAAGATCATAGGTCGTAAAAACGAACAGACAATCCTGAAGAAAATTTTACAGTCCAAAAATGCTGAATTGGTGGCCATTTACGGCCGTCGCCGCATAGGGAAAACCTTTTTAGTACGCGAAATGTTTTCCTCATGGAGCCGTTACTTCGAGTTAACTGGAAAGAAGCAAGCGCCGCTTAAGGAACAACTCAAAAATTTTGCTGAAGCGTTTTCTAAAGCTTACTATCCAGGTGTAGCCCTTGTTCCCCCTCGAAGTTGGCGAGATGCATTTACCCTTCTGACAGGTGAAATGGAGAAAGCCCCCTCGAAAAAATACATTCTCTTCTTTGATGAACTCCCTTGGCTTGCGGGTCCAAAGGGTGGATTTGTTCAAGCTTTTGATCACTGTTGGAATAGTTATTGGAGCCGTATGGTCAACGTGAAAGTGATTTTATGCGGCTCTGCAGCGAGTTGGATGTTGGAGCATCTCATCCAGGCAAAAGGAGGCTTGCACAATCGCATCACCCGCACAATCCATCTAGAGCCATTCAATTTGAAAGAGACGCAAGAATATTTGCGCTCCCGTCAGATTCGACTGAACGCTAAGCAAGTGTTAGATCTCTACATGGTTATGGGTGGAGTTCCCTATTATCTCAGTTTTGTTGAGAAGGGGAAATCGGCTGAGCAGAATATTCAAGACATCTGTTTCTCAAATAACGGCCCTCTTTTGACGGAGTTTGAACGGCTATTTCGTTCGCTGTTTGAATCGGCTGAAATCCATTTACGCCTCATTCGAGAAATCGCCCGCAAACGCGACGGCATCTCAAGAGATGAATTATTGCAAAAATCGGGCATGACTTCTGGAGGCACTTTCAACAAGAGAATCGATGAATTAGAGGCCGCTGGGTTCATCCGTGGATTTATCCCTTATCAACATCAAAAAAAAGCCCAGTATTTTCGCTTAATCGATGAATATTCAACCTTTTATCTAACCTGGATCGACCCAGTCGCATCTAAGGGATTTCCTCAAATCAATTATTGGAAAGCTTGCCTCCACAGCGGCTCTTGGTCTAGTTGGGCTGGGTATGCCTTTGAAAGTGTTTGTTTTAAACATCTTCCCCAAATTCTTCGCGCTTTGCGTCTCGAGTCGATTCCCTGCGAGGTGGGTAGCTGGCGGTTCATTCCCAAGAAAGGGGTCAAGCAACAGGGCGTTCAGATTGATCTTTTATTCGATCGGCAAGATCAAGCAGTCACGATTTGTGAAATTAAATACAGCTCAGGAAAGTATTCAATTGACAAGAGCTACGCCAAAGAACTCCATCATAAGCTAGAAGTGTTCCAGGAGAGAACTGATAAGCAGCTTTTCCTGGCGCTCATTTCCACATTCGGAGTGAAAAAAAACCTATGGAGTGAGGATCTTGTTAGCGCCGAAGCCACCCTAAAAGACCTTTCCGATCTTTAGAAGTGCCGTTGTCATAAAGGCTTTTCTCTGCTATTCTTTCCCTCTATGATTTTTAGAGGGCTCTATGGGTATTGAAATCCCTTTCTTAACCACTTCGGTGGTCTGCTTGTTGCTTTTCACTTTTTCGGCGGTCTATTTTCTGGCGAAGTTGTACCGGAGATGTCCGTCGAACAAGATCTTAGTGGTCTATGGGCGCGTGGGCGGCAATAAAACGGTGCAGTGCTACCACGGGGGCGGTACGTTTGTGTGGCCGCTGATCCAGGGTTGCGCATTCTTAGATCTGACGCCGCGGACGATCCACATCCCGCTGAAAGGCGCCCTGTCGCACCAGAATATCAGAGTGAATGTTCCGAGCACGTTTACGGTAGCCGTGGGACTCACTCCCGACGTGATGAACAACGCAGCCGTGAGGATGCTCGACCTGGACCACAGGAGCATCGAATCGATGGCGACCGAGATCATCATCGGCCAGCTCCGACTGACAGTGGCGGGCTTAAGGATCGAGGAGATCAATCAGGATAGAGAGCGCTTCCTCGAATCGATCAAGAAAAACATCGAGCCGGAGCTCCATAAGATCGGCCTGACGCTCTTGAACGTCAACATAACGGATATTACGGACGAATCGGAATATATCGAGAGCATTGGGAAGAAGGCCTCCGCTACGGCAGTCAACCAGGCGAAAGTCGACGTCGCTGAGCAGGAGAAGCAAGGGGACATCGGCAAGGCGCTCGCTGAGAGAGACAGACGCATCTCGGTCGCCTCCTATCACGCTGAGGCGATCAAGGGGGAGAACGACTCGAAAGCGCAAATGGCTCTGACGAATGCGAATTTGGCGGAAAAAGAGGCGCAAGCAAGTCAAAGAAGCCAAGTGGCCAAGCAGCAAGCCGAAGCGGAGATCCAGCGGGCGCGGGCTTTGGCGCAGACGCAGCTCTTGGAAGCTGAGCAGATCGTCCCGCAAGAGATCCGGAAGAAGAAGATCGAGATCGAGGCGGCGGCCGAAGCGCAGAGCAAGGTGCTGATCGCCCGCGGCGAGGCCGAGGCGATTTTGTCGATCAAAGAAGCGGAAGCGCAAGGGATCCTGAAGTTATTGGATGCCAAGGCAAAAGGCTATAAGCAGCTGGTTGAGGCGTGCGAAGGCGACGCGAAGAGCGCGGGAGCCATGCTTTTGATCGAGAAGCTGGAAGAAATTGTGAAATTGCAGACGGAAGCGATTAAAAACATCAAGATTGACAAGATCACCGTTTGGGATAGCGGCAATGGAGGCGATTCCGGCAAAGGATCGTCGACGGCTAATTTCTTGAGCCAGTTTGTGAAGGCGTTGCCCGCCCTGCAAGACGTCACGGCGATGGCCGGCCTGGAGCTGCCCCCCTTCCTGGGCCACATGACAAGAGATGCCGTTCGAGAAGAAACCGTGAAACATAAGTAATGGAGAGCACTATGCACGACACGAAAATTGGCGTAATCATTCGCGAAGACCTGGAAGCTTGGCAAAAGTTGAATGTCGCCGCTTTTTTGAGCTCTGGCGTGGCAGCGAGCGCGCTTGACTGCATTGGCCAACACTATGAAGATGGCTCGAAAAACACCTACCTGCCCATCTTTGGACAACCTGTTTTGGTCTACGCGGCGAGCGCTGAGCTTTTACAGCGCACCCGAGCCCGAGCACTTAGCCGGGCCGTCCCCATGGCTATTTATACAAAAGAGATGTTCGCTACCAGCAACGACAATGATAATCGCGCTGTAGTGAAAGCCGCTTTGGCCGATGATCTCAGCATTGTAGGTCTCGCCTTTCGCTGTGACCGAAAAACATTCGACAAAATTATTAACGGACTCAAACTGCACCCTTAAGTGACTTATGATCAACTGGCTTCTCTATCTTGTTGTCGTTCTGATTTGGGGGTCCACTTGGCTGGCGATTAAGTGGCAACTCGGTATAGTCGCACCGGAAATCTCCATTTTCTACCGCTTTGCCACGGCCTCTCTTTTGCTGATTTTCTATTGTCTGCTTCGGAGGATTAACTTAAAATTTCCGCCCAAAAATCATCTTTTCCTGTTTCTCATGGGAGCTGGGATGTTTTCCCTAAATTACATTTTTCTCTATCAGGCGACTTTTTATCTGATCTCTGGGTTGGTTTCGGTCATTTTTTCCTTAGTGAGTCTCTTCAACATCCTGAATAACTATCTCTTTTTCAAAATCAGACCCACGAAGTTCGTTTTATCGGGCGCAGCGCTGGGTCTATGCGGAATCAGCACTATTTTTTGGAAAGACCTGATTCATATTTCCTTTCAGGATCAGATTTTAATTGGGATTGGTCTTGCCCTTATCGCTACTTTGGTCTTTTCCTTTGGCAATATCGCATCCCGTTACAACCAGCTACAAGGGATGCGCCTAGTCTCCAGCACAGCCATAGCGATGGGGTATGGAGTTCTCATTATGCTCGCCTACATTTGGCTCAATGACATCCCTTTTTCCTGGTCGAATGAATGGAAATATGTGGGATCTTTGTTTTATTTAGCGGTTCCCGGTTCAATCGTCGCGTTCCTCTGTTATTTGAGTCTGATTTCTCGAATTGGGATCAATCGGGCCGGTTATGCGACCGTCTTTTTTCCTGTTATTGCGCTCCTCTTTTCCTTTTTTGCTGAGAGTTACCAATGGCATCTCACTGATTTTGTTGGGATTGGGACGGTCATTTTGGGGAACTTACTCATCATGACGCGCTTCGACTAAGGACGTGGCGGCTATTAACCCGAGCCCGAATAGGCAGCAAGCTTATCTATGCAAGACAAGGGACAGGATAACGGCTCGCTCCGCGAGCCTGAGGATGTCCACTCGCGCTGCGAGTGGGCATGATTCGCCTGCTTGATAGCAGGCTTACAGGATATGGGGAGGCCCCATACCCCAAGGGGACGCGAAGCGCGGGGGGGCGCCGGGCGCGAATGAAATTCGCAATTGCGCCGAAGGCGCAATTCCAGCCTTTGACTGGGCCCGGCGCTCCCCCTTTCTCTTATCCTGCTAGTCCGCCATCAGGCGGACGTATCTTGCCCACTCGCACAGCGAGTGGGTATCTTTAGACTCGCAGAGCGAGTCGTTATCCTGTACCTCTGTCTCGTTCGGGCTCGTTACTTAGAGCCTAGGACGCTGCCGCGGCTTTGCTCACATTGACAACGACTCCATCTGGTGTCTTTTGAACGGCTGAAGGCGCGCCGTTCACAGTAATATTGACAATGACGGTGTGATTTGGGGCGTTAGAGCCTCTCACGTACCGGTTGTACAGGTAGGAGGTTCCCCAGGCAGCCGCAAGGACCGATAGGCTCCAGGTGGTCCAACTCCATCCGCTGGCGCTTTTTGCTGCTGTGGCAGCTTGAGAGGCTGAGGGAATGGCGTCGCTGAAAACAGAGCCGGCGGCGGCGGCTGTGGCAAATGCTGCGCCTGTTCCCCAGCGGTGCCATCCCCTTTGAAATACTGAAGCGATCTGGAGCAATCCCAGAATTCCGAGAGGGTGCGCTTTTGGTCTATCTTCCACTCTGTTCATAGAATCCCTCACTTAGTGAATTTTTTAATAGAGGGAGAATGCTATGGTTTTACCGAAAAAAAATCAAGCCGAGAGTACTACTTTGTACCAATCGAGAGTTCTTTGAAGCCCTTCCTTCAATGAAACGCGCGGCCGCCAACCGAGCTCAGTTTCGATTTTGCTAGTGTCGATGGCGTAGCGAAAATCGTGGCCAGGTCGATCTTTCACAAAGCGAATCAGTGAGTGATAATCGTCGGGACGCTCCGCTTGAATGAGCTCGATCAACTGATTGAGCAGCTCCAAATTGCTCAGCTCTGTCTTTCCACCGATGTCATAAACTTGCCCCTTTTTCCCTTGCTGCAAAATCTGCCAGACAGCTTCCGCATGGTCGTCGACGTAGAGCCAGTCGCGCACGTTGGCCCCATAGCCGTAGACGGGGAGGGGCTTTTTCTTGAGACAGTTTTGGATCATCACAGGGATGAACTTCTCAGGATGCTGGCAAGGGCCGTAGTTGTTGCTGCAATGGGAAATCGTGGTCGAGAGGCCGTAGGTGTGGGCAAAGGCGCGAACCAAGTGGTCCGAGGCGGCCTTGGAGGCGGAATAGGGGGAATTGGGGCGGTAAGGAGAGTGTTCGTTAAAGCTGCCGCTTTCGCCAAGAGAACCGTAGACTTCATCGGTGGAGATATGATGGAAATGGACGTAGGGACTTTTGCGCACAGCTTCGAGAAGCGATAGCGTCCCCTTCACGTTGGTCTCCACAAAGGGAAAGGCCGAGACAATGCTCCGGTCGACATGCGTCTCCGCAGCAAAATGGACGAGCGTATCGATCTCATATTGTTCAATGAGCTGTTCCACAAGGGACTGGTTGAGAATATCGCCCTGGACAAACCGGTAGCGGGGATGCTCATGGTAGCCGTTGAGATAGTCGAGATTGCCAGCATAGGTGAGGAGATCGTAATTGAGGATACGACCCGTAAAATCAGAGGAGCGGAGCAG
The DNA here is from genome assembly GCA_035479435.1 of Chlamydiales bacterium. Lineage (GTDB taxonomy): Bacteria > Chlamydiota > Chlamydiia > Chlamydiales > SM23-39 > REEB52. The sequence continues at coordinate 14,786 of DATIIR010000120.1, forward strand.
ATAGCGGATAAAAGCTGAGCCTATGAAGCCGGCGCCGCCGGTTACAAGGAGGCTGGTTGTCGTGCGCATAAAAGTTCTCTCAATC
>DATIIR010000121.1:0-9599 GCA_035479435.1 Chlamydiales bacterium
CCCATGGAGATGCCGACCGTGGCGCGGGCGAGGGCGGGGGCGTCGTTGATGCCGTCGCCGACCATGGCGAGCCCTTGCGTTTGGGAGAGCTGGGCGACTTTGTCGAGTTTGTCCTCAGGACGGAGATTGGCGTAAACTTCTGAGATGCCGAGGAGAGTGGCCACTTGGTGGGCGTTGGCGGCGTTATCGCCAGTGAGCATAACGGGACGAAGGGGAAGAGCGGAGAGGAGGCGGGGAATGTCGGTGCGCACTTGGTCGGTGAAACGGAAGAGATGGGTCTCTTCGCCGATGCGGAGGGCGGCGAGGACGCCAGGTTCGGAGGTGGTGATGCCGATGAAGGAGGGGAGGCCAATGGCGACGGGAATGTCGTTGTAGAGACCCTGCAGGCCTGAGCCGGGGATCGATTTGAAGGAGGTGATGGAGGCAGGGGGAATCTGGGAGTCTTGGGCGAGTTTGCAGATGGCGGTGGCGATGGGGTGGACGACGTTGCGCTCGAGCCCATAGGCGATGGAGAGGGCCTCGGGAGGGAGATTGGGAGAAGAACACTTAAGATCGCCGGTAGTGAGGGTGCCCGTTTTGTCAAAGGCGATGATGGAGCAGGAGGCGAGGGCGTCGAGGGTAATGCCCCCTTTGAGGAGGATGCCTTTGCGGGCGCAGGCGCTGATGGCTGAGAGATAGGCGGTGGGTGTGGCGATGATGAGGGCGCAGGGAGAGGCGGCGATGAGAAAGGCGAGGGCGCGATAGATCGAGATTTCAAAGGGGAAGGGGAGAAGGAGGGCAAAGAGGAAGGTGAGGGCGATGATGGCGGTGGCGTAGTGTTTGCCAAATTGATCGAAGAGGCGCTGGAGACGGGGCTTTGCTTCTTGGGCTTGCGTGATGAGCTGGATGATGCGGGCCAGAGTGGAGTCGGAAGAGGTGCGGTTCACCTCGATGACGAGGGCAGATTCGAGGTTGCGGGCGCCGGCGGGGACGGAGTCGCCGATGGTTTTGACAACGGGGATGGTTTCGCCGGTGAGATGGACGAGGTTGAGAGAGGAGGTTCCGTCGAGGACATGGCCGTCGAGGGGGACGATCTCGCCGTTCTTGACGACTACTTTTTCGCCGATCTGAATATCGCGGACCGATTTTTCATAGAGGATGCCGCTGTCGTCGATCATGTGGGCGAATTTGGGGGCGAGATGGTTGAGATTGTGGAGGGCGCTGCGGGTTTTTTTGGAGACGGTATCTTCCATGCTGTGGGAGAGTTCGAAGAGGACGAGAAGGAGGGCTCCTTCGAGGCCGCTGTTGAGGGAGACGGCGATGAAGGCGGCGAGGGTCATGAGGACGTCGATATTGATCTCGAGGTTCTTCAGGTCGTTGAAGGAGGCGATGAGGGCGGGGACGCCAGAGATGAAAAAGACGAGAGAGAGAAAGAGATACGAGATGGGCGGGTTAATGAAGTGGAAGGTGAAGGCAAAGGCGAGGAGAAGAGCGGAACTGCTGGCGCTTTTCAGAGAGAGATTTTTCGCCCATTTGCGAGAGCCGGGAGTGAGAAAGGGGCTGATGCTCTCTTCTCTGCCCGAAGAAAAAAATTCATCGAAGAGATAGGGCTTTGTCATGTGAGGACAATCTGCGCAAGAAAATAGGCGGCCCCCGCAGCGAGGGCGGCGATGGCGAGGTTCCAAACAATGGCTGGAAGAGGGCGGTTTTTCTCGAGCTGGGCTGTCGTGCCAGCTGAAAGAGCGATGATCAGGGCAGCTGCGAGGGCGGGGCCCCAAGCAGGGAGTGTGAAAAGGGCGAACGATAGGACGAGGGTAGATCCGACGACGCCGACAAAGGCGCCAGATGCTTGCTTGAGGGGATGCTCATACGATTCGAGGCTAAGGCCGAGTTCTTCTTCGAGCATCACTTGCAGGAGGCGGTTGTCGTCGGCCATGAGGACTTCGACGGCTTCATCGAGCAGTTTGCCGGAAAAGCCCTTGGCGGCGTAGAGCGCGCGAAGCTCCTCTTTCTCTTGCGGACGGTGGTGTTCGATCTCCCACCTTTCCTCTTCGATGACGCGATGGAGCCGCTCGAGACGGGCCCATCCGAGAATGGCGCTGCGGCCCACTTTCCAGACGAGCCACCCGGAGATGAAGACGAGCATGAACCAGTGGGCGCCACTTCCGAGAAGAGTCCAAAAGACGAGGAGGATCAAAGAGGTCTCTTTGGCGGCATCGGCGGCGGCGCTCACGTGGCCGGGGAGTTCGGTTCCATGCACTTCAGCGGAGGCCATTTTCCCTTTGATGCGCGCGTCGATCACGTGCTGGAGGGCCTCTTTCCCTTTAAAGTGATTCATGGGGCCCCGGGAAGTGCTCTTCGAATGCCGCAGTGAGGAGCTGGCAGAGGGCGATCTCATCCTGCGCGGAGATGGTTTCGCGAATGGAGTGCATGGCCCAGCAGGCGAGTCCCAGATCGACAGTGGGGATGCCGAGGTTGGCGGCCATCATGGCGCCAACGGTGCTGCCGGAGGGGAGATCGGAGCGGGAGGCGAGGGTTTGGAGGGGGATTTTCCGTTTGTGAGCGAGGCGGACGAGAGGCGCTGCGGTGGCGCCGCTGGTGGCATAGCGGGAACTGAACTTGATCGCGGGGCCTTTGCCCATGAGCGGGGCGTTTTGCGGGTCGTATTTGTCGGCGTAGTTGGGATTGAAGGCGTGCCCGACGTCGATGGAGAGGCAAAGGGAGCGGCTCTTCAGGCGGTAGTAATCTTCCCGGTCCATTTTAAACTGGAGGCAAATGCGGTCGAGGATCTGGTTTGCGAAGAGCGAGTCGGCGCCAGCAAAAGTTTTCGAGCCGATCTCCTCGTGGTCCCAGAAGAGGGCCATCTGGATGGCATCTGTGTGGGGCGAGGTGTTGACCAGCGCTTCGAGACTCGCGAACGCGGAGGTGAGGTTGTCGAGGCGATAGGAGGAGATCATCTCGTCGTCGAAGCCGATGAATGTGGCCTTCTCAGTGGGAACGAGGTAGAGATCGAAGCCGAGGAGTTTTTCAAAAGCGTGGTGTTTGCGGAGCCAATCTTCGAGGTGTTTCCCTTTGGAGCGGAGGGTGAAGATCGCCCTCAGATGGTCTTGTTTGTGGACGAAAAATCCCTTCTCGTTCACGTCGCGCTGCAAATGGATGGCGAGGCCGGGGATGATGACGGGGTAATCGTCGAGGAGGACGGTTTTCGATTGGGAAACGCCCTTTTTATTTTGCGTGACAATGCGGCCGGCGACGGCGAGGTCTCTGTCGAGCCAAGTGTGGAGGAGGGGACCGCCGTAGACTTCCGTTCCAAATTGCCCGATGTCGTGCGATGAGGTCTCTGGATGGGGTTTGATTTTCAATCCAGGGCTATCGATGTGGCTCGCGAGGAGTGTCGCCGAGACGGGCCGCTTTTTGGGAAGGCGAAAGGCGGCGATCAACGTGTCTTCCCGCTGCACAAAATAGCCTTTGCCCGGTTCGAGCTGCCACTTTTCGCTCTCAGCGAGCGGCGTGAAATCGGCCTCAGCAAGGCGAGTTGTGATTTCTCGAGCGGCGTGATAAACCGACGGAGAGCGATCTAAAAAATGGACGAAATGATCCAGCATGGGACTCCTAAGTGATCTCTTCCCCTAAATACTTGCGCAGCACTTTTGGCACAAGGATCGATCCATCTTCCTGTTGATTATTTTCCATCAGCGCGACCATGAGGCGTGAAGTGGCCACTCCCGATCCGTTGAGCGTGTGGACGAATTGCGGTTTTTCGTTTTTGTGGCGATAGCGAATGTTGGAACGGCGCGCCTGGAAGTCGGTGCAGTTGGAGACAGAGGAGACTTCGTAGTACCGATTTTGTCCAGGGAGCCACACTTCGATGTCGATTGTCTTGGCAGCGGCAAACGACATATCGCCTGTCGTGAGGAGCATGTTCCGGTAGTGGAGCTCGAGTCCTTGGAGCACCTCTTCGGCCGATGCGAGCATCTTTTCATAGACGCTGGGGCTCTCTTCTGGCTTCGTGAGGCAGAAGAGTTCCACCTTGTTGAATTGGTGCATCCGGATGAGGCCCCGCTCTTGCGATCCAGCGGCGCCCGCCTCTCTGCGGAAACAGGGCGAGTAGGCCGTGTATTGGAGCGGCAGTTGATCCTCATCGATGATCTCATCGTAGTGCATCCCGTTGATGGAAATCTCCGAAGTGGGGATCAAGTACAAGTTGTAATCTTCGTCGCGGATTTTGAAAAGCTGCGCCTCAAATTTCGGCAGCTGGCCAGAGCCGTACATGATTTCAGGGCGGACGAGGAGCGGCGGGATCACCTGCGTAAAGCCGTTCTTCCGGTGCGTGTCGAGCATGTAGTTGATCAGCGCCCATTCGATGCGAGCGCCCATGCCGGTATAGAGAGGCCAGCCCGATCCAGAGAGCTTAGCCGATCTCACGAAGTCGAAGAAATGGAGTTTTTCATTGAGTTCGACATGATTTTTAAACGGGAAGGCGAAGGCTCTTTTCTCGCCCCACTCCTTGATGCAGACATTGTCTTTGGGACTGGGCGAAATGGGGACATCGTCCATGGGCAAATTGGGGAGGACTCCGACTGCGTATTTCAACTCCTCTTCGACCTTGGCGATCTCCTGGTCGCGGAGGGCAATCCGGTCGCCCAATGCGTTCACTTCGGCCATGAATTTGGAGACGTCTTCCCCCTTTTGTTTTTTGATCCCGATCTCTTTGGAGGAGCTGTTCCTCTTGGACTTGAGCTCCTCGGCCTCTGTCTTCAAAGCGCGGAGCTTCTCGTCGAGGGCGATGATGGGAGAAAGGGAAACCTCGGGGACCTTGTTTTTAAGTTTTTCCTCGAGCCCTTGGGGATTCTTCCTGAGTTCTTTTAAATCGAGCATGACACACCTTTCCTAGCTCTAAAAATATAGATCTTGCTTGGGCTTAAAGTCAATTCGTGCTATCGTCTTTCTTATGAAATCAACATTGCCCCACGCTAAAAACCCTCTCATCCTTCGCTATCACAGGCTGATGGACGCCTTCGCCAAATCGGACGACGAGAGAGATTTTTACCTCGACAAGGTGGAGGGCTTTCTCCTCTACGTCGACCTCGATAAGGGGATCGAAGAGCTCGAAGCGCTGGAAAAAGAGGTCCTTGAGCATCGGGAGCGGTATTGTCTTCTCCCCAAGATGACCTTTTACGAGGTCAAAAAATTCATGGAGGGGTTCGTCCATGAAAAAGTTTATGATATCGATACCAAAGAGAAGTTGCTCGACCTGATCTCTGCGAAAGAAGCGCGCGAAAATTTCCTCGAATTCATCTACGACCACCTCGCCGAGCTGGAAAAATGGCAACAATATTACCAAGAGCGCTCCCGCATCCGGATCATCGAGTGGCTCCGCCAGCAAAATGTCCAATTTGTTTTTGAAGAGGACCTTGAGCTCCCCAAAAACGTTGTTGAAAAAGTGAAGCGGGCCCTTTTTGAATCGAAGGTTCCCAAAGACGTGAGCCAGGCGCGTGAGACGCTTGTCGCCAAGGCGAAGACCTACTATTCTAATGAAGCGCTCAATCCCCGTCCTAAGCGGGGCCGTCCGCCGAAGCAAGTAGCCAAAGTGGAGATGGAGCCGCAGATGACGGTCGACATCTACACGCAAGTGCCCAACGCCTGCCGCATTTTTCTCTACATCCCCGACATCGCGACGGCTGCCTCGGTCACCTTCTCCTCCAAATTTGAGACGGAAGAGCATCTTCTCGCCTCGCTGCGCGGCAGCCCGCGCATTCGCGTCGACGAGAAACTCGAAGCCCTCTCGCAGAGACTCGAGTCGCTCCGCCACCTCTCTGACCGGCTCGCCGGTGCGGAGAAAATGTTTGGCGTCGATAAGGGGAAAAAGCCCTTTACTCCTTTCTTAAAGCCCAAGTTCAAAGAGACGATGGCGGTTGAGCACATCCACGAAGAAGAGGCCCCCAAAGTCGATTCTGCCATCGGCAGGATCTTGCCCAAGAAACGGGGCCGTCCTCGCAAAGAGGAGCAAGCCGAGGAGTTCTCTCCGCAAAAACGGCGCCGCTTTGCCATCAAGAAAGTCACTCAAATTAAAACTAAGAAAGACAAGTAGCTCCCTTGGGAACCTGTGTTTCACCAGTTCATACGCAGCTGAAAGCCCTTGAGGTGATGCACCTCACCCGATTCATGGACGACAAGATGGGCAAGCTCGTCCGGCAGAACAAGGGGGCGACCTTTCACCTCTCTGTTTCGGGCCACGAGATGATCGGCGCCCTCTCGGCCCTCTCTCTGATACCCGGCACCGACTGGGGCTACCCCTACTATCGGGACCGCGCCTTTGCCATTGGCCTTGGCTGCTCGATCGAAGATCTCCTCGCCGCCTTCCTCGCCCGCGACATTCCCTACCATTCGGGTGGACGGATGATGCCCGAGCACTTTTCCCAGAAAAATCTCCATATCCCGTGCCAATCGAGCGTTGTCGGCTCCCAATTGCTCCAAGCTGCCGGCACTGCGAAATCGGCCCAGCTCCGCGGTACCCAAGAGGTCGTCTACGTCTCTGCCGGCGATGGGGCCACCTCGCAGGGCGACTTCCATGAAGCCCTCAACTTCTCTTGCCTTCACAACCTCCCCATTCTCTTTGTGATCCAAGACAACGGTTGGGCGATTTCGGTCCCTGTTGCCGAGCAGACAACCGGTGGGACCATTGCAAAAATTGCCAGAGGCTATGAAGGGCTTGCCGTCTTTGAATTGGACGGCTGCGATTACACAGAGACATCGGACGCCCTGGCAAAAGCTGTCCAAAAAGCCCGTACGGGCAACGGGCCCAGCCTCCTGGTCGCCAAAGTGCCCCGTATCGGCCCCCACAGCAGCAGCGACGACCCCAAAAAATACAAAACGGAAGAGGATCTCGCTGAGGAAAAGAGCCGCGACCCCATCGTTCGCTACGAGCAGTGGCTCCTCTCTGAAGGCATCCTCACCTCCTCCGAACTCGAAGCGCTCCGCCATCGCCACATGGAGCTCATCGAAAAAGCCGCCCTCGCTGCCGATCAGATCCCTTTTCCAGCCCGTTCCACTGCCACGGACAAAGTCTTCGCCCCCTTCACTCCGCCCCTCTCCCAACCCACACCTCCTGGCGAGTCGATTGTCCTCATGGACGCCCTCAACCACGCCCTTCTCGAAGAGATGGAGCGCGATCCCGGTGTCATTGTTTTCGGGCAAGACGTAGCTCGCGGCAAGGGAGGCGTCTTTGGCATTACCCGCACCCTCACCGACCGTTTTGGCTCCGACCGGTGTTTCAACACTCCTCTCGCCGAGTCGACCATTGTCGCTCTTGCCCTTGGCCTCTCCCTCGACGGCTACCACAAGCCCGTCGCTGAGATCCAATTTGCCGACTATTCGTGGACTGGGATGAACCAGCTCTTCAACGAGCTCTCTAGCTTTCACTATCGCTCCAACGGCCTCTGGAACTGTCCTCTCGTCATCCGCATGCCCTACGGCGGCTACATCCAAGGGGGGCCCTACCACTCGCAGAGCATCGAAGCCTTCCTCAGCCACTGCCCCGGCCTCAAGGTCGTTATCCCCAGCAATGCCGCCGACGCCAAGCGCCTCCTCAAGACCGCCATCCGCGACCCCAATCCCGTCATTTTTCTCGAACACAAAGCCCTCTATCGCCAGCGCCTTTTCTGCGCCCGTCCCGAACCTGGCCCCGACGAGTTTCTCCCCTTTGGCCAAGCCCATATCGTACGCGAAGGCACCGACGTCACCCTCGTCGGTTGGGGCATGACTGTCCTCATGGCCAACGAAGTCGCCGAACACCTCTCCAAAGAGGACATCTCCATTGAAGTCATCGACCTTCGCACACTTGTGCCGCTCGACTTTGACACCGTGCTCCACTCCGTTCGCAAAACGGGCAAGCTCCTCATTGCCCATGAAGCCGCCCGCAACTGTGGTTTTGGCGCCGAGCTAGCCGCCCGCGCCGCCGAGCACGCCTTCCTCTATCTCGACGCCCCCATCCAGCGCGTCACCGGCAAAGACTGCCCCGTTCCCTACTGCAAAGATCTCGAAGAAGAAGTTCTGCCCCAGAAAAAAGACATCGAATCAGCCCTCCGCATCTTGGCGAATTACTAGCCCGACAAAATGATCACCACTCAACAATAAAATTTCTAGTCTAGATATCACCGAACGGGTATAATCGCTGAAAAAGATTTTGGATTGTATGTGAAAAAACTGGAATGGATTGGATCGAGTTACAAGGATCTGAGGACCTTCCCTAAACCCGTTCGCCAGGCTATGGGCCACGCGCTATTTCTAGCCCAAGCCGGGAAATGGAATTATTGAAGAACCGCCTAAAAGAAGCCAAAGCTCTCTATAAGAGCTTGACTCAGAGAAGCTGATGAAAACAAAAAAAGCTAAAAAAAAGCGCTTAGGAAATATCGAGTACGTTGAAAGTTCGGGGAATGTTTTTGCCGATCTTGGAATCCCCAATCCTGAGGAAGCTCTGGCGAAATCAGAAATCGCCATGAAGATCCAGGATATTATTAAAAAGAAAAAACTCACCCAAGCGAGGGCCGCCAAAATTCTCAAGATCAGTCAGTCGAAGATTTCTCTACTTCTTCGGGGGTATTTAACTGATTTTTCATTGGAACGGATGCTTCGGTTTTTAAATGATCTAGGTCAAGACGTATATATTTCAATCGTTCCCTCCTCCCATTCGGGGCATGGCTGCACAAGAATCGGCGATTCTCCTTCTAGTGCTAGAATTGCGGCTCTTGGTAAATGAACTTATATTTTTACGGTTTTCTTCGAGTCCATTCGAAGAACTTATCCACGTCGATGAATATTTTGCGACCAATTCTATGAATGAATATATGGGCTCCACTACTATCGGCACGCATAATTATATCCCTCATCTGACGAAGGTTAACGAGTTTGCTGTGAGTCGTTACGAATTCTTCAAGTGATTGTAAATTAGGAGCTTCTTTCATTTTAATTGCCAAGTATTGACATATATTTACATCTCATTGTACTATAAAAACCTATTTAAGAACAAGAAATAGGCCCTATGGACGAGAGGAAAATTAGGCTTGAAATAGGCAGTTGCATTATGTCTTTAGGGTTTTTACTTGTAAGTGATTTGAAGATCAAATCTAAATCAGTTTTTTTTGACTGATGAGGAATACATCGAAAACACAATCAGATGTTGCCAATATAATTTGGAAAATATTTTGAGATTAACCAAAAAATAGTCGGGCTGGCCGACTGTAGGCCCTTTTATTCATAGCTTCCAAATAGATCCGGATCACTTCAATCACACCTTCCGAATCCCCATTTTTGAGACACTCCCAAATGGCCCTGCCGATCAATTCTTCGTTCAATAATTCTTCCGTAGGATCGCTCTTGCGAATCCCAGTTCCTTTTTTGAGCCTCATCCTATGTTTCCTGTAGAGGAAAACAGTATAGCAAAAAATTGAGGTGCAGTTCAAGTATCAAGACATTTTATCAAAACTGTTCCGCTTGACCCTCACGTATACGTCATTCCTTATAATGGTCGCATTCTTTAAAATCATAGGGATATTAAAGAAGGAAAAGTCGATGGCTTATACAGTTAAAAAATTAAGTGAACTTTCTGGTGTGACCGTACG
>DATIIR010000122.1:0-2427 GCA_035479435.1 Chlamydiales bacterium
GAAATCAACGTCCGCCAAAACGATCTGGGCTATCTGAGAACACACCTCGATCTCGAACTGGGACTCGGCTGGGAAAGATACCTAAGATGCAACAAATTGCACGTGGACCTCTCTGCAGGCTATGGCTTTCAAGTATTTTTCGGCCAAATCATGTTCCGCAGATGGCTTGATGATATCGACATTGGCAAGAGCTTTAACCAAGTTAGCAACCTTTTCATCCAAGGTCTAACTGCTAGAGCCCGCCTCGATTTCTAACCTTCCTACACGGGGGATGACTCTCATCCCCCTTTTTTCAAATGTAAAGCTGCTTTACATTGCGAAGCGGTTCATCAGTCTCATAATGACTCCCGCCACGCCAGCCGTATGATGCGTGTTACACGCTCGCAAAGAGAGGGTCTTCTCGCTTGCGCCACTGGTGGGTTTCTGAGCAATGCGATGATGTCCGGATGACCCGCAGCAGCCCGCATTAGATTTTCAAAATGGCGAGGAGGACCACCCGCCCATTCGGCGAGGATGGTTTCGATGAGGTCAGGTCGATTTCTTTGAATCGCGTGGAGCAATACAACCGCACGAGTGCGTTGACCAATGGGGCTCACCCGAAAATACCCTCTCAACTGTGCCGGAGTAGTGGCGGCGGCGCTGATTAACTCTCGTGCAGGAGTTGCGAGTCGATTCAAGACAGTCCCTTCATCGATAAGAGGATTAAGCACCGGTACCACCTTCGAACGAACTGTATCGTCCAATAGAGACTCCAATTGATCGGCCATTTGGGGATTGGCAGCTATTTCATTGGGTAGAGCTGCAATTCTTTCGTTCAAATCATTCATAAGAGCCTCTTTCCACCGAGTAAGGCTCACCGCATCTTCGGCAGCTCCCAAATCCCAAACTTCCGCTCTCGGAGTGGGCATCACGCCCGGCTCTCCGTTGAGCAGTCGAACAATGTCGCCATATCCCAATGCTCCAGCTTCTTCCACCGCAAGCTCACGCAGCCGGTCCGGAATCGGTCCATTTTCAAGAAACAATTTAACCAGTGCAAAACAACCATACATTGTAGCTCGAACTACCGCACAGCCTCGATGCTCATCTGTAATCACGAGATCAGGCCTATTTAACAACAGGTGGTTGCGAATCCACTGCACAGTGTGACCTTCAGGGCGCCGCTCTATCGACCTGATATTCGACATCAGAGGATTCCGCCACATTCTCTCTAAAAAGGGGGCCAATACAACTCGTTCTCGTTCATCAATACGATGACGCCGAAGTCCTCTAGGATCTAAATGCATATATAACTCGTGGATGCTCCGTCGCAGTGCAACATCGTTCCCATCCACCACTCCGCTTCTGACCAAGGATTCAGTAGCGGTTTCCGCCCCACGATCAAAGAAATTTGCATACGCAAGGAACGCGAGGTTACGGAGTGCAACTGGAATTGGTCCTCCCTCCATTAGCGCTCTCATAATAGCGGGAGACGAACGGTCCCCGGCGTGGATCATCGCTAATCCCCGTTCTCGAGGTGAAAGATTGGGCAGTAACCCTCGGACTAGGTCCAGAGGAATATCATAATTATACTGGTGCCTCCTCATGGACCGAATGATTGCAGGTTCTTGAAGGGGTTGTTGGAGAGCGATTCGAGCATGAAGCACATCACGAATGCGTTCCCAATGTCTCATTTGCTCCACTTCAGGTATACGTAGTGGCGGCTCGGGTTGAGGGGGCCTGTTTGCGACTATTTGGTACCTCACTCCGTCGAGTGAATCAACCGGATCATTACAGTGTAGACATGTAGGCGCTCTCCTACTGGCTATTTTTCGAGCAGCCCATTCCTTAAAGCATTGGATATGGCAAACCTTCTGCTCTTGCTCCCCTAGAACAACTGATTTGGGTCGAGTAGCCAGGTCATGCCTATACAATCGATAATAGGAGTCCTCGTGTACTGGAAAGGTCTTTTGAGCTCTTTCTAAGTTCCTAATACCTTGTCGACGAACTCGCTCAACCCCACTCATCCTCCCTTCCTCCTGTTCGTGCGCCACAACGTACCTGACTCGGAACGGTAAAAAAGGCATGTCATCTTGCGTACGAATGCCACGATCCGCAAAAGATCCGCGACAAATCAAGCACTCCGATTGAAGTTGTCCACCCTCTAACTTAACTGTACGCAATGCGACGCCAGGCATATAAAGTCCTTATTATCTTATTTTTATTTGCAATAATTATACAATATATTTAACATAATTAACAATTAAAACCATTTATTGACAACAGAGCCGAGAGAATATTGGGATAGCTCTAGATTGCGAAGCGACTCACCAAGCCCACGATCATTGCCGTCACACCAACGGGCACGAGACGTGTTATACGCTCGCAAAGGGAGGGTCTTCTCTCTTGCACTCCGAGTGGATTTCTGAGCAATTCGACAATGTCCTGATG
>DATIIR010000123.1:0-24243 GCA_035479435.1 Chlamydiales bacterium
CGATTGAATGATATAACGATTTAACGATAAGAATTTTATATTATTTTTCTTCCTATCGTTATATCGTTCCATCGTTTTCATCGTTGATCTTGGCATGAAAGAGAATTGCTCTCGGTGGATCGAGGTTATGCAACACACCAATTCAGAAGCGACTTTGATGTTGTTTTCAGCTCTTTTAAATTCCCGCATGGCAATTTCTTTTTCTATCCAAAGAGCGTTAGAGGCTTGTCTAGCTGTATTTAAGCCATCAAGAATAAGTGAACCTCCGATTACATAACCCTTGGGTCCCATCAGCCAACAACACAACATCCCTGAGAGGACTTCCGTGACGCCATAAAGGTAGTCTCGGATATTTGCATCTCGTTCAGGACTCTTCCCATACGAGAACTCGCGGAAAGATCTTGAGGAGGTGGAGTATTTCCCATTTCCTATGTATTGGCCCAAAATTTGGGGATCTTTCTTCATGAGACCCAAGTAGTATCCATAGGTTCTATACCAGGTAAAAAGTTGTCTGATTGCTTCAATTTTCCTGGGTGATTCTCCGGCATTTATAGCTTTCGTAGCCCCCTGATCAAAATTAAACATGGCGGAGGTGGATAGCCCCTCAGATTGAAGTGAAAAAGCAGCTTGGATCTGGATGGCATATTCTGTCTTAATCGCCTCGGGAATATTTGGGGTGCATGAATGCGAATAGCAGTCCGTTGCGCCAACAAGAATGATCAAAATCACGGCAAATAGATTAAACATGTGGCAAAATCCCCGTATTTTGAATGGTAAGGAGATAGAAGAAGGTGAGAGCAAAGAAGGTGACAAATCCGAAGAAGATCATCGCAGAAAAGTCTTGAGATTTTCGACGATCTCTCCAATTGTCGTACTGTTTGATAACTTGAGGAATCAGAACATAGTAAACCAACAGAAGCAAGCCAGTTAACACCACCAGTCTCAGTGGTTTATTGGCAGTTAACATCTCGGCTTGTCTCATCAGATAATTCATGCAGATTAGATAAAACGTAGAGAAAAAAAAGAGAGAGAGAGAGGCTAAGATAATTGAGGAAGAAAGATGCTTGGGAGTCCGACTACTCTTCCATTTTTGGTATTCTCGCAAACTCTGCGGTATGAAAAGAAATAGGCTCATCACCGGCAGTATGACAAACAGGAAGAAATCCGTAACACTCACCACCTGACACATGGGATACTCAATATGAACGGAAAGACGTTAAGGATTTATTGATTTCGAATCAATCTAATTCCAATAAAGGGCTGGATTTTACCCCTACAAATAGCTAAACTCTCACCCCAAACAGGAGAAGAAAATGGCTGCACCAAGTTTCCCGCCTGGATGGCCCGTGAGAAATCCCCCTTTTTTTGCACACAGCTGTTCTCAAGGAGGGGATAGATTTACGCTGCAACCAGAGAAGCTACCTAAAAATCGATGCCACCTATTTTTCCATCCCGAAGGAGTCGAGATGAGTATCGTTAAGGCCTTGGAATTTATCACGTTCCATCCAGATCACGAGCCGGCCAATAAGCTCATTTCGGTCATTCCCCTCAAGTTAGGCAATCTTGACCTGTTCTGGTTTAGCTGTCCGAAAGAATTTAAAGATGTCTGTGGGCGGGCTGCCGAAATTTTCAAAGTGAAGATGGCCGCAACATCTCGCGTTATGGTAAAACAGAAAGATGGAAAGAGGGCGACGTATGAATTTCCAGAACACGAAGATGTTTTAATGATCAAGGGGGGAGCTAACCAAAGAGATCCTGAGGATTGCTTGCGATGGGAAAAGGAGGCTGAGCGCGCAATAGACTTTGGCGATGCCTTGCAAAAAATGGGTTTGGACTGAGGGAGAGGTATTGATTCATGCGGCAGGTTAGGTTCATTTTAGGTGTGATGGTGTGGATGACTCGCTTGTTCGGCGAGGATCTTTGCTCCATCGATCACGCGATTGTCGGTATTTATGCTGTTGAAGGCGGCACCGGAAGGGTGGTGGCCGAGAAGAACAGCGCTCTAAGTCTCATGCCTGCCTCATGCATGAAAGTCGTCACCACGGGGGCAGCTCTCCACGTCCTGGGGGCAGAGAGGCGCTTTGAGACGGTGTTGGAATACGACGGAGCTATCGTCGGAGAGGTTCTTCGGGGCAATCTCTACATCCGAGGAGGCGGGGACCCTTGTTTGGGATCTGATCGCATTGAGGGGACTTTGCCCTGGAAAAAACAGATTGCGGTGTGGGCAGATGCCGTGCAGAAACTGGGGATCCAGAAGATTGAGGGGAGAGTGATCGGCGATGCGACGAAGTGGGAAAAAGCCCTCGCTGTTCCCAGTTGGTCATGGGAAGACTTGGGCAATTACTACGGCGCCGGGGCTTGTGCTCTGTCGTTCCACGAGAATTGCTACTCACTTGTCTTTGAACCTGGCGTGAAAGTGGGCGAAAAGGCCAAGCTCTTGCGCACAGATCCTCCGTTGCCCACGCTCACCTTCCAAAATGAGGTGACGACGGGACCAGAGGGATCTGGGGACTGCGCCTGCATTTATGGCTCCGAGTTTTCGCCCCTGCAGTTTATTCGAGGAACCGTGCCCGCCGCGGTGGCTGAGTTTGCGATTCGGGGCGCCATCCCAGACCCAGCTTCGCATTGCGCTGACCTACTTAGCAAAGAACTGCAGAGAAGAGGTCTGTCGATAGGTGCACAAGAGAATAAGGCGCAAAAGAAGCGCGTCGCCTTCCACACAACTTACTCCCCAACCGTGGGAGAAATCGTCTATTGGACCAACCAAAAAAGCATCAACCTCTATGCCGAACACCTCTTAAAGAAAATGGGGGAGGTCGTCTACGGCGAAGGCTCTACCGCCGCGGGAGTTAAGGCTGTAGTTGCCTTCTGGAAGGGGCAAAATGTCGATCTCAGCGGCTTCAACATGGTGGATGGATCGGGTCTTTCCCGGAAAAACTTGGTGACGCCAGAGCAGCTCGTCCAGATGCTGCAAAAGATGAAGCAATCAGATCTATTCCCCCTCTTTTTTGACTCGCTGCCTCAGCAACAAGCGCAGGTCCGAGCGAAGTCGGGCTCCATGTCGCTGGCCAAGGGGTACGTCGGCTACGCCGGCAATATCGCCTTCGCCATCTTGGTGAATCAGTGCCTCGACCGGCAACTGATGAATGAGAAAATCAATGACTTTCTTACTTCCTTTTGATAGAGTGTTCCCTCCATTCACATCGCAGGAGATTTTATGGTCGCGTTAGCTCAACCTCAAGTTACATCTAAACAAGAAGCCTGGTACGACTCTCTTTCTCACAAACCGCCGTCGCTTCTTGAGATCCACGGGCCCATGATCTCCGCATCCACGGCAGTCTCGAGCGCGGCCCTTTCATTCCTCGCCAAGGTCGCTGTGAATTCCAACCCCTGGTGTTTGACCTTTGCAGCTCTGGCAGCTGCCCCAGGAGTCGTCTACGGCAGACAGGTGTATACCGATTGGATCCCCACAATGGTTCGCGATCTGGCATGGGGAGAGTGCGTCAGAAAGTGGAAGAGAGTACCAGATGCGGATAGAGGGATTCCCGGTTGGCAAGACGATTCGACTCACTCGAACCACTTTGATGCAAAACTCGCCGATGCGCTTGTGGGGTTGCACCATAAAAAACGGTTTGCATCCTACGCCGATTTCGAATGCGGGGGAAGAGGTCTATATCCTGAGACGTTCAAGAAGGCAGGCATTGCGGGGCCTGTAGGAGGCTACGACTTTAGCCAGGCCTCCGTGTTAGCAAACAAAGACCTCTGGCTTGCCTCTCTCTATGATCCGCAGCCTCGAGTCGATGAGACCTATGACCTCGTCACTTCTTTTGAGGCCATTTCAAAGGGTTTGCCCGAACAAGTAGATGCCTTTATTATGAAATTGATCCACGCCACAAGAAAAGATGGCATGCTCGTGATGAGCTGCGCCCATCCCGGACAAGCAGGACCCAATTGCAGCTGGCGTAAACCCGAAGAGATCATTGCCTTTTGCAAGCAAAATGGGTGTAGGTATAATGAAGCCGCCACAATGAAATTAAGGCGTGCGGCTGGCCCCATGCACCCATGGCTAAAAGAGAACATCCTGGCGTTCGACAAGGTAGGTTGACGGGGGCGGGGAAGTTCTGTATCATAGGTCTAAAAAATTGAGTTCCCCGTGGGAAAGCGCATTTTCGATCTCCTCTTCAGCTTGGTGCTTCTCGTTTTGGCCTCTCCGTTTTTTCTCATCTGCGCGCTTGTGGTAAAACTCTCCTCCCCAGGCGCCGTCTTTTATGCCCATTCGCGGGTGGGATGCAAGGGCAAGCCCTTCGGCTGCTTCAAGTTTCGCACGATGTATCAAGACGCCGATGCGAAGCTCAAACCCCTCCTCGCCTCAGATCCAACTCTGATGCAGGAGTGGACCACCTATTTCAAGCTCAAAGAGGATCCCCGCATTACGCCGATCGGCAAATTCTTGCGCAAAACATCGCTCGACGAATTGCCGCAAATATGGAATGTCTTCAAGGGGGACATGAGTATCGTCGGCCCCAGGCCGCTCACACAACATGAGGTGACCCATTACCTCAAAGACAAAGCCGCCGCGATCCTCTCCGTTCGCCCCGGACTCACCACGCTTTGGATCACGCAGGGGCGCAACCGCCTTTCCCTCGAGGAACGGATTGATCTGGAGGCCTACTATGTGGCCAACCGCTCCTTTTGGCTCGATCTCAAACTCATCGTGCAAACGGCCCTACTCATGATCTTTCCCAGAGGAGCCTACTGAGTGAACTCTGTTCTCGTCGTGGGTGGAGCGGGTTACATCGGCGGCCATGTGTGTCAGGCCCTGGCTCCCCATTACACTCCCGTCGTTTACGATAATTTCTCAACAGGTCACTCCTGGGCCGTCCGTTTCGGCCCCCACATCGAGGCCGACCTGGAAGATGAAGCTGCCCTTGTCCGCGCCCTCAACCACTACCGCCCTGAAGCCGTCATCCACCTCGCTTCGCTCATCAATGTCCGCGACTCGATCGCCAACCCCGCCCTCTATTACCAGAAAAATCTCTTTGGCACTCTCTCGCTTCTCAAGGCCATGGTTCAAACCCACACGCTCAACCTCGTCTTCTCCTCCACAGCTGCTATCTACGGGACTCCGCTTCACCTCCCCATCACTGAGAGCCACCCCAAAAACCCCCTCAACGCCTACGGCAAAACCAAGTGGGCCTGTGAGGGCATGATCGAGGACTTTGCCCATGCGCACGGGCTCCGCTTCGCCATACTCCGTTACTTCAATGCCTGTGGCGCCGATCCCTCTGGTCTCCTTGGCGAGGCCCACGAACCAGAGACCCATCTGATCCCCCTCGCCATCAACGCCGCCTTCAACCAAAGTCCTCTGAATATCTACGGCGATGATTATCCGACCCCCGATGGGACTGCCATCCGCGATTACGTCCACGTCCTCGACCTCGCCTCTGCTCACATCCAGGCTCTCCGCTATCTCCAAACCCACCGCACATCCCTCCAAGCGAACCTCGGCACCGGTACCGGTTACTCAGTCCGTCAAATCCTCAATGCGATCTCCCGCCATACTCAAAAGCCGATCCCCGTCAATATCCTCCCTCGCCTCGCCCACGACAGCGCCATCCTGGTCGCCGACCCCACCCTCGCCAAGGAAAAACTCCATTGGGAGCCCACCCACTCCTCCCTCCCCACCATCATCGCGACTGCCTGCCGCTGGCACCAGTCCCACCACGCCCGTTCCCTCCTCGCAGCCCTCCAGTCAACTAAAGTTAATACTTATTGATTATGAACCACCGAGAACACCGAGAGCACCGAGAAATTATGGAAGAGGTGCCCCGCCTCGGTGTATCTCGGTGTTCTCGGTGGTTAAATTTTAATGCTTTACGCACAAACCGATGTATGCAATTTCATTAGTTACTACTAATTCTTGGACATACAACTAAATCGTTCAACATGATATAATCTCATATTATGACTGCTATACAACCAGTATTAACTAAAGAACCGGTCACCTTCTTTGCGCGGCCTGCTGTGAAGAAGATTCTCGTGGCTATAGCCATCATTATGGCTGTGGGTCTGGCAGTTACGGCGTTTATGCATGTGCCCTGGTTTGTGCCTCTCGCCTTCTTTGGCATGGGTCTAGTTGCGCTCTTTCCCCTCAGGCCCATCACCTCTTTCAGCATCTCCTCTCTAAATTAATAATTAACTAAACTAACTTGTTGCATATTAGTATTATCTATAATTATATATTTAATATAGTTGTAATTATAAAGAATATTTGGTTCAATAAATATAAGAGCGTATTCCGTCATCCCGCTCACAGGCGATAAAGGAGATAAACATGTCTGATATGCAAGAGTTTGAGATTAACCAAGGGCTCGACCCCATGGCTGTTCTCCCAGGGAAAGAGGGAGTACACGCTAAAAAGATCGAACCCAATACCAAAAACCTGGAATCCATCGGTGAAACGATCGATAGCCAGAGCTACTTCCTCGGTGAAGTTCCCCAAGGCAACTTACTCGACCCAAAGGCCCTTCTTCCATTGAACTCGGACCGCCTCATCGGTTCAGTCAACATGGTCGAAAAACTTCTTTTTGAAGTAGGTAGCCTGATCGAAGAGGAAGTGGGCGCCATCCAGAAACAACAGAAGCGCATCACCTTCTGGGAAGACCGGATCGAAAAAAATAGAGCGCAAATCAAGAAAAATGAGTTCCAACTCAAACAGAATAGCACTGATGCTCTCTATGACAAAAAAAACCGCGACTACTGGTTAGGCCGTGCTGAAGACGTCGAAATCGACTACTCTCACGCTGAGGTAACAGCCCGCACGCAAGACTGGTCTTGGCTGGTGAAAAAATATGGCTTGAAAAATGCCGATGGCACAGAAATCAGTGCGAAAAGCCACTGTATCGAAGAGCTCTGCAACGGCGCAATCAAAAATCTCGCCGCCGAATATCGCAACGCTGGCAATAAATATGAAAACGCCAGAAAAGATAAAGAGGCAGAGAACAGCCGCTTGGTCCGTGAAAACGCGACGTTTCACAATGCCAACGATACGCTTCAAAGCTATATCTCAGCTACTTATAGCAATGAAATTGAGCCGCTCCAAGATGGCGTCTTGCTCCTCAAAGAGCTCGGCGTGAAGCTCAAAGAGATGGGTCTCGAAGAGAAAGCGACCTTCGGTCAAATGAGAACCTGGGCAGAGCAGTTCCTGAACGAATTCATCAAAACGAATTCTAGAGTCCCACAAAGCATTGTGACTCAATTCAGAAAACTCACCTCGATCCCATTACCTCCTGAGTATTGCTAAGCTCAGATTCTCTAAAGGCGCGAGTTCTTGAAAGACTCGCGCTTTTTTATTTTAATACTGCTACACTCTCTACATGCAAAAACAGGCCCTCGAAGAGGTCTACCGCGAACATCACCAGCGAGGAAGTCGCTACGGCTATTTGTACTGCCACGGCGCGCGGACTCCCTATTTAAAGAAGTGGATCGGGCAAGGGAAGCGCGTATTAGATCTCGGCTGTCGAGATGGGATGTTGACGAGCGGCTTTGCCGAGGGGAATCGAGTTATCGGGGCCGATATCGACCGTGCGGCCCTCGAGCTGGCGCGCAAGAAATTAGCGATCGAGACCGTGTGGCTCGACCTCAACGTCGAATGGCCTTGGGAGGAGAGCTCTTTTGATGTGATTGTGGGGTGCGAGATCGCAGAGCATCTGTTTTTTCTCGAGCCCTTTTTGGAGAAAGTGGCAAAGACTTTGAAGCCGGGTGGCCTATTCATCGGCTCGGTGCCCAATGCCTTTCGGATGCGAAACCGGCTCAAGTTCCTATTCGGCAACGAATATGAGACAGATCCCACGCACGTCAGACAATTTTCCTACGCCAAGCTGGAAAAAACGCTCCAGAAACACTTTGGAGAAATCGACATTGTCCCACTAGAGGGTAAAGTCTTCCCGTTCGTCAACGTATCAGGCGGCCTGCCAAAAACGTTGGGCCGCCTCTTTGCCAAAGATCTCCTTTGGCGCTGCACTAGACGATCTCTCGATAAAGGCGCCGCTGGACGCGGGTATCTTGGTCGGGAGGCTCCATGTGGCCATTGATTCTCGGATTGGGATGGGTGCGGAGAATGGGAACAATCGGACCTGCGTCGTCAAAGGCGTCGAAGAGCTTGTCCGCTGTTCCATAAGGCATCATCTTGTCGGTGTTGGTGTGGATGATGATGAGCTTGCCTCCAGGGCCAACTCGATGGGGCAGGTTGCGCAACTTCGCCACGTTGTCGAAACCATCTTGGCGCACCCTCCGCGTAATTTCAGGATCGGTCGATTGGATCGCTTTCAAGCCGTAGCGGGCGCCCAATCTGCCGAGCCATCCGTAGCCTTCCACGACATCTTTCATCGACGTGTAGGGATTGCTCAAAATGCCGTTGATGCCATCGGCGTGGTACTTTCTGATGAGGTGGGTTGCGCAGGCGGCCCCTTTGCAGAATCCGAAGACGTAGATCTCGTGGGATTGGTAACCGAGAGCGATGAGGCGTTGGTAGATGGTTTCTACGTCGAGATAGTATCCCCCCTCGGATGGAGTTCCTGTGCTCTTGGCCGTGCCTCGAGGATCCCAAATCATCACGTCGTGGCCTGCGAGGAGATCGCGCAAAATCTCACTCCGGTTCATACACATCGCTCTTCCCGGTGAGTGGCAACGGAGAATGACGCGGGGCCTCTCATTGGGCGTTGGCGCTTGGGGAAGGAGAGCTACCTGGACCCGTTGGCCGTTTGCCATTCTGTAAGGGACCATCGGCACGCGGAATTTGGAGAGGATATGGGGTGGATTGAGAAGAGCTTTGCGGCGCTTTCCGTGGTACATCACATCGATCCGCTGCGCGCCTAAGAGTGCGAAGCGGTTGAAGATGTCTGCCGATCTAAAGTGCATGTGGTGGACATTTGCGTGTCCGTCAGCGGCTGGGACAAACCCTTCGACGCCTCCGAGTTCGATGAGGAGTCTTCTCGATATCTCGAGCCGTTTGGGATCGTAGGGCCTCTCTTCGCGCGGATCGGAGCTGATCCGTTGGAAAATGCGCATGATAGGGTAAGTGCCCCGCTCGTTGATCACGCCCAGCTGAAACGTCGTAATGCGAAGGAGATAACCGAAGATCATCTCGGCGAGTTTCCGGATCTTGTCACAACACCACTTAACCGGCATACACACAAAGCAATTGGGAACGGGCGAGACGCGAAGGGCAGCGGTTACCACAGTCAACTCCTAATTTTTTTTTATTAGGGGAATGAACATATCAGGTTTAAGAGTTCCTTGCAATTCCACAATCTCGAGTTGCGTTGGATTGCAAATGCGCGCGCGTAGATGGACACCCTCTCCCTGGATCGAAAATTCCGTCGGAGAATCTGGACCATTTTGTAAGACGGCGATCCGGTAGGGACTGCGGTTTAGGCTAAAGATCGACTGCCCGTCGAAAAGAGAAGAAAAGTCGCTCTGTTTGGTCAGATAGTGGAGGATCGAGGGAAAAAGGTCGATATGCGTCACTTGCTCTGTTTGGGGAATCCAATCGTTCGACGGAAACTTCAGAAAGATTGGGACGCTCGTTTGGTAGTGGTTGATATGCGTGCCGTGGAAAAGGGCCCCTTCTTCGAAAAACTCCTCTCCATGATCGCCTGTAATGACGACGATTGCGTCATCGAAAAGATCCTTTTTTTTCAGCGTATCGAGAAAATCGCCCACCAGGCTGTCAACATAGTGGATCGCATTCCGATATCTATTCTTAACATACTCAAGCTCAGGGCTTTTTGCTCCGATCGTCAAGTAGTCGATCTCTTTGGTGATCGGTTCGAATTTCAGAGGGCCTTGTTTGGGGAAACTGTACTCGGAGTGGGTCGCATCGAGAAAGATCAGATAGAGATGTCCTTCGCTTTTGAGATTGGCCTTTAGAGCCTCCATGGCAAGGGCGTCCCGATCGCACGGTTCGATCGTACGATGGAACGAATACTCCTCTATTTTTTCGGCGATCTCTCTTTTGCTCCCAAAGAGGAGTTTGTCCATGTTGAAATAGCGCAAATCGGCTGAGGAGTAGACGTGTGTCTGATAGCCGAGTTTTTTGAGGAAGCGCAACGGGATGCTCCCCATTTTCCACTGATCGCGCATTTGGGTCCAGCACAGTGGAATATCTGAGTGGAGGAGCGCGAACCAAGAGAGCTGAGTCGCAGTCGCATTCGAAAAGGAGAGGGGGAATTGGAGGTGTTCTTTTCCGAATGCGGTGAGGTGAGGCGCAATCGATGCATCGATGTAGTCTTTGCGCAGCGTCTCGATGATAAAGAAATAGATGTTGGGAAGATGCGCCACGGCGATGTTGGGAATGACGACCTGATTTTCATCGCGCATTGGGGAGAGCGAACCGGGCAGCGGGAGTGTTTTCAAGACGGGTGATAGGAACGTTGTTCCGAGAGGAAGCGTTTTTTGGTATTTGCTGTACATATGCTGTGAGAGGAAGGGGTGGGCGACCAGATCGACTAAAAAGAGGGACAATCCGATCGATGCGAGGGCAATGGCGATCTGGAAGAGGGAAAGTTGGAGCGGTCTTTGCCTGATCGCGCGCGAGGTGAGCCAATAGAAGGCGAGTCCCACGATGGGGATCAGGAGAACCGTGCCCACGATGAGAGCGACCATCGTCCAATTCATGTTGAGCGCCTGGAACCCAGCGACGAGGTGGGCCATGCCCGAACCAAAGAGAAATTTGAAAATATAGCCGATCGATGAGTCCATGAGGCGCACCATCGTGAACTGGGTATAGTGCATCAGCATCAAAATGAAGGAGACGGCGATGTAGCAGCGGAAGGCCCATTGAGGAGCCCACCTCTTCAACAAATAGGCGATCAGTACGAAGAAGCAAACCTCTAGAAAAGCCTGTCCGACCGCGTAGAGAAGAAAAAAGAGGGCGATTCCATAATGGGGCTGCTCCCAACACAGGTAATGGGAGACGCTCAACATGGTCAGAAAAAGAAGGAAGGAACTGAAATAGAGGTAGTTAATTTCATTTTTATGTCCGAATAACCATTTAAAAAAACTCTTCATATGGGAGGGGTTCCTTCCTTGACAATATAGATAAAATCGTGTTTAATAACAGCTTAAAGAAAGGACCCCGTGAAACACATTTTAAATATTTTGTTTGCCGCTATTCTTCCTGTGATGCCGATGACGGCGGCTCAGCCAGCCGAAGTCGAACCTGTAGTGATTCTCGGAGGGGGAGTTGGTTCTCTCACCTCGGCGATCTATCTGGGAAGAGCGGGCGTATCGCCTCTCGTCATTGAAGGCCCCTTGCCTGGCGGGCTTCTCACGCAGTCCCATTCGGTTCAGAACTGGCCGGGCGAAATGGAGATCGACGGATCGGCCCTCACCGAAAAGATGAGGAAGCAAGCTGAGGCGAACGGCGCCCGTTTCCTCAATGAAAAAGTCATCAAGGTCGACTTCTCTAAGCGCCCCTTTACGATCACGACCGCCTCGCTTGACGGCGCCGAGACGACCCACAAAATCACAGCGGAAAGTTGCATTATCGCGATGGGGACCAAGCCCAACTTCCTCGGCATTCCCGGCGAGCAAGAATATTGGGGCAAAGGCGTTACGAATTGCGCCGTGTGCGACGGCTCTCTTTATAAAGACAAGATCGTCGGCGTTGTCGGCGGCGGCGATGCGGCTGTCCTAGAGGCCCTTTATCTCTCCAATATCGCAAAAGAAGTCCATGTGTTTGTCCGAAAAGACTCCCTCAGAGCGATCGAAGAGAAGAGAGTGGCTGTTCTGAAGGAAAAGCCGAACGTTAAGTTCATCTACAATACCAACGTGCAGGAAGTCAAAGGCGATCAGGAAGGGGTCACTTCCGTTGTCTTGAAGACCGGTACAGCTAAGCCCCACATTTTCAAATTGGATGGACTCTTTCTCGCCATTGGATCTACGCCTAACAGCGCCCTCTTTAAGGACAATCTAAAGCTCGATACCAAGGGTTATATTGCCCTTCAGAAGGACCAGCAGACATCGGTCAATGGTGTTTATGCCATTGGCGACATTGTGGACCCTGTCTACAAACAAGCGGTCTCAGCTGCTGGCGATGGAGCTAAGGCTGCCCTTCAAGCGCAGCAATATCTATCTGACAGAGCGAACAACATAATCGTCAAAAAGGCGCCGCCGCCGAAGAAAGTGGTTGTGAACCAAGCGGTGAAGGCCTCTGCCGGTGTCATTGAAGTCTCTTCATCCGAGCAGTTCCAGAGCGAAGTGGATGCATCGGAGACGCCTGTCGTCGTCGACTTTTACGCGACCTGGTGTGGTCCCTGTAAGCGGGTGATGCCTAAGATTGAGTCATCGGCCAATCAGCTTGTGGGCAAGGTGAAGTTTCTCAAAGTGAACGTGGACAAAGTGGCTGGCTTAAGCCAGACCTACAACATCAAGGCCATGCCGACGATGGTCCTTCTCAACTCTTCGGGGACGGAGATAGACCGCAAAGTGGGCCTGGAAGAGATCATCACTCTTCTAGACCAACTCGAATCCCAGAATTAAACACGAAGCGCTATTGGGAAGTAGCAAACCGGTGCTGCTTAGAAGGCTTCTTACCCCTTATTCAACACAGAGACACAAAGGCACAAAGATCACAAAGGAAGTCATTTATTTTTCTCTGTGTCTTTGTGTCTTTGTGTTTAAATGAGCCAGGTGCCCCTTTCGCACAGCACCGGTTTGCTACTTCCCAATAGCGCTCTGTGTTGTATTGAAGAGGCGGGAGAGGGCGGGGCCAAATTCGCTCTCAATATAAGCGTCGACGTCGCCGATTTCATGGATGCTCTTCTCATCGCAAGTTCTCAAAGAGAGAATGTGCAGCTGCTTGGATGCAAAAATATTCTCTCTGTTTAAAAATTGCGCAATCATCTTGTTTTTCCCATTGTGAATCGAAAATTCGTACGGCGCCAAACCCGCATTGAAACGGGCTGTTACGACATAGGGCCATCGAGCTTCTTGAAACAGGGAATTCCCCTGAAGAAAGGAGGCGGAAGGACCCCCCAAATAATCGATGATCGAAGGGAAAATATCGATTTGGGAGGCGAGGCTCCTCGATGCAATGGCCTTCTCCTGTTTGCCAAACTTAAAGTAGAGCGGAATGTGTATCTGCTCATGCGTTAGATGCGAGTTGTGAAACAGATGGCCATGATCGAAAAATTCCTCCCCGTGATCCCCCATCACAACCACAATAGAGTCTTCCCGATTCGGCAAATGGGCGAAGAAATGGCCAAAAAGGCTGTCCATGTAGTGGATCGAATTGAGGTAGCGGTTTTTGATGTGGGTAATGGCTCTTTTCGATTGGAATGGCTTGAAATAGGCCAAGTCGGCCGCAAAGGGAGTGAACTTGGGGGTCCAATTTTTGGGCCAGCAATAGTTGAAATGGGTGCAGTCCCAGAAGATGATAAAAACTTGCCCCTCTTGCAGAGCGGGATTGGCGAGATCCTCTTGCAATTTGGCGAGAGCTGCGGCGTCTGAATCGGCGGCAGAGAGGGGAGCTGTGTGGTGGAAGGCTTGATGGGTAGTGAGAAGGGCTTGCTCTTTGCCAAAGAGCAAAGTGTCCATCCCATAGTAGCCGAGCTGCGCTGAGCTGTAGAGGTGGATCTGATAGCCCCATTTCTTGAGCAGGTTGAGAGGTGGGCTGCCCATTTTCATGTGCTTTTGGGAGTGGTTCCAACAATAGGGAAACTGGGAGTGGAAAATCGAAAACCAGGAAATTTGGGAGGCATTGGCTCCCGAAAGGGCTATGTCGAAGTGGGTGTAGTCATTTTTAAATTGGTGCAGATGGGGCGCAACGTCTGCTGTGATGCAGTCTTCTCTCAGACTCTCGATCACGAAGAGGTAGATGTTCGGTTTTTTTGCGGGCGTGAACGTACTTTGCTCGATCTCCTCTGCGATGAGCTGTTCGCTGCGCGGCTCTTGCACGGGGCCAGGCAAAGTGAGGAGGACATTTTGCGGAGGCATGAAGGTGAATTTCCAGGGGAGCGACTTGATGAACGCCGTGTAGGCATCGGGGTGGATCATTTTAGAGGCGGAAAAATCCCAAAAGACCAACGCACAAGGGATACAGATAAAGGCTTGGAGAAAGTGGGCATGGCGCACGGAAAAGGGTCTTTTTTTCGCAAATTTGTCGCTGAAGTGGTAGAGGGCAAAGCCCAAGAAGGGAAGCGCCCCCAAAACAGCGAAGAACGTTAACCACGCCCAAAGCGGCAGCCCGGATGCGTCGAGCAGGTAGAAAAAGTTCTCCAGATTTTCCTCGAGGACAAAGATCTTCAGACTCTCAAAAGCGGAGAGATCGAGGATCCGGTCCATCATGAAGTCGAGCGAGTGGAGAAAGAGGGCGAAGAAGGTGGCCCCGATGAAGAGGGCCAAGCAAATCTTGCCCAGATAGTTGCGGATCAACAGGCTGAGGAAGACAAAGAGCGCCACTTCCAACACCACCTGTCCCAGAGCGTAGAGGAAGAAGAAAAACTGCGAGCCGCTGAGGTTTTCTTTGGTGAAGATGCTCGCCGCGGCGATGAACACTAAAGAGAGAAATAGCCCTCCGAAGTAGAGGTAGTTGATCTGCTCGCGTTTGGGATCCATAGCCTCACTATATCTTTTGTCATTAAAAAAACAACCCTCTGCTATCATGGTCCACATGAAATGGATCCACGACTTTCAGCTTTTTCTTTTCGACTTTGACGGTCTCCTTGTCAACACGGAACCCCTTCACTACCAAGCCTATGTAAACATGTTGGCCCATCGGGGCATCACGCTCCCTTTGAGCTACGGCAACTTCCTCGAGCTCGCTCACCTCAATTCCACTGCCTGGCGGGAGGCTCTCTATGCCGTCATTCCCAATCTGGAGCCCAATTGGGATATCCTTTACAAAGAGAAAAAAGAGGCCTACGTCGCGCTCCTCTCAATGGGCAAGATAGAATTGATGCCCGGTGTTGAACCGCTTCTCAAGGCGCTTGAGCAGGCCCAGATCCGCCGCTGTGTGGTGACCCATTCGATTCTCGAGCACATCAAGCCCATCCGTGCCCGGAGCCCCATCCTCGCCACCATCCCCAAATGGATCACTCGGGAGGACTACGAGAAGCCCAAGCCGAGTCCTGAATGTTATCTTAAGGCGATTGAGCTTTACGGCAAGAAGGGGGACCGGATCATTGGATTTGAAGATAGTGTGCGTGGCCTAACGGCCCTCAAAGGGACGCCTGCCTTGCCCGTCCTTATCTGCCCCTCCCATCACCCTCTTTTGGAGATCGCGACGGAAGGGAATGTGCTCCACTTTGAGTCTTTAGAGGAGATTTCTAAGGAGACTTTGTAAAATAGCACAATACGGACAAAGAGACTAGCAAGCTAACCTGAAGAGCTTGCCCTTTATGAGCATTTAAACAATTCCCGAAATCATAGATTCGGTCCACGACTCGATCGCCACATCTGCGTCGAGATTTAAGCTCAGCCAACTCCTCCTCTGTTCTTTGAAGAGCATCGTGGGCTTTCCAGAGAACCTCTTGCGCTTTTGGGTAGACTTCAAGGGCTATTTTGCCGCCCTGATCAACGAGCGCCCTATTTTTACTCCGTAAACCTTGAGCGATCGTCTGGACTCCGAGACCAAATTTTGCGTCTAGTCCCATTATGTATCCTGCTAATGTGCTTGGCTCTAGTCGTGTTGGAAGGGTCATTTTCGTATCTCCTATGTCGTGGGTGCGGAGATGATAATACAAACACAGCAGCAGCGCAAGCACTGGTTAAATAAGTCAGTTGGAAAATTCCATTTCGGCCCAAAGTTGATGGAAGAAATATAACCACAGAGACAATCCACCACAGAGACGAGGGGAAGCCCCTCGAGCTCCCCAATTTAGGGAGAGGGGTCTCTTCATTTTTAAGGGGGTGTGGGGGAGCTTCTCCCCCGCCTCTGTGGTGGATTATCTCTGTGGTTAAAAATATTCAGCACCTGAGAGTTTTAGTAAATGACTTCGATGAGGAAGAGGCCGTGGGGTGGGGCGGCGGAGCCGGCCTTGCGCCGGTCGCGGGCAGCGAGGATCTGGGGAATCGATGTGGGATCGAGTTTGCCGGCAGCAATGTCGAGAAGCGTGCCCGTGATGTTGCGCACCATCTTGTAGAGGAACCCGTCGCCCTCAAATTCGAGGCGAAGGCCCCCTCTTTGCTCGACAGGGTCGAGCCGACGGAGGGTGCGGATCGTGTCGGTCTGGGGAACTTCCTTCGTGTTGGCAAAGGAGAGAAAGTCGTGCGTGCCGAGGAGGTGGGGGAGAGCTTGGAGGAGTTTGTGGGGATCGAAGGGGCCGAAGACCTGGTGGCGGTAGGCTCTTGTGAAGGGGTCGGAAATGGGGTCGAGATGGAGGTGGTAGTGGTAGATCTTGGAGGTGGCTGAGTAGCGGGCGTGGAAGGTGGGGGAGGTGGGGTCGATGGCGAGGATGCGGATGTCGGAGGGGAGGAGCGCGTTGAGAGAGAGGCGGAGCTTGGAGGCGTCGAAGGGGACGTCGGTGTCGAAGTGGGCCGTTTGGCCGCGGGCGTGGACGCCGGCGTCGGTTCTGCCGGAACCGGTGAGGTCGAGCGGGTGGCGTAGCGCCGTTTGGAGGGCGGTTTGGATCAGCGCCTGGATGGAAAGGGCGTTCTCCTGCACCTGCCAGCCCGAAAAACGGGTGCCATCGTAGGCAATGGTTAATTTATAGCGCATTCGGGGAGGATTTTATAGGAAAGTGGACCCGAAAGCAAGCTTCCGGGCCCGGGGGAGGAAAGAAATTAGGAAAGGTGTTTGTTGACGAGTTTCGTCATCTCAAACATGTTCACTGCTTTTTTGCCGCCAAATATTTTTTCCAGTTTCAGGTCTGGATTGATATTTCGCTTGTTCTTCACATCTTGCAGACCATTCTTCTTGATGTAAGCCCACAGCTTCTTCGTCACTTCTGTGCGCGGCATTGGTCCTTCGCCTACGACAGCAGCGAGATCTTTGCTGGGTTTCATTGGTTGCATAAATTTTGAATTTTTTTGCTTCGTTGCCATGTTTTCATACTCCTTTGAAAAGGCTCGGTTTCATTGATCTTGAGTTATACACAAATAGTTTCAAAAATTGGTTTTTGACGGCGTCGGCTTCGCAGCAAATTTTTCGTCTGCTCCTCGTGCCTTGCCTCCAGCAATGGTCTCTCGTCGCATCCAAAAAATTGGCGCGGCCTCCTTGTCAAATTCCCAACTTTTGAAACCACTTGTGTATATATCCTCAAAAGAAATCTTTTAGCTGTCCGAGGGTTTAATAGTCAAAATAAATCGCTTAAATATCCTCGCGATCCAAAAAATATTTTTCATATCTGGCCTGGTTCGCTGAGCATTTAAGAGATTGACAGTCTACCGGATATCATATTTTTATCCATCATAAAAGTTCGTCTTGTATTTTTTGTATTCTTCCTGGCAAATTTCATTTTATATGCTCGAACTTTTGTCGGAACAATTCACGAGTTCTTTTTCTGTGCATGAAAAGATCTCTGCGCTCGATCCTCTTCCCGCCTTAGAAAAGTTCCTGGCAAAGTATCCGTTTCTCCGCTTGCTTCTCGCAGGGCTCTCTCCCGAATGCGAAGTGGCGCTCAAGCAGACGATCGCGATCGGCCAGGGAGAGTGCCTTTTCTCAGGCATCACTGAGTCGAACTTCGATGCAGAGCGGTTTCGGGAATTGATTGAAAAATTGGTGGCCATCGACCATTTCTACCGCGAAATCGGCGGCATTGTCGGCTATCAGAAAACCATTCTGCAGCTCTTGAGGGGCCCATCTGAAGTCGATGTCTCTCCAGCTCATTACCATTCTCCCTCTTTCATCGACATCTCCGAAGAGACGGCCAGTGTGAAAGAGGCGATTGCGTGGGGCATTGAGAGTTTGCCAGAGATCGCAGAGATCTACCCACTGGGCGGTGCCGCAGATCGATTGCACCTCATCGAGGAAAAAACGGGGCAAGAATTGCCAGCTGCGAAACTCATATTTGCCGGAAAGACGCTTTTGGAGCACCTGATCCGCGATTTAGAGGCGCGCGAGCTCCTCTATTTCCAAAAAACAGGCCAAAGAGTGACGACCCCCATCGCCATCATGACCTCGCATGAGAAGAACAATCACAACCACGTGATACAGATCTGCGAAGAGCTCAATTGGTTTGGGCGCCCGAGAGATTCGATCCGGCTGTTTACGCAGCCGCTCGTTCCCGTGGTGAATGAGAAAGGGGATTGGTGTCTGGCAGGCCCTTTAAAACCGCTTTTAAAGCCCGGTGGGCACGGTGCCATCTGGAAATTGGCCCAAGATGAAGGAATTTTCGTTTGGCTTGAAAAACAGGGCAGAAAAAAGGCTCTGATTAGACAGATCAACAATCCGATCGCTGGACTCGATTACGGTCTTTTGGCCTTTACTGGCATCGGCTGTAAAAAAGAGATGATCTTTGGCTTCGCTTCATGTCCTAGACTTTTGCAGGCGGCGGAAGGGGTCAATGTGCTCATCGAACGGGGCAAAGAGATCGTATTGACCAACATCGAATATTGCGATTTCGCCAAATTTGGCATCGAAGATCGCCCGCTGAAAGAGGGGGAGCCCTATTCCCGCTTCTCTTCAAACACAAATATCCTCTTCGCCGATTTGGAGGCGATTTCCAAGGCAGTCGATGAGTGCCCTTTCCCCGGCCTATTGATCAATTTAAAAAAGGGAAGCTACACGACTGAATGGGGAGAGAAAAAAGAGGAGCTGATGGCCCGCTTGGAGTCGACGATGCAAAATATCGCCGATGTCTTTGTCGAAGAAAAAGGGGAGACGCTGAAGACGAACCGGACGTTTGTGACCTACAATCGGCGGCACAAGACCATTTCCACGGCGAAAAAGGCCTTTGTCGCGGGGCGCTCGATGCAGGAGACGCCAGAAAATTGTTTCTTCGATCTTTTAACTGCCAATCGGGAGCTCCTCATAGAGTGTGGGTTCCAATTGCCGCCCAAACGGACGTTGGAGGAGTACTTGCAAAAGGGGCCCGAATTCCTTTTACTCTACCATCCCGCTCTAGGACCTCTCTACTCTTCGATTCGGGAAAAAATCAAGGGTGGCAAGTTGTCCTTGGGTTCTGAGCTTCTGCTGGAAATCGCCGATTTTAGGGCCGTTGATCTCGCGGTTTGCGGAAGTCTTCAAGTCTATTCTGATCGGACTGGTCAGTGCATTTTGGAAAATGTGACCATTGAAAATCGGGGGATTCGCTGGGAACACTCGGCGCCATTTTGGAAAATGGAACTCGATCGGAGCGAATCGATCAAAATCATTCTGAAGGGGCAAAGCAGATTCATTGCCCGGAATGTCTGCCTAAAGGGCAACCAGACATTCATCGTCGAAGACGGAAAAGAACTCCAAATCAAATGAGGAGAGGCGAATGTTCGCCTCTCCAAAAAGAACGCTTATGCAGCAGCGACAGCGGCAGGCGCAGCAGCTGGAGCAGCGGCGGCAGGCGCAGCAGCAGGAGCAGCGGCGGCAGGCGCGGCGGCAGGAGCAGCGGCGGCAGGAGCCGCACCACCAGCACCAGCGGCAGGAGCAGCAGGAGCGGCTGCAGGAGCGCCAGCAGCAGGAGCAGCAGGGGCATCGGCAGCAGCGGCAGCGGCTGTAGCTTCGGCTTCAGCTTCAGGAGCTGCAGACCGATTCATGCAATGGCAAGTCAGTGCAGTTACGACAAAGGCAGTCGCGACGCTGACCGCGCCGAGGATTTTCTGTTGCGGCGAGAGAGTTGAATAGGCAGATTTTGCTGCTGCCAATCCGGCGCTCACTCCGTCTCTTGCTGCAGCGAGATAGCCGCCAATCTTCACAGCTACTTGTGCAAAGAAGTTAGAGACCGTTGCCCAAACTTTTGCTGCTCCTGTTGAGAAATCACCAGCCACTGTCTTGGCGCTCGTACCAAGCCAGTTAACGCCGCTTGCGCTTGCGTTGTAGAGACTGTCGCAGCATCCTGCTGCTCTTGCTGTGATTGCGTTTGCAAATTGTACCATAGAAACCTCCTCAAATGGGTTTTTTTTGTAGTTTACGAGGACCTGGTCCTCATTGTGTTAGCTAAGATCGAAAAATTATATAGTTCGTTAGATAAATGTAAAGGAAAAGCAAACAGGACTTAAATTCTCATTGAGCGTTTGGGGTCGAAAAATTTCTTGAGTCTTTGACTTTTAGGCCACTTTGCGCGAAAATTGGGCCAAACAAGAACTTGTGGGGATCCAATGAATTTCGAAACGCAAGAAAAACTCAAAGCCATCGAAGAGCGTATGTCCGCAATGTTGAGGTATCTTTGACTTAAGAGAGAAGGAGAGAGAGGTCAAGCAGCTCGAGGAGAAGATGGCTGCGCCTGGATTCTGGGATGACCAGGAGGCGGCGCAAAAGGTCATTGAGGCGTGCAATGTTCTCAAGCTGTGGACCGTGCCGTATAACGAGTTGAAGAAGCGCTTTGAAGACGTCAAAGAACTCCTTCCCGAAGCGGAGGAGATCGGCGATGGGGCTTTGATCCAAGAGCTACAGGCTTCTCTAAGCGAGATCGACAAGAGCCTGGGAGACCTCGAAGTGAGAAAGATGCTCTCTGGCGAACTCGATGCAAAAGATTGTTATCTAGAGATCAATGCGGGCGCTGGCGGCACCGAGTCGTGCGACTGGGCGGCGATGCTCTCTCGCATGTATCAAAGATGGGCCACAAAACGGGGCTGGAAGGTCGAAGTGATCGACCGACTCGACGGTGAGATCGCCGGTATCAAGAATATGACCTATCGGATTTCTGGGCCCTTTGCGTATGGATATGCGAAATCGGAGAAGGGGGTCCATCGCCTGGTCCGGATTTCTCCGTTTGATTCCAATGCGCGGCGCCATACGAGTTTTGCCTCAGTTGATGTGACTCCGATCATCGACGATGTGCAAGTGGAAGTGCGCCCCGAGGATTTGAGGATCGACACCTACCGCGCATCGGGAGCTGGCGGCCAACACGTGAATAAAACCGATTCGGCGGTCCGGATCACCCATATTCCGACCAATATTGTCGTCTCTTGTCAAAGCGAACGGAGCCAGATTTCAAATCGGGAGACATGTATGAAGATGCTCCGCTCCAAACTCTACGAGAAGGAGTACAATGAGCGGAAGCAGAAGCTCTCCTCCATGGGCGGAGAGAAAAAGGAGATTGCTTGGGGGAGTCAGATCCGCAATTATGTGTTCCAACCCTACACGCTGGTCAAAGATACGAGAACGAAACATGAAGTGGGCAATGTGCAGGCCGTGATGGATGGCGAAATCGACGAGTTTGTGAACGCCTATTTGAAGGAGTTCGGATGATTCCTATTCCCAATTTTGACATCCGCTATACGACCGTAGGGGATTTGCCCTATTTGCAGGAGTGGTTCCAGGAGCCCTCTGTCTGCGACGCCTACCCTTTTGGACTGGCAGAGAAGGAGGAAGCCCTCAAAAACTGGATCGGTTTCTCGAAATATAAGGCGAGCCTTACTGGGACGATCGACGATGTTCCGTGTGCCATTGGGACCCTTTTCCTCATGCCGTACCGGAAAGTAGCTCACCACTGCTCTTTTTATCTCATCGTCGACCCAAAACACCGGCGCAAGGGGATTGGCACATCGATGGTGCGCAATTTACTCCACCTCGCCAAAGACCTCTTTCGGCTCGAGAGTGTCCACGTGGAGGTCTTTGAACCGAGCGCCCTTCTGCCCATTTTGCAAAAGTTGCACTTTGAGCCGTTTGCGCGCCAAGAGAATTTCATCCGGATCGATGGGTGTGGAAGGGCGAGACTCTTACTGGAGCACTTTTTTAAATGAACGAACATCTGACGATCCGCTTTTCTGAAGAGAGCGATCAAAAATATCTGATCGACTGGCTGCTCCAGCCGGGCGTTTTGCAGTGGTTTCCTCTCGCCGATCTGAGGGAAATCGAAGATGCGGCCCGGATTTGGATCAGCTATGCCAAGGACAAAGCGGTTCTCACTGCGCTTTGGGACGGCGTTCCGTGCGGGATCGCCAACTTCTACCTGCAGCCCTACCAAAAAATGGCCCACCAGTGCCTTTTGGCGATCATTGTCGACGAGAAGTATCGGGGGCGCGGCATAGGGACGAAGTTGATGCAGGAGCTGATGGCGCTTGGCAAGGAGCGGTTCCATCTCGAATTTGTCCATCTCGAAGTCTACGAGGGGAATCCCGCCATCCACCTCTACCAGCGGCTCGGCTTTGAGCGGTATGGATTCCAACCCCATTTCATCAAAGATCAAGGGCGCTACATCGGCAAAATCTTGATGCAGAAGGTTCTCTAGGATGCATTCCAAATTGCAGGCCCTCTGTCCCTTGCCTCTACAAATCACCTGGCATGAAAATAAATCGACCTACCTCACCATCTACAAACAGCGCCACTCTCTCCACCTTCGCCTTCACCGCCTCTTTTACGATGCTCCGACCCCTGTCCTCGAAGCGCTGATTCGGTATGCGTTGAAGAAGGGGGACACGGCTGCCCGCGCCATCGTCAAACAGATGGCTCACCTCCACTTTTCCCAAACGCACACGCCGCCTGAGCCCCTCTCTCCCATCGGATCGATCTATCATCTCCAGGAGATTTTCGATCGGATCAACCAGACCTTGGCCCTCACCGATGTGACGATCGGGTGGTCGAATCGCGCGCACAACGGAAAGTTCCGCTCCGTCACGTTTGGCACCTACGATAAGCATGGGCGGCAGATTCGGATCAACCCGCTTCTCGACGACCCCGATGTGCCGCTCTATTTCGTCGAGTTTATCGTCTATCACGAGATGCTCCACGCTGTCTATCCCACCAAAATCGATATGCAGGGGAGATGCGCGGTTCACACAGCCGAGTTTAGGAAGAGAGAGAAGCAATTTCCCCGTTATCGGGAGGCGATGGAGTGGGAGAAAACCAGTTTAATGTTTTTTAAGAAGAGGTCTTGTGGCAGGTCATAGCAAATGGGCGAATATCAAGCACAGAAAAGAGAGATCGGACAAGAAGAAAGGGAAGATTTTTAACCGCGTGATGAAAGAGATCATGAGTGCGGTTAAACAGGGTGGCCCCGACGTCAAGACGAACAGCAAGCTGCGCTACGCCATCCAAAAAGCGAAAGAGGCCAATTTGCCGAACGACAATATCGATAGATACATCAAGAAGGCCTCGTCGAACGACGCAAGCGACTATTTGTCAATGACTTATGAGTTGTATGGATATGGTGGTGTCGGGCTTATTGTCGATATTATGTCGGACAATAAGAATCGGATTTCGGGGGAGATACACATAGCGACGAACAAGTGTGGTGGCACGATAGCGATGCCTGGTTCGGTTTCTTACAATTTTGACAGGAAGGGGGTGATTCGGGTGGCTAAATCTGCTGCGGCGGAGGATGCATTATTTCTCCTTGTGGGTGAGAAGGGGGCTGAGGATTTTGTCGTGGAGGATGAGTCGTATGTGATTACGACGCCGGTGGAGGCTTTTGTCGCAGTAAAAGAGGCGATAGAGAAGACGGGGGTGAAGTGTGAGGAGGCTGAGCTTGCGATGGTGCCGAAGACGTGGGTGCAGGTGAACGACCAAGACGCCGACTCAAACATCGCCCTCATCGAGTGGCTGGAGAACCTCGACGATGTCGACGCAGTCTACCACAACATGAAAATCGATTAATCCCTTTGCGAGCTCGCAGAGAATGTTACTGTTCGTCGGCCATGGCGGATTCTTGGAGCGAGGCCTTGGGACGGGGCGCGTAGGTCGCAACATCCCCTATCTGCGGAATCCCTATCGGCTGATAAGCAAAGGGCGAGGGAAGCTTCCCCTCAAAAAGAATCGCAAGGCGCTTCCTATTGTCGCGGCTGAGGAACTGGGGCGCCTGTTTGAGGAACTCTTCATAAGTCAATGCCGATAACGCATGGATCCTCTTCTCCACAAAGTGAAAATCGGCGTCGCGCTCAAACGCAAGCCGGTCCCAAAGCGCACTCTTGTCCCTGAGATTGCGGAAACGGGTCTTGAGAGAAGAGATCAGACTCGCCTTGAGCGTGTCAAAACGAGTGGAGGAGATGTTCTCACTCAGCGAATCATTAAACTCCTCAATGAATTGCTCAAAACGGTAGAGAAGATCGTCGGGCTGGTGCGAATTGGATTGCACAAGAAAATATTGGAACAGCCGCTCCTCAACCTCGACGCCATCGCTCTGCGCAATATAACCGGTCTTCTGCTTG
>DATIIR010000124.1:0-16328 GCA_035479435.1 Chlamydiales bacterium
GAAATGTGCACCGAAAGGGACTCGAACCCCTAACCCCTTGGTCCGAAGCCAAGTGCTCTATCCATTGAGCTATCGGTGCATAGAGACAGGGGAAGCCTTCTCTCGAGTAGGATGCGAAAGGGGGGACTCGAACCCCCATGAGTGTGACCCCGCTACCACCTCAAGGTAGTGCGTCTGCCAATTTCGCCACTTTCGCAAAGAAAAGAAGCTAAGACTATACGAAATACACGTCAAACCCGCAAGAAAATTATCTTTCCACTCACTTTTAGGAGACGCAGTTCTCCGTTTAACAAAATTCTTTGACCCAGGCATTGGGGGTGAGCGGCTGGCCGGTGACATGCTTCACCAGCTCAGACCAACTCATCCGGTTGCCGGGATGAAAGAGCTTCTGCTGGAGAAAGTGTCCCGCCTTGGGATTGTTCAAATCTATGCTGCCACACTCCTGCGTCAGCGACTCCTGGATGGCAGAGGCAAACATCTCGCCGAGGAGATAACTAAAATAGTACACGGGGGCAAGCCCAATGTGGTACTTGGTGGCCCAATCCCACTTGTTCTGCCGGCCTGCAGGGGCGCGGACCTTCTGGTACTTCTCGACGCAGCTCCACCAGAGGCGGTTGAGGTCTTGCGAGGGGTCGCGGTAGAGTTCACTCTCAAAGGTGGTCATGACGAGGACCCACCGGCTAAAGATCAGCTGGCGACGGAGGAGACTCTGGTCTGCTTTCTTGCGGAGGGGCTCTTTTTGGGGGCCAATGAGGTGGGCGAGGGCGCCGGAACGGTAGGCTTGGCGGCCAGCGATGAGGGCCATCGCTTCCGTGGGGATCATGTGGGGCGGTTCGCGGAGGAGCCAGGGGAGCTTGTCGTCAAAGCCGAGTTCGTAAACGGCGTGACCGAG
Organism: Chlamydiales bacterium; assembly: GCA_035479435.1. GTDB lineage: Bacteria > Chlamydiota > Chlamydiia > Chlamydiales > SM23-39 > REEB52. Next base: position 893 of record DATIIR010000124.1, read on the forward strand.
CTCGTGAAGGACCGTCTCAAGCCACTTGATCGAGGAGGTGACGTTGTTGAGGGTGCGGACGTCGCCGACTCGGTCGAGGTGCATGCAGAAGGCGTGCTGGTTCTTGCCGGGGCGCTCATACATGTCGCTGCGGGCCAAGATAGGGCCAACGTCAATGCCCATCTTGCGATAGAAGTCGGCGCTCACTTTAGCAATATCAACGCCGTCTACAAGCTGATCGAGCTCTTGGGAATCGAGGGGGTCTTCTTGAGAAAAGGGCTCGCTCCAGGCCCAGGGGCCCAGTTCAGAGATGGGCACGGCAAAGCGCTCCGATTGGCGCCGCTCGATTTCACCGAGGGCGGCGGCGTAGGCCTTGTCCGACTTGTGGGCGAACTCTTCGAGCATATTTATAAGCCACTTAGAATCAACCTCTTGTAGGTCGAGCTGCATCTGAAAATAGTCGCTGTAGCCGAGGGCTTGGGCCGATTTATTGCGCAGGTGGACGAGGGCGAGAATTTGGGGGGCGAGGATCTCGCCGATCTGCTTGGAGGCTTCCCACGCCTTTTTCCGCTTCTGCGGATTGTTTTCATTTTTCAAAATGTCGCGGATCTCATTTTCAGAGAGCTTTTTCCCGTCGAGTTCGGGCCGGTAAGTGGCATAAGATTGGGAAAGGGCTGCCTCTTTTTGGGCCATCTCCTCAAGGAGATTTTTGGGGATCTGGTTCTGCTTAAAGGCGCGGATCAGAACATTGAGCTGCCGCTGATTGACCGGATCGTGGGGCTCTTTTTCCCAGGCGAGGAGCTGTTTATAGGTCTTTGGATCGTTGAAGAGGAAGCGAAGCTCCGTGTCGAGATCGGCTTTGAGGTCGGCGGCGTCGGGAGAACCGGTCGTCTCTAGAATCCAGTAGGCCTTATTGAGCTGCTTTGTTTTCCGAGCGACTTCCGGGACAAAGTCTTTGAGAAATTCTTCAAATTTCATATCATGGGTCCGTGAAAAGTTTGGTTATTTTTCTGATTCGCTTCTATCAGGCTGCGCTCAGCCCCTTTGTAGGTCATTGCTGCCGTTTCTACCCTACTTGCTCGGAATATGCCGCGGAGGCGGTGGCCAAACATGGAGCCGTGCGAGGGAGCTGGCTCTCGATCCGTCGCGTCTGCCGCTGCCATCCCCTTCATCGAGGAGGTTCTGATCCTGTTCCTTGAGGCAATTTGAGAGTCATGCCTGGAAAAAGGGAGTCTTTTTCCAATCCATTGAGCTTGACGATCTCTTCCACTTTGACTTTGTACTGGCGCGAAATCTTCCAGAGGCTCTCTCCATCTTTCACGACGTGAAAGCGGGAGGTTGCGATGGGGGCAGGCTCTGCTTTGGCGGGGGGCGCTCCAGGAGCAAAGCGGGCGAGGACCACCTTCGGCTCGATGGGGGCGGTGGGCATCTCGCCTGCATAGGCATAAAGGGTCGTGGCCGCGGCTTGCCAAATCGCGTCGGCGCGGGGCGAGCGGAGGAGTTCGATGCAAAATTTGGTCCCCTCTTCCGACTGCTTCTTGAGCAGGGCGAGAATCTCCAGGACACCTCGGTCTTCGAGCTTCTTGAGGGCGAAGGCGAAGTCGGTGCGCAACAGGAGCTCTGCCGCAGTGGGAGAATGGAGGGCGATGTAGCTGAGGAGAAGAGAGCGCCTCTTATCGGTAGAAAAATCGAGCACCTGCGACTGTTCGCGGGCAAATCGCTCGAGGAGATCCCAGGTTCCCTCACAGATGAGGTTCAAAAGGAGGGCCGGCTCTTGGGGCGACTCGCTCTTTTGGAAAAAGACTTGTAGGGCGTAAAACTCGGGCGTGACCAAAAAGGCCTGTTCCAGGCTCTCGTCGCGGGGGCTGTCCTTCTTCTGGAGCAGGGCAAAAATACCCTTTGCGGTGAGGGGCCACTTCTCTTGGTAGGCGTAGCGGATAATCGCCTCAAACTGATCCTCATTGAGGCCGGGGAAGACGTCGACTTTCTGCTCCTCCGTGAGGGCGAAGGTCCTCACTTGCGTGGGGGTCGCGGCCAGGGCCTTCTCGATATTGAAGTAGTGAAAGGCGACGAGGGAGGCGAGGGCTAGGTCCCGCTTCGTATACCCCTCTTCAACAGGGTCGCGGTTGGTGAGAAAACTGACGAGTTCGCGGAACGAGAGGCGCGACATCGAGGCCAAAAGCTGCCCGTTGGTCGATTCGGCCCGGCTCGCTTGCTTCGGCTTCACGACGGAGAGGGAAAACTGGCTCTCCTTCACGTTGGAAAAAATATAGGCAGCCAAAAAGGCGATGTTGAGCGTCCCGCTAAAAATGAGGGCGATGGTGAGTGTCCGAAAATTTTTTATCATATGAAAAAAAATACTCTTTTGGACAAAATTTGAAAAGATTAAACTGTCAGCTTATGCAAATTCCTCTTTCGTTGATCAAATCGTTCCTGAAGCTCGACCTGCCGCCGGCGAAAATCGGCGAGGTGTTGACCCTACTCGGTCTCGAAGTGGACCGAATCCATAACGAAGAACCCCCATTTGCCAAGGTCGTCGTCGGCGAAGTTCTCGCCGTGAAGAGACACCCCGATGCGGAAAAACTGCAGGTGGCGCAAGTGAGCGACGGGGCGAAGACCTTTACAGTGGTCTGCGGCGCGCCCAATTGCCGCAGTGGAATGAAGACAGCATTCGCCCAAGTAGGGGCCGTTTTGACCGATGGAGATGGGCATCAGCGCCACATCGAAAAAACGTCGATCCGGGGCGTCGAATCGTTCGGCATGCTCTGCTCCAATTCCGAATTGCGCATCTCTGATGACCACGCGGGCATCCTGGATCTGCCCCACGAGATGAAAACGGGCGCCGATATCGCCGCGCTCCTCTGGGACCCCGTCTTTGAAATTTCCCTCACGCCCAACCTGGGCCACTGCATGAGCGCTCTGGGGATAGCGCGCGAACTTTCCGCTTCACTCCAAGTCCCTCTCCACAAGGAGAAGATCGCACCCCTTCCCAATACCAAGCTAGCCAAAGAGGTGATCGTCGCAGATGGACATCTCTGCCATCGCTATCTGTGTCGCCTCATCGAGGGCGTCAAGGTGGGTCCCTCTCCCTTCTGGCTGAAGAAAACACTCGAGGCGTGTGGGCAAAAATCGATCAACAATGTAGTCGACGTCGTTAACTTTGTGATGATGAAGTTGGGCCAGCCGATGCATGCGTTCGACTACGATCTCCTCGAAGGGAAGACGCTCGAAGTGGGTCCCGCCAAGAGGGCGCAAAAGTTTTTGGGCCTCGATGGCGTGGAGAGAGAAGTCCCCGCGGGCGCCCTGCTGATTTCCGATGGCCACAAGGCCGTCGCCATCGCCGGTATCATGGGGAGCTCGAGCAGCGCCGTATCGGAAAAGACGATGCGCATTCTCCTTGAGGCTGCCTCCTTTGATCCCATTTCGGTCCGCAGTACGTCGAGAAAAATCGGCTTGCGTACGGAGAGTTCGCAGCGCTTTGAAAAAGGGGTCGATCCCACGGCCCTCCAAGACGCCATCGCCGAAGCGTGCCATTGGATTGGAGGAACGGTCCAGGGGGGCGCCGATATTGTGAAGGGCTCTCTCACGCCGAAAGAAATCAAATACCGCCCCGAGCGGGTCAATCACCTCCTCGGCATGAAACTCTCCGTCACGGAAATGGGGGAGATTTTCCAACGCCTCGGATTTAAGGTAAATGGCAATCAGGTCACAGTGCCCCTTTATCGCAACGATGTGTCGGAGGAGATCGACCTGATCGAAGAGATCGCCCGTATTTATGGTTACAACAACATCGAGAAATCGATTCCCCGTTGCGCCACCTCCCAAATTCCCAATGATCCCGTTTACCTCTTTGAGAACGAACTGCGTTGCCGCCTAGCCGGCTTAGGCCTCATGGAGTTTCTCACTTGCGATCTCATCAGCCCCAAACTGGCTGAAATCGCCAAGGCAGTCACACCCACCTCGATGGGATTTTTGCAAGCGACCTATTCAAAATCGGAAGATTTTTCGATTTTGCGCACTTCGCTCCTTCCTGGACTTCTCAATGTGACAAAGCACAACCTCGACCAGAAAAACCTGTCGATTTCCGCGTTCGAAATCGGGCGGATCCATTTCCTCCAAAATGGGAAGCCCGTTGAAATTCCGATGGGGGCGATCCTCCTTACCGGGAAAGCGACGCTGCCCCATTGGAGTCACAAAACGGCAGATGTCGACTATTTTGATCTGAAAGGGATTGTTGAAAGTATGGTGAAAGCCTCCTTTCTCCCCTCGCACCACATGAGTTTCCATCCGGGCCGTCAAGCCGATATCCACGTGGGAGACGCGATCGTCGGTTCGCTTGGAGAGGTGCATCCCCACTTGCTTGAAAAATGTGGCATTGAACAGCGCGTTTATTACGCTGAGTTTCAGCTGCCCCACCTGATGCGCCTGAAAAAGTCCCATTTGACCTACGTCCCGCTGCCCCAATTTCCCGCCTCGGAACGAGATTGGACACTTCCCCTCGATCTCCACACACCCATCGATCCCATTTTCCAAGCGATTTATGGCGCTGGATCTCCTCTTTTGGAGCGCGTGGAATTGATTGATCTCTATTTGCCAGAAAGTACACCACAAAAAAATGCGACCTTCCGCTTCACGTATCGCGATAAGTTTAAGACGATTTCTTTCAATGAAGTCGAAAGCGAGCATGCGAAGATGATGGACACCACATTAAAATTCCTTGCAAAATGAATCTTTCTTCCCTAACATTGATTCTTTGAGGAGAGGTTCCCTATGCAAAAGATTCCATTGTTTCTGATCGGCTCGGCGCTCATCACTTCCTGCCAGAGTAATAGTTCTATCGATCAAGTTGTTTCCCAAACGTTCGTCCATAAATATGGATTTGAGACTTCTGAGAAGGAGTGGGAAGCGAGAGACAAAGACGGTCAAGTCGTCACGATGTTAAAAAACGGCGTGAAAGTCACCCGCACTTATGAAAATGGAAAACTGCACGGCCCCACCACCTATACTTTCCCCCACAGTTCCATTGTGGAGAAGCTCCTTGTTTACGATGCCGGCACTCTTCTGAAAGAGAGCGCCAATGATGCAGCGGGGATGCCTCTCAAAGAGGAGATCTACGAATTTGACAACCGCAAAGTGATCACCGTTTGGGACGACAAGGGCGCCCCTCTCAGCATTGAGGAGTACGACGGGGAAGTGTTGACGGAGGGGAAATACTACACTCCTGAACACGAGCTGGAGGCGACGGTAGAGGCGAGCTACGGAGAGCGGGTGAAGCGCGACAGAACCGGGCTCCTCATCTCGCGCGACGAGATTGCCAACGGGACGATCTCTTCTCGCACCACCTATCACCCTAATGGACAAGTCCATACTGTTTCCCACTATCACGACTACCAACTCCACGGCGCGCAGCTTAAGTTCACAGCCTCGGGCAGACCCTTGATGGAGCTCAACTGGAATCATGGCGTCCTCGACGGGGAGAAGGTCATCTATCGCAACGGCTCCAAAGTGGCCGTCATCCCCTTCATCAAGGGGCAGAAACATGGTACCGAGTACCATTATGATGACCTCGGCAATCTCACTGCGGAGATCGAGTGGCGCAACGACAAGAAGCATGGTCCTACCAAGCTTCACTCTGAAGAGGCCACCGATACGGAGTGGTTCTTTAAGGGGCAGTCGGTCAATGCGGAGAGATTCAAGCATCTTGACACGAGAGATCAGATCTCAGCAGAAATGCACGAATACGACATTCGGTGAAGTGGCAAAACATCGCCGAACATTTTTAACCACAGAGATAATCTACCACAGAGACGAGGGGAAGCCCCTCGAGCTCCCCAACTGAGGAGAGGTCTCTCGATTCTTGGAGGGGGTGCGGGGGAGCCTCTCCCTCGCCTCTGTGGTGGACTATCTCTGTGGTTTATTGGAATTTGAGGCAAGCCTATGAGATGAGACCTGCCTCACGTAGAGGAGCTTAAGGGGCTTTTGTTTCCACTTTCGCTTCTGGAGTAACAGAAGTGACAGTTTGTGGAACAACAGCGGGAGTCTTTACAGGCTCAGCAACAGGCGCTACTTTTGGTTTCTCCATTTCGCAACTGCCACACTTAGAAGGCATTGACTGCTCTTTTTTCTGAGAGTCATCTGGCATCGATTTTGGCATTTCATCTGATTTTGATTGGCAAGAGCAAGCAAGCACGATCGTGCAAGCTGCCAAAAGGTACTTCTTATTCATTGACTTAACCTCTGGGTTACTGGATAGATCTAAAATCTCACCTCGTTCAATTTTTCGCAAGCGGAGAGTTGCCCGATTCCGGATAACAACCCTCTGGTGGTCTTAAAACTTCGTCTCCAACGGCCTTAAATACGTCCTGAACAACGCCGCTCTCTGATATATCCCTAAATGCGGAACCACGTTCCCCATTGAAGAAATGTTCAAGAACATCGGAAACCGAAATCCCGTCTCTCCCATTGTGAGGGCACCCGAGAACACTGGCTGCCGCGGCCATCGGTTTGACAGCCCCAGGAGGTAAAGGCAACTGTCTTCCAGGTTTTTGCAAACAATCTGTAGGAATAGGGAGAGGACCCGGTGGCCGTTCTTCAGGTTTTCGCAAACGATCTGCGGATACAGGGATAGGAACAGGACCAGTGCCCGGCGGCAGTCCTAGGCAGGGGAGGGCAACTCCTGTTGCTCTAACACCAATGGGCGGCGGTGGCAATAAACTCAGTGCGCAGGGCGAATAGCCCGCTTGGGCAAAGCCGGGCGGCAGTGCCGCGCCTGGCGCAGGCGTTCTGAAGGAAGATCCCGATGCGCTTTGAGCCGCCAATCCAGAGGGACCTTGGCGCGTATATGCTGCTAATCCTGATGCCATAATTTTTCTCTCCTTTATTTCATAAAATGGCCCTTTACACCGCCGGGCCAGCTTCTTGCATTTGTTGCCGATGACGGCGTCGAAGCAAATGAGCCTCGTCTATTTGTCTCAAGGACGGTTCAGAAATCTGACCATTTTCGCGAATCGCCCTTAATAAGTCGTCTTTTCCATGTTGAGCGGCAAGAACCGCCGCCTGCTCCCGATACTCTCTAATCACGCTGCCGCCGCCCAAAAGAACGTGTACAAGCTCCATGTGTTCTTTCCCTACGGCTGCAACCAACGCTTCTCCCCTTTCTTGATCACGAATCGGGCCGTCTCCTATCAATGTGATTGCGATTGGCTCGCGGTCTAGTCTGATTGCTTCCAGAAGAGCTTGGGATCTCTGATCTTTTGAGAGGGAACCGGTCCTCAATAGCGCATTCACATTCTCGGAAGATCCTTGTTTTACTGCCTCAATCACCGCATTGCCAAGCTCTACCGGATTGTGTTGGAATTCCAGAAGTCTCCCCAAGATCCACGGATCTCCTCTTTTCGCTGCCGCAATGAGAGCCTTGTCTGACAACCCAAAATCAATGGGGGGATTGCCTGCGAGTAATCTCTCAACGTTAGGACGATTCCCATTTTCTACAGCGATTACGAGAGCCTGGCCACGCTCTTCTTTCTCAATGATTTTGTTGTCCAACAAGGCTCTGAGCGCGGTTTCGGCATTCAGAATACAGGCATAAATAGCCAAAGAGCCTCTATGCTCAATAAATAAGATTTCTGGATTCTCTTGCAACAATCTTCCAACCGCGGCCTGATCCCTCCTCATCATCGCTTGGACAATCTCATCTCCCAAATTCACGCTGTCTTGGAAATCCAGTAGATGCATGGTTTCATATTGCACAGTGAATTTATCCTTTGGAGGCTCTTTCTCGCGCGGAACCATCTGCTGGGCCGCCATCCCACCTTGGTGAGCCCCTGCAAGTATAGAGGGAAGGCGATCTCCAAGAATCGCATTAGCAGAAAGGAATCCAGCATATGCCGGAATGGCAAATCCGATGCCCGTAAGGACTAACGCAGTCCCTGCTATAGCGCCTGCCAACGCTTCCCAATCGATCCTTTTTTCTGGAGTCCCCCGATCATACTCTTCATCGCAGGGCAGAGTGACCCTTTTGTGGGTCTGTATAAATGCTTCTCCGTTGTTGATGGGCCACCATGAATTCCCATGCAACCGAAAACCGTGCCTTGCATAGTCGATTCCCTCAATAGCTGGATGTCGCGTGCGAGTCTCATCGTAGACAGTCTTGACTCTCGATTTTGTGGATATCCAATTCGTCATCCTTGGATCTGGATCTGTACCGTGACGTACAGGAACATACCCCCCATTGGCGCGAACAAAACCGAATCGCCTTCCATTACTATCCTTTATCTGTCGCGGATTCCCACAAACATACTCATGAAAAAGAGCGCCCTCCGTTGGGATCTGAAGATTCCCCCATAAATGCCACATGTGCTCACGAATGAGATGCAGAACTCGCTCTTGAAATACTTTTCCCTCTCGATTGGGTGCCTCAATCCAGTAGCCCTCAGTCGTATAGTATCCAAGAATAGCCTCCTCTTCTTGAGCAGCCCCCCTTTCTTGAACAGCGTAAAACTTCTGAGCGAACCACCCGGGTGATCGCACAAGAATAGCGAAAGCTGCAATATGGTCGAACGATTTCCCGTATATTTCCCGCAGAACTTCGTCCTTAAATCGAACGTGTTCTCCAAGGAAAAGCCCCTCATCGGCGTGACATTTGGAACATCTTCCGGTGTGAAAACCTAACATCAGTCGCTTTGGATCTAGCGACACAAGTCCCGCTGGCAGTGCCATACGCAACCCCACTTTATTTTAGTGAGGAGCAAAGATAAACTAGCGAAGAAGATATCGTCAAGTTATTATTTAGATTCCCAGTTTTGCATTTTGCGTTCTGCGTTTTGCGTTTCTCTCGTGGCACGGGTTTTGCATCTCTATTCCTTGCCAGAACCATTAACAGAGGTGCAGAATGAAAAATAAAGACCTCCTAAAGAAAATAGCCAAATTGGAAACCATCAACGACCAGTTAGCCGCTGAACTCCACTACCTTGAGCACCTGGCTCGAGCGCTGGGCTTCGCCGATGGACTTAAAACCCTGAAAGCCGCCGCTTTAGAAATGCTAGAAACCGAACCGAAAAAAGAGGTTAAAACCGAAGGCGATTGGGACTCAACTCAATAAGTCTAAAAGGTCAGCCTCCGACCAACCTCCTCCTTCGGAGTCGAGGAGTTGATCTGCAGTTTGTTGCTTCTTAAGCTTGAGCTGCAGCATCTTCTCCTCGATGCTCCCAGGGACGAGGTAACGCTTGGCGATCACCGTCTTCTTCTGCCCAATGCGATGGGCCCGGTCAATGGCTTGCCGCTCCACCGCCTCGTTCCACCAGGGATCAAAAAGAAGCACATAATCGGCTGCGGTTAAATTCAGCCCCACCCCGCCCGCCTTGGTACTCAATAGGAAAAGAGAACAGCTGGGATCTTCTTGAAAACGCCTCACCAGTTCGCCCCGCTCTTCGGCATCAGTTGAGCCGTCGAGGTAGAGCGCCTCTTTAAATTCGTTGCGGATCAGTTGCAACATCGACGTAAACTGGCTGAAAATCAAAATCTTCCGCTTCGCTTCCAAAGCCTCTCTCACATCCTCAACCAGCCGCTCGAGCTTGGAGCCGCGCACGTCGCTGCCGACGAGACGGGGATCGCAGCAAATCTGTCTAAGACGCAAAATCGCCTCCAAGATCTCCATCCGGCCCGCCCCATCGAGCTTAATTCCCTTCTTATAAGTCGCATACACCTCAGCTTGCGCCTCATCCATCTCAACCCAAGCGATCTGCTCCATCTTCTCAGGGAGGTCCAACTGCACTTCTTCCTTGCGCCGCCGCAAGAGAAACGGGCGAATCCGCCTCTTAACCGTCTCGAGATCAGCGCCCCGCTCCAAAAGATCGGGCATCAGAAAATGGAACTGCGACCCCAACTCATCCAGCCGATTCTCCATCGGCGTCCCGCTCAGGCAAATCTTAAAGCGCCCCTTGAGCTTGCAAGCGGCCCTTGCCGTTTGCGTAGTGGCCGTTTTGATCGCGTTCGACTCATCGAGCACAATCACCTCAAATTCATCATGTAACTCGTTGATTCTTAGCCCGTTATACGACATCAACACGATTTTGCCGCGTCCGGGTAGAAAGCGGGCGATTTCGGCGCGCCAATTGAAGAGAAGCGAGGTGGGGGCGACGATGAGGATAGGCAAATTTGTCCCTAGGCGGGAAAGAAATGCCAGGACCTGGACGGTTTTGCCCAGCCCCATTTCGTCGGCGAGCAATCCAGAGAAGCCCCACTTATGGAGAAAGGTGAGCCAGTCGACCCCCTGCTGCTGGTAGGAGAGGAGCTGCCCCCGAAAGGAGGGGCCAGGGGGAGCCGTCTCGAGAGTAGCCCCTTTCTTTAGCCCTTCGGTAAGTGCGAGCAAATTCTCTTCCCATTTCGCATGGGACGATCCGAGAAGGGGCATGAGAGCGCCCGCTCGGCTCTTTTTCACGTAGAGAGTTTCCCCCTCCCAAACGCCATCCATCTGCATTTTGGGATCGAGGAGGCCTCGGATGGGTCCTCGAATGGCAATCATCCCTTTTTCTTCACGGATCTCGATGCCGCCTTTGCTAACGGGGGCGCCTTTCGCATCTTCAATGCGCCACCCGACAGAGAGGAGGAGTTCCAAGGCCTCTTTTACTTTTTCACTCGGGCAATAGTAATGGGAATTGCCGACGATTTTTCGGATGTAGCCCGCCTCAATCAGATCTTTTTCCCACTCCTCACCCACCAGATTGGCAAATGAGCCGGAAGGGTCGGTCAAGAGAAGCTTGGGCAAAACTTCTGCTGGCTTTTCTACAACAGGTGGAGCAATTGCTTGCTTCTCAACAAGGCGGCCTGTCTTGCGCATGAGGCGAAGGGCCTCTTCGGCAAAAGTGGGGGGCACTTCGATGCGTTGAAAGGTGATGGTCTCTGGATTGCGGGTAGTTCGGAGCTGGAGCCTGGTCAGAAGGGCGAGGGCCTCTTTGTCGCTCTCCTTGGCCAACGTTTTTAGAGTGTCGAGGTAGAGGATCCGTTTGCTCCCCCGCTCCTCGATGGAGACGAGGAGACCCCGCCCCTTTTTCTCAGTTTTGTAGAGAAGATCCATTTTTCCAGGCGTGGTCCCATCTGCGGAACGGCTTCGCATTCTCCTGATAGGGTCGAACCCGGTCTTGGCTTTCACACTCGGAGCAACAACACCCTTTGTGCGCTCTTAAGCAGTCGAGACAACAGAGAAAGAGTTCATTGCAATCCATATTGGCGCAGTTGTAATAGACATCGTTGGGTTGATTGCAATGGGTACAGTTGGTGATGGGAGGCGTATTCTCATCCAAAGGAACGGCCAACCGGTCGTCAAAGACGAAAAGCTTCCCCTTCCAATGGTCGCCCCCCTCTTGGAGGCCGTAATTGATCACGCCCCCTTCGAGTTGGTAGACCTTCTCAAAGCCCTCTTTTTTCATGAGGGGCGCATAAAATTCACAGCGGATACCGCCCGTGCAATACATCATGACGACCGTGTTCTTCGGATCGCGCACCTCTTTGAGCTTTTTGGCAAATGAGGGGAACTCCCGGAAGGCCTCTAATTGGGGGAGTTCAGACCCCTCAAAATGGCCGATTTTCCACTCGTAGTCATTTCGGACATCGATGACGATCGTCTCTTCGCCGCGCGCCTCGAGCATCTCCTTCCACTTCTCGGGAGAGACGTGCTCGCCCCGGTCGGTGAAGTCGATCTCGCAATCGACTGCGACGAGCTGCTTGCGGTATTTCACCGTCATTTTCGGGAAGGCGTGCTCATGCGCTGCATGGACCTTAAAAGACATTTTTTGAAAGCGAGGGTCGGCCCCCATCCAAGCCATATATTCCTCGGCAGCAGCAGCCGAACCGCTCGCCTGGCCGTTAATCCCCTGTTCGGAGATGTAGATTCTTCCCTTGAAATCGCGGCTCTGAAAAAATTCTTTATGGCGAGCGACTTCTTCTTGAGGATTCTCAATGGGAACGATTGCGTAGTAAGCTAAAACTTTATAGTCCATATGACCCTAAATTTATACTCTAAGAAGTGGGATCCTGGCAAATGAATTTGCAAAAAATTTCCCCCTCAGCTACACTCTCAACCTTTAAATCGAACATTCTTCGGAGAAACTAATGGCTCGTTATAGAGGACCTAAAAACCGCATCGCCCGTAAGTTTGCTGCCAATATCTTTGGCAAAGCGCGCAACCCCCTGCTCCACAAACAGCATCCTCCTGGAATGCACGGTGCAAAGAGAAAGAAAAAGTCAGATTTCGGCGTCCAGCTCGATGAGCGCCAGAAGCTCAAAGCCGTCTACGGCATGATCAGCCAAAAGCAGCTGGTCAATGCTTATAGAAAGGCGCTGGAACGGAAAGGCAACACTGCCACCCTGTTCCTAGAGCAGCTCGAATGCCGACTCGACAACGTCGTCTTCCGCCTCCGCTTCGCCTCCTCCATCTTTGGCGCCCAACAGCTCGTCTCTCACGGCCACATCATGGTCGATGGGAAGAAAGTGGACCGCAGATCTTTCCTCGTGAAACCCGGCATGACTGTCTCCGTCCGTCCCGCTTCTCGCCAGATGAAGCCGATCCTTTCGGCCCTCGAGAATGTGAGCCGCGACCTGCCAGAATACCTGTTCCTGGATGGAGACAAATTCGCAGGCAAACTTCTCGCCTCGCCACAGCTTGATCAGGTCCCGCTCCCTTTACCGATCAACATCCCTCTCGTCTGCGAATTTATTTCCCATACTTCCTAAGACGGAGCCTATGTTAAAAAAGCTGTTTCTGCGTAAGCCACTGAGGGCAGAGTTTGTCGAAGTTGAAGAACATGCCCTCAAACGGCATCTCGGTTGGTTTCAGCTGGTCGTCATCGGAATTGGCGCGATCATCGGCGCGGGGATCTTTGTCATCACCGGTAAAGCAGCCGCAGAGTACGCGGGCCCTGCGATCGTCCTCTCCTTTGTCGTCGCCTCGGTGATCTGCGTCCTCGCAGGACTCTGCTACGCCGAACTCTCCGCCCTCATGCCCGTCGCCGGGGGGTCCTACTCCTACGCCTACGTCGCCCTCGGGGAACTCCCCGCCTGGATCATCGGCTGGTCGGTCACGGCGCAATACATCTTTTCCGCATCGACGGTGGCAGCCGGCTGGTCTGGCTATCTCCGGAGCTTCTTTCAAGATTGGGGTATCGTCCTCTCCGAGCAGTTCGCGAGAGCTCCCCTCTCCTACAGCGAGTTCACCGGATGGGAATGGAGCGGCAGCTACCTCAACGTCCCGGCCATCCTCCTCGTCCTCTTCATCGGGTTTATGATCTCCATCGGCATCCGAGCAGCGGCCCAGTTCACAAATTTCTTAGTCGTCATCAAGCTCTGCACGGTTCTCCTCTTTATCGTCATCGGTCTCCCCCATGTCAATCCCGAGAACTGGACCCCCTTCATTCCCGAGAACACCGGAGTTTTCGGCAACTTTGGCATCAGTGGGATCTTGCGCGGCGCGGGGCTCGTTTTCTTCGCCTACGTCGGTTTTGACACCGTTGCGACCCTCGCCCTCGACTCCAAAAATCCGCAGAGAGACCTCCCTCGAGGTATCCTCGGCTCCTTGACCATCTGCACGTTGGCTTACATCCTCGTTTCCCTCATCCTGACCGGCGTTGTCAGCTACACACTCCTGAACGTAAGCGATCCGATGGCCGTCGCCCTCAACGCAATGGGCCCCAGTTACTTTTGGGTTGCCCTCATCGTAAAAGTCGCCATCCTCGCCGGCCTCTCCTCGGTGGTCCTCGTCCAACTCCTCGGCCAAACGCGCGTTTTCCTCGCCATCGGCCAAGACGGGCTCCTGCCGAAATCGATGTCGAAAGTCCATCCCAAATTCCGCACCCCTTACGTTGCAACCATTGCCACCACCCTGATCGCCATGGTCCTTTCGGGCCTCTTCCCGATTGACATCCTCGGCCAGCTCGTCTCGATGGTGACCCTCTTTATCTTTGCGATCGTCTGCGTGGGCGTCTGGGTTCTACGCCACACCCACCCCGAATTCAAGCGCCCCTTCAAGGTCCCCTTTGTTCCTTGGGTTCCGCTCCTCGGCATCATCGCCTGCCTCTCTCAGATGCTCATGCTCCCTGCCGTCACCTGGTTGCAGCTCCTCATTTGGATCGCGATCGGCTTTGTGATCTACTTCGCCTATGGCATGAAGCACAGCCGCATCCGCCGCACCCACACCGGCATCAAGAACTAATCGTCCCAATTAAATTATCACCACAGAGATAATCCACCACAGAGGTGGGGAGGCCCCACACCCCAAGAGGGAAACTCTCTCTCTTATTGGGGAGCGCGAGGGGCTTCCCCTCGCCTCTGCGGTAGATTATCTCTGTGGTAAAATCTTCCCTCTTCACCCTCTGCTTGTGTAGCAATGCCGTTTTGTGTAGTGTGCCGATATACCGGGAGTGATTCAAAAATCGGGGGATGCCAAGGAGGCGCCCTGAATTTGGACCAGGCGTAGCCGGCGCCGAAGCAGCTCAACTTGAATAAGTTGAGCGATGCAGGCGGGACCAAATTCAGTGGCTGTCCGACGCCGGCAGAACCGATTTTGGAAGCACGAGCGGTATTACATGGAGACGAAGACCGTCAAAGCCCTCCGGCATGAACGCAAGATCATCGAGTGTTCAGTAAGAGACCATTTCACTTTTAGGATGCCGGTTTCGGTCGTATTCTTTTACCCGCAATTCGTCGACCCGATTGTCCTCACTCGAGCCCTCGAGCATGTGCTCGGAGACTTTCCCCTTTTTGCCGGTGTCCTCGTTAAGAAAGACGGTCAACTCTACATCGATTGCAACAATCAGGGCGTCTCCGTGACGAGCGCCTCCGTCAAGCTCCCCTTTGCCCACTCCTTGACCAGGCTCCCCAACCTACCCGCGAATACTTTTGTCGATCTCCTGAACCCGTTCACAGCTTTGAGACAGCAGCAGCCGGTCTTGACGATCAAGATCAGCCACTGTCCAGATGGCACTGCGATCGGCTACTGCTGGAACCATGTGATCGGCGATCTTTCGAGCTTCATGGAGCTCCAAAAAGCCCTCTCAGCCCACATCCTCGGTAAAACGTACGAAAAGCCGATTATCCCCGAGAACAGAGAACCCTATTTTCTCCGGTGGGAAAAGGAACTTCCTCCCACTCAAGGCCCCTCAAAACTCAAGCGGATGAAAATGGGCGATATGTTCTCTCTGCTCAAAGCGATCTATTCGCCCAAACGGAACGTATTCATCCAATTTACACAAGACGAAGTCACCGCGATGAAGGCCACCCTGAGCGAGCAAGCCGGTTGCAAACTCTCGCGCAACGATGCGGTCTGCGCGCACCTGCTTCACCTTCTCGCTCAATGCCGCACCGACCAGAGCGAAACTCATTACGCGACCATCCCGATCGATTTTCGCCGCCATGCGGGCATCCCCCAAAATACGCTCGGCAACTGCGTCGATGCGGTCATGTTGCA
>DATIIR010000125.1:0-6994 GCA_035479435.1 Chlamydiales bacterium
TAGGTGAGGAGATCGTAATTGAGGATACGACCCGTAAAATCAGAGGAGCGGAGCAGATAGCGGATAAAAGCTGAGCCTATGAAGCCGGCGCCGCCGGTTACAAGGAGGCTGGTTGTCGTGCGCATAAAAGTTCTCTCAATCCCTCTCGCCAGGGGCGGATAGGGATGTGTTGTTCAATTTTCGTGGTGTCAAATGCAGAATAGACGGGGCGTTTGCACGGAGATGGGAAGAAAGAGCCTGGAACGGGAACAATCGATTTCGTGACCACGGGCAATCCCAGAGAGCGGGCCTCTTCCAGCATCGCAAGACCAAATTCATACTTGGTCACAACGCCGCTATTGGCATATTGGTAGAGACCCGTCTGATCGCGCATCTGGAAGATGGCAGCCGCAAGGTCGGGGGCGTAAGTGGGTCTACCCCATTGATCATTGGTGAGATGAATCTCGGGTTGGGTCATCAGCATGTGGAGCAGTTTGGCGACGAAATTTTTCCCTCCCTGGCCAAAAATCCACGACGTCCGAATCACCAAAGAGGTACCCAGGACCCGCTGCTCTCCTTGGAGCTTGGTCTTGCCGTAATAATTGAGGGGGCCTACGGGGTCGTTCTCGGTGAGGGGGCGCTTGACATTGCCGGGAAAAACATAATCTGTCGAGATGTGGATAAGCTTGGCGCCAATGTCATTGGCTATTCGGGCCAGATTTTCAGGGCCGATGACGTTCGCGCGGTAAGCTTCGGCGCGGAACTCCTCGGCTGCGTCGACTTGGGAGAAGGCGGCGGCATTGATGATGTAGGTGATCTCGGGGTGCTTTTTTACAAAGGTCTGAATGCTGATGAAATCGGCGATGTCAACTTCATGACCCGAATGTAAAGCAGCTTTACATTGAGCGCAAAGAGCTGAGCCTAAAAGCCCTTTGGCGCCTGTGATCCAGTACATAAAAATGTCTCCTTAAAAAATGGGCTAGTTTTGTCTCGAGGAGCGAGGATGGGGTCTTTGATAGGCCAACTGATGTTGAAATCGGGGTCATTCCACCGAATAGAACACTCTGTTTTTGGGTCATAGGGGGCGCTCACCTTGTAGTGGACGCGGGCCGTTTCGCTCAAAACGGCAAATCCGTGGGCAAAGCCTACGGGGATATAAAATTGCTTATGATTCTGATCGTCGAGTTCGACAGCCTCCCACTGCGTAAACGTGGGAGAGTGGGGACGGATATCGACGGCGACATCCCAGATCTTCCCCTGCACGCAAGTGACGAGTTTCGCCTGGCCCGGGTGGGATTGGAAATGGAGCGCGCGAATCGTCCCTTTGATGGAAAATGAGGTGTTGTCTTGCGCGAAGGTCACATCGATCCCCTCTTCGGCAAAAAGGGGCCTTTTATAACTCTCAAAGAAAAATCCCCGCTCATCTTGAAAGAGGCGAGGAATAATGACCTTCAAACCGGCTATGGACAGATCGACGAATTGCATAAAGTCATTGTTCCGGAAACCTCTTTTCTTCGCAATGACTCTTCACGGTCAATCAGATTCTTTATCCTGGGATACGACGATTTGGAGAATCCCGTAGCTGATTTTCTGTCTTGGAATATAGATCGAAACAAAGGGGATGTCATTTTTGATACAGTGGCGTTTGATGAGGCTCTTAATCTCAAAAATCACTTCTGAGTCAATATAACTGCCCATGTAGACGTTTAGGCAAGAAGCTAGTTCCTCTTGGCTCACGGGAATGTCGCAACCCTGCATTTGGACCCCTTCAAACGGTTTTAGCTCGTTCTTCAGAAGCATGTTCTCTTTGGAGCTCACGAGAATCAACCCGCGCAATATCAATGCCTCGTCTTGAACGCCTTCATCCTCTGCAATCTGAGATCTGTCGAAAACGGAAGGTCTGTCGGTGACATAAAATTCGACGACATTTGTTTTTCTGACGACATCGCGTCTCTTCACGACTTTGGGTGCCTCAACGGCTTCGGAATTATCGACGAGTTTGGCCTCTTCAGTCCGTTCCGCTTGTGCCACCGCAGCGCCCTCGGGCAACTCAACAGCTTGGGGGGCTTCGGCCATTAAAGAGAGACCAACCGCCTTGACCCTCTCAACGACAGCGGTAAAACCGCTCGCGATTGAAGAGTTATTCGCCCCTTGCGGCAGAGTGACTGCAGCAGAGAGGAGGACCATCATTCCAATATTCATACCCATAACCAAACACCTTTCTTTCAGTTACCTTCCAGATAGCAATACCCCGATTTTAAAAAAAGAACTTCGCTAACCGCTTAACCCTTAAGAGCGACGACAGTGCCATGTCGCCCTGTATCTTTTTCGCGGCGGTAGGAAAAATAGTCTTTGGGGTTGCAAACCGTGCAGGTTTCGGTGATCTCGATGTTCTTGTCGAGAATGCCGAGACTGGAGAGCTGTTTTCGGCTAATGGCCCAGAAATTGAAGTAGTTGGGCTTCACTTGGAAGGCCCAAAAATCTTGCGGCAGTTCCTGCTTGTAATTTTTGAACTCGGCGTGATCGGGCCCTAAAGAGGGGGAAATACAGACGAGGAGATTTTGCGGCTGCGTGCCGATTTCGCGCTGCATCGCTTCGAGAGTGCGCGCGTAGATATTTTGGACACTTCCGCGCCAGCCGCTGTGGACAACCGCGACGGCTTCATGAACGGGATCGTAAAAAATGGCCGCCTGGCAATCGGCGTGCGTGACGCCGAGAGCGATCCCCTTCTCTGTCGTGAAGAGCGCATCGGCTTGAAGAGTTTTCCCGAGATTTTTCAAGGTGACGCGCTGCACATTCGTCCCGTGTGTCTGGTGAGGAAAAATCAAATGGTCCACACCGAGTGCCTTGCGCACGAGATCGCGGTTCATTTTGACCGTATCGGGATGATCGCTTGCTCCATCCCCGCCTAAATTCAGCGTATCGCAAGGCGATTTACTCACCCCTCCGTGACGGAGAAACACGCCGTGAACCACGTGGGGAAAACTTTCTAACTGATCAAATTCCAACCATTCCATCTTATTCCTGTCGAACTCCATACAACACCTCCACTTCTCTTTATCAAATTTCGAATTGAGTTAACAGCAAATTTCTAAAAGAATAATATGAATCTATGCGCCAAGAGCAAACACCACCCCGTCTGGCCCTAGGGATTTCGATTTGTCTGATCGCGTTCATTTTTTTTGTGACCGCGAGTTCTTTGGTGTGGAGTATCAGCGACCGTTTTCCCACCATTCAGATTATTTTCATCCAAAATTTCGTAAGCCTTCTCTCCATTTTGCCGATCGCTTTACGAAAGGGATATCGGCGGTTGAAAACAAACGAGCTCCCCGTCCATTTGGTCCGCGATGCGATGGGCGTGTTGAGCTACTTTCTCTATTTTATGGCGATCCGCTACCTCAATCTAACCGACGCGACGACCCTTAACTATAGCGCCCCTTTCTTTGTCCCTTTCATGTGGTGGGTTTGGATGCGGGAAAAAATCGACATCCATGTTTGGTGGTCGATCATCATCGGCTTTATCGGCGTTGCTGTGATCCTAAACCCCACAACGCTCATCTTCCGGGAAGGATTTATCTTTGGCATCTTTGCGGGGATCGCCTCGGCGATTGCGTTTACCGCGCTGCGCATCCTCAACTTAAAAAAAGAGCCGATGAGCCGCACCCTTTTCTACTACTTTTTCTTTAGCACGGCATTGAGCGCCCCATTTGCGTGGGTCTATTGGATCCATCCGAGCGGCGTGGAGTGGTTTCAGGTGATTGGGATCGGGTTTGCGACAGTGGTGGCACAAATGTTACTCACGGTCGCCTACCGCTATGGGACGGCCTCCTTCCTCTCTCCGCTCGGTTACTCAACTGTTGTTTATGCAGGGATCAGCAGCTGGCTGATTTTTGGGAAGCCGCCCAGCATCCGATCGCTGATCGGCACCGGGTTGATTATTTTGGGTGGAACATTGACCTATATTCTGAAGAAGAAACCCGAGGGGCTCAAAGAGACTTTTGAGGTTCCAAACCCAAAAGAAAAGCCCCCCTTGTAGTCTTTACCTGCTGCTCAACTCAATTTCTGCATCGATGGCCATCTGCGCCGCACTTTTGCGCACTCCACTCCGAACCGAGGTGTCTGCAGAAACTCCCTCTACGACCCTTTTCGCAGCCCCTTTGGATCTGACCTCTTGGACAGTTTCCGCCGGCTGTTCAGCAACCGCTTCATTTGTTTTTTCACTCTTGGTAACGGCTGCGTCGGGCGTTACTTCGCGAGCTGTTTGCCCAGAAATGCAAAAACAGGCAAAAAGACCTGCCGCTGCACATTTAATGAATTCATTCTTTTTCATATTTGATAACTCCTCTTAAGAAATTGCTCCTTTCTGCAAAGTACTCAAGAGGAACATCAAATTTCAATACATTTTTAAGTCCGGTGCATGTAGAATGGGCCAAAAATTTTAGAGTAAAAATGAGACATGTGGTTTTGATTGCGTTGCTGTTCCTTGCGAATTGCCTCGTTGGCGAAGAGGAACATTCGTTCAAAGGAAAACATTTTATCGCAAGCTATCTCGATTGCGACTTGAGAGCGATGAGCGATCTCGATGCGCTCATCAAAGCGATGGATAGCGCGGTCGGATCCTCGGGAGCTACGATCCTCAACCAGTCGCCCTATGTCTTTCCCCCGAATGGCCTAACCATTGTCTATCTTCTCTCAGAGAGCCACGCCAGTCTCCACACCTATCCTGAACATGGCGCCTGTTTTGTCGATCTCTTCACTTGTGGCGACCACTGCTCCTCTGAAAACTTCGACCGGGCGCTCAGAGACTATCTCAAACCCAAACAAGTCTCCGCCCGCTTTTTCTTGCGCGGCGAAGACGTCCAAGAGATCCCCTACTCTCAAAACTGATAGTTAGGCGCGTAGCGGCGGAACCAAAGTTCTAAAGCCAGCAAAGCGAAAAGACGCGTCGCATTCTCCTCTTTGAAGTGAGGGCGAAGGATATTGCGGCCGAGAAGGCCCCCTGGCGATAGTACATCATTCATCAGCGGCTTGAGATCGTGCGCCATCCACTCTTGCAACGGCATCACGAAGCCCCGCTTGGGCCTGTAGACAATTTCGGGCGGCAAGAATTTTGTGACCGCAAGCCGTTTCAACAGATATTTCCCCTCATTTCCCGACAATTTGTAGTGCGTGGGCAAGCGAGCCGCGAATTCGACCAGCTGGTGATCGAGGTAGGGAACGCGCGCCTCCAGCGAATGGGTCATTGTCGCCCGATCTACTTTGGCGAGGAGATCGTCAGCGAGCCACAGATTTTGATCGATATGGAGCATCCGGTCGAGGTAATCGCTCGAATCGCATCCAAAATAATGGGGTTCGGCCAAATGCTCGAGGCCGATCTTTTGCGCAGCCTTAAAATCGCGCGTCAAAAGCGATCCGTGCATTTCGGTATCGTAGAGATTCGGAATGGTCGTATG
The DNA here is from genome assembly GCA_035479435.1 of Chlamydiales bacterium. GTDB lineage: Bacteria > Chlamydiota > Chlamydiia > Chlamydiales > SM23-39 > REEB52. The sequence goes on from DATIIR010000125.1 coordinate 5,433, forward strand.
GCGCCTCGAGAGGGGCCTTGCCATCGCCTTCATGAGGCGACTTTTGCGCAATTTGGCCGGCATCAAAGGGTATAACTGCGGCAGAGGGAATCTGCCAAAGCGGGCGGCGAGAGGCGCTTCCCTCATCTTCTTCGCATAGTTGCTGTAGCCGGCGAAAACCTCATCTGCTCCCTCTCCCGTCAATACCACCTTGACCTGTTCGCGCGTGAATTTCGAGAGGAGCAGCGTCGGCAAAGCGGCCTGATCGCCAAACGGCTCATCGAACATCTGATCCAGAGCGGAGATGAGATCGCTCGATTGGACCATCAGCACATGGAACTCAGCGCCCACCCGATCCGCCACCTGAGCCGCATACTTTTGCTCTCCATGAACATGGTCCACACCGATGGAAAAGATCTTCAGCTTCTGGCTGCACTCGGCCTGCATCAGAGCGGCGATGAGCGACGAGTCGACCCCTCCGCTGACAAAAGCGCCGATAGGCACATCGGAGACCAGCATCGACTTCACCGAACGGCGCAAGTGGAACTCCAATTGCTCAAGTGCTGTCTCTTCATCGAACGGAAACTTGGGCAAATAGGTTGGCCTCCAGTAGCACTTTTGCACCAGTTGCCCCTTTTCTAACCGGAGGCTATGGGCTGGCGGGAGTTTTCGGATGTCTCTAAAAATCGTGTAGGGTGCTGGGATGTATTGACACTCGAGGTAGAGGCCGATCGCATTGGGGTCCACTTCGCGGGAAACGGCCGGATGTTCCAAGAGCGCTTTGATCTCAGACGCGAACAATAAGCGCCCCCCGTCCCAGCAAATGTAAAGCGGCTTTACACCGAGGTGGTCGCGGGCCAGCAAGAGCGCCTCTCCATCCCAAAACGCAAAGGCGAACATCCCCTGCAGTCGCGGCAAAACGGCCTCGCCCCACTCGATCAAGGCGTGGAGCAACACCTCGGTGTCGCCCTCCGTCTGGAAGCGATGGCCCAACGACTCGAGTTCCCCGCGCAATTCCCGGAAGTTGTAGAGTTCTCCATTATAGGCCAGGGCACACCGCCCCTCGATCATGGGCTGGCGGCTGGCCGAGAGATCGATGATCGCGAGGCGGCGATGGCCCAATCCGACCGGTCCCTCTAAATAAAAACCGGCATCATCGGGACCCCGATGCATCAGCGCCGTCGTCATCCGTTCTAGGACCTCTCTCGCCTGAGGATTTGGGTCGAACCAACCAGAGAAACCACACATCCCGCCAGTTTAACTCATGTTGAGTAAAACGGGGAGGAAAAGTTATACTCAGCCTCTCATGAAAAAGCTCTTCGTCTTCATTCTGCTAATGGCTCTCTCTGTGGGCGCTGGGAAAGGGATCTATCACCTCAAGAAAGGGTTTAGTCCCCGCCGCATCCACAGCCTAGAGATGCACGTAGCTGAAAATTGGAGCGCTGAAGCGGAGCAAGCGCTCACCCAAACCTATTCGTACATTGGGCGAGGGCGGCAGTGCTTTGCCTTCGCCAGCGAGGACGGCAAATATGTCGTCAAACTCCCCCGAACCGATATCTACAAGCTCCCCCTTTGGGTCCGCG
>DATIIR010000126.1:0-22340 GCA_035479435.1 Chlamydiales bacterium
ATTATGTAATAATCAATATTTAAAAACCAATATACTGATAATAAAGGACATTAATTAATAGGTTTGGTAGACTCGGGACATGAAATATAGATTGCTCCGCCAGGAAATACCCCAAGAATTAATGGCTTTTGGCTCTAAAACGATCAAAAAGCAGAAGGTCTACGTCCCGAGGGCGACAAAGAGTAATTTGAGGGAGATCGCGGCGATTTCTCGCGCGGTTGAGAGAGAGGGGCTTCCAAAGCACCTGGTGATGAGGAAGTTAAAGGGTAAGATCGGGTATGGGATCTTCTTGCACCCGGAAGCGAAGCCGATTGAGAGAGGGGAGGCGATCGCCCCCTATTCGGGCGTTGTCTACCTAGCTCCTCAAAATGAGATGCAGGGCTCCGACTATGCGTTTTCACTGCTCAACGATCTACTCTTGACGAGGGAAGAGCAGCTTCGCCACGACCCGAAGGGGAAGTTCCATCCGCGCCGCCTCTACTCCTTGGATCTGGATGCCGATAAAAAGGGGAATTTTACCCGTTTCATCAACCATTCGGATAAACCCAATGTGGAGGCCCAATTCCTCCGCATCCCGACCAATTCGGTCGGTTTGAGGCCTGCTCCGTTTGAGATCATTTACGTCGCCAAGAAGGCCATTCAGCCGGGCGAGCAGCTCCTCATCTGCTACGACGACGAAGACAAGTGCTACTGGGGCGCTCTAAAGATCAAACCTTTCCCCATGACCCCCAAAACCTTCCGCCTCGACTCCGCTCTGAATGTAGTTTAGGCTAAGATGTCGGCGAATTGGTGTTTGGGGTTCTGCTTCACGCAATACTGCTTGTCCCATTGCGAGGTGAAAAGGGCGAGGGGACGGTTTTGCCGATCTTGCACAATGAGACTCGTCGATGTCTTCTCAAATGTCTTCATATCGCCTAAAATCCACGCACTGCACTGGTAGGGAAGGGGAGTGAGAACTGTCTCAACCCCATATTCGTCCCTGAGCCGGTATTGCATCACTTCAAATTGGAGCTTGCCCACGGCGGCGAAGATGAGTTCTCCTTCGCGCTCGTAAGCGTGGAGAAGCTGGATCGCCCCTTCGTCAGTGAGCTGCAGGATCCCTTTATCAAACGATTTCCGCTTGCCCACGTCTTTGGGATAGAGTTTGGCGAAGATCTCAGGCTGGAATTGGGGGAGTGGCTTGAAATTGAAGCCGCCCGTGACAGAGATGGTATCGCCGATGGCAAAGAGGCCCGGGTTGATGACGCCGATGACGTCCCCCGGATAGGCGTAGTCAAGGGTGGTCCTCTCGCCAGCGACCATGCCGTGAGGGCGAGAGAGGCGGATCTCACGGCCGAGGCGGTGGTGTCTGACGATGAGATCCCTCTCAAATCTTCCCGAACAGATGCGGATAAAGGCCATGTTGTCGCGATGGCGCCGGTCCATATTGGCTTGCAGTTTGAAGACGTAACCGCTGAAGGGTGTTTTGATGGGGTCGATCTCCACTTCGGTGCCGTCGAGGCGGTCGGCCAGGCGGGCGTGAGGGCACGGGGCCAGATGGATGAAGGCGTCGAAGAAGGGCTCCACGCCGAAATTGGTGAGCGCCGAGGCGAAGAAGACGGGGGTGAGTTCGCCCGCTAGAAAACGAGTTTTGTCAAAGGTGTTGCCAGCGAGGTCGAGAAGCTCGAGCTCTTCGCGCAGCTGCGGATCGGCCTCCGAGAGGGGTTTCCGGATCATATCGGCTTTCTGCGCTCCTCCGACGGAGGTCTTGACAAAGTAAATGCACTCGTTCGTGGCCCGATCGACGACGCCGCGGAACTCTTTGCCCGAACCGATAGGCCAGTTGAGGGCGCACGATTGGATCTGCAGGACATTTTCCACTTCGTTCATCAGATCGAGCGGCTCTCTTCCCGGCATGTCCATCTTGTTGATGAAGGTGAGGACGGGGATCTTGCGCAGATGGCACACCTCAAAGAGCTTGCGGGTCTGCTTCTCCACGCCCTTCGAGGCGTCGATCACCATGATCGCACAATCGGCTGCCGTAAGCGTTCGATAGGTATCCTCAGAAAAGTCTTCGTGACCAGGGGTGTCGAGGACATTGATGATGACGTCTTTGTAGGTGAACTGCATGACCGAAGAAGTGATCGAGATTCCCCGCTCTTGCTCCATCGCCATCCAGTCGGAAGTGGCCGCCTTGCGCCCTTTGCGTCCCTTCACCATCCCGGCCGTTTGGATCGCTCCCGAATAGAGGAGGAGCTTTTCGGTCAAGGTTGTCTTTCCAGCGTCAGGGTGGCTGATGATGGCAAACGTGCGCCGTTTGGCGACGGCCTCTTCGATCGATTCTTCCATAAATTGCATTGAAATGTTACCATCCGGCTTCATTTATGTTTACTTATATCCGCGTTCCCGTTGCCGACATGCGAGAGAGCCCCCGGGGTGATTCGAAAATCGTCTCGCAGGCACTCTTTGGCGAAGAGGTGCAGGTGGGCGAACGGGCGGGGGAATGGGGCTCTATTGCAACCCCCGACTCGTACACCGGCTGGGTTTTCTCAGCGCATCTAGTGGCCCTGCCCACTGTTTACCCCACTCACGTTGAAGTAACCCGCCTAAGCGCCCATATCTACCCCGTGCCCGATACCGAATATGGCCCCCTCATCACTTTGCCTTTCGGAGTTGGTCTCAAAGTGATCGACTCTTCCGATCCCCGCTGGATCAAAATCAGTTTGATCGATGGCCAGGAGGCCTATGTGCAAAAAGGGGATGTACAACTAGAACCCCACGTTGACCTCGTCACCTTGAGCAGGAAGTTTCTGGGGCTTCCCTACACTTGGGGCGGCAGATCGAGTTTCGGTTACGATTGTTCGGGATTTGTGCAGATGCTCTATCGCCGGGTCGGCATCCACTTGCCCCGCGATGCGAGACAGCAGATCCGCGACCCCCGTTGCAAACCGATTCCGCTTGAAACTCTCGCGCCGGGCGACCTGCTCTTTTTTGGCCCCTCCGAACAAGAGATCAAGCACGTCGGCATGTGCCTGGAGGGGACGCAATTTATCCACACATCTTCGCGGGAAAACAAGCCCTACGTGCGCATCAGCAAGCTCACCGATACGGAGTGGAGTGGCTCTGGGGAGGTCTCCTACCCTTTCCGCGCCGCACGGCGAATCATCTAGCAAGTACCCAGAAGAAGAGGAGAGCGATAGCGACTTTGGCCCCGATCAGCATGAAAATGCGATGGAAATGGCGATCGAGTAAAAGCTTTACTCTCTCGCCCCAGATGGCCATGGCTCCGCCTACGATGGCAAAGCGGAGAAGACGGGCTGTCACCAGATAGGAGACGAACGGGACGATCCCCAAACTGAAGACGCCAGCTACCACGCTGATCGCTTTGAGGGGGAAAGGGATTAGGGCGCCGAAAAAGACAGCCCAGTTTTCATAGGCCTGGAAGTGGGCCGTGATGTGGTTAAAAGTGGAGGTGGCGATCAGATGGGGCACGACCCAGCCGCCGATGAGATCCCACAGGAAATGACCCAGGAGATAGCCAGTGATCCCGCTCACTGTGGAGGCGAGGGTGGCGATCATCACATAGAGGAAGATGTTTCTCTTCTTCTGCAGACAAAAAAACACGAGCACCGCATCGAGTGGAATGAAGAGGACAAGCTCCAGCGAGAAGAGGAGGGTGAGCCAGAGGGGCGCCCTCGTTGAAGAAGCTTTTTGAATCGCCCAATTGTAGAGCTTAGTAGCACTTTTTTTCATCGACTGTATTATAGGATATTTGCGTTTAAAAAGATATGGTTCGTAAGTGCTTTAATATTAATGTATTAGGAGGATTATTTAAAGAAATATTTTAGAGGGGAACCGCCGGGCACAACCTGGTCGAGTGTGTCATTGAGTTGCTGCAGGCCGAATTTCCTGAGGATCTCTTTCATCACGAGATCGAAGATTGCCTTTTCGATTTCTCCGACGGGGAATCCGGTTTCACTGGTGATATTTTCGAATTGCATCACCTGAATGGTCGGGTAGGTTTTGACGCTGCCATCGGCTTTCGTCATTTGCACGGTGAGATTTCTGAGGATCAGCTTGCGGATGACGTAGTCGCGAGGGCTCTTTTTTTGCCGGCTATGGGCCAACATGTGGGCCCAGTTGTTGTCATTGCCGCTATATACCTCGATCCCCACGAAGATATTTTCCATGGTGATCTCTTCGAGAATTAGGGGATTGCCCATCACCTCTTGGAGGGTGGCGTCGATCTCGATCCGCTCTGTCGTGAAGGAGGTGGGTGTTTTTGATTGGGGAGGGTTGCCGATCCAGAGCCCTGTCAACTCTGTTTTCCCCTGACCGAACTCGAGAGAGGCGATTTTCGCAGGGACATGGAGGCTCTTGCCGATGGTGTGGGCGGCGATTTGAGTCCGGCACATGAAGGCAAGCGCGGCGGCGACGATAACCGCAAGAACCAGGGCGATCAGGATGAGGACGAATTTTCTCATTCCTAATAATTAACCGATTCTCCATTTTGAAGGAAAGAGGTATACCGGGAGTGATTCAAAAATTGGGGGATGCCAAGGAGGCGCCCTGATTTTGGGTCAGGCGAAGCCGGTGCTGAAGCAGCTCAACCTGAAAGGTTGAGCCCCGGGGTCCCCAAAGATGCATCATCTTTGGGGTGGGGTGGAAGCGGATCCCAAAAGCAGTGGCTGCCCGACGCCGGCAGGACCGATTTTTGAAACACGAGTGGTATAGGTCCAATATGATGAAACGCCATTTGATACAGCACAAATGGAAGTTTAGCTTCTTAGTTTCATTAGCTGTCATTCTTTTCCTATGGCTAGTGAAGGCACCCATCATGTCCACCTATATCTCGAGCAAAATGAAGGTCCCCGTCTATGTCGGGATGATCAGCACCTGGCCGAGTGAAACGACCCTTCACACATTCAAGGTTGCGAATCCTCGCGGCTTTGAAACGCCCGATGCCTTTACCGCTAAGCGCGTTGTGATTCGCTACCGGCTGGGCAGTCTTCTTCAGGACGTATCTGAGATCGATGAGATTGCAGTGGAGGATGCCCACATCAATATTGAGATCTTAGACCCAGCGGGGAAGACGAATAATTGGGGGGCGATCGGGGGGCGTATGCCAAACAGGAAGCGGAAGAGCGAAGTGGTGGTACGCAGGCTGACAATCGACAACTTAACCGCAGAGATTCAGGGGAAGGGGGCGATCGTACTCGGCATCGCGGGGACGAAACATTTCGACCACATGGAATTTGACCACATCGATGGCCAAGAGGGGTTCCCGACAAAAGAGGTAGCGCGTCAGATCTTTGAGAGTGCGGGGATGGCAGAGTATCTGGAGAAATTCTTAAATCCAACCGAAAGGATCCAAGAATCGATCAATCCTTTCAATCTCTTTGGTAGCAAATAAAAAAGCCCTCGGGAGACCGAGGGCTTCTCTGGACTTAGTAGTCCATTCCGTGGTCGTGGCCACCTGCTGGTGCCGCCGCCTTGTCTTGTTCTTCCTCGGTGATGATCGCCTCGGTAGTGAGGAGAAGTCCCGCAATGGAAGCTGCGAACTGAAGGGCGCAGCGGACGACTTTCGTCGGATCCACAATTCCCTTCTCAATCATATTCACATAGACGTCTTCTCGGGCATCATATCCATCTTGAGGTCCCATAGAAGCGACTTTCTGAATGACGATCGAACCCTCTTTGCCCGCGTTTTCAGCGATTTGGCGCAGAGGATAGGAGAGCGCGCGAACGATGATCTCGGCGCCGATCTTGACATCGCCTGAGAGTTTCGCTAACATTTTCTCGAGGACAGGGATGCAACGGAGAAGCGCTGCACCACCGCCAGGGACGATTCCCTCTTCTACGGCTGCCTTGGTCGCCTCTTTCGCGTCGTCGACTCGGTCCTTCTTCTCTTTCATCTCCAATTCTGTCGCTGCGCCCACTCGGATGACAGCTACGCCGCCAGAGAGTTTCGCGAGGCGCTCTTGGAGTTTCTCCCGATCGTAATCGGAGGTAGCCTCTTGGATTTGCCGCTTGAGCAGTGCGATTCGATCTTTGATCGCTTTCGCATCGCCTGCGCCGCCGATGATCGTCGTGTCGTCTTTCTTGACGAGCACTTTTTTCACGCGGCCCAGCATGTCGAGGGTCACTTTTTCGAGTTGGATGCCGAGTTCTTCAGAGATAAACTGGCCACCAGTGAGGATGGCGAGATCTTCGAGCATCGCTTTGCGGCGATCGCCAAAGCCAGGCGCCTTCACGGCGACGACCTTGAGACCTGCGCGGAGGCGGTTGACGACGAGTGTCGCCAGAGCCTCTCCATCGATGTCTTCCGCGATGACGAGGAGCGGTTTGCCCGACTCTGCGGCAGCTTGGAGGACAGGGAGGAATTCCTTCATCGAAGAGATCTTTTTCTCATAGATGAGGACGAAAGCATTTTCATACTCGGCGATCAATGTTTCGGCATTGGTGACAAAATAGGCAGACACGTAGCCGCGGTCGAAGTTCATCCCTTCGACAACTTCCAAAGTCGTCTCAAAGCCTTTCGCCTCTTCCACTGTGATCGTGCCATCTTTGCCGACTTTCTCCATCGCCTTCGCGATGATCGAACCGATGTCTGCATCGCCGTTGGCGGAGATCGTCGCAACTTGTGCGATCTCTTTGGTGTCTTTGATCGGCTTGCTGAGTTTTTTCAGTTCATCGACGACCGTGGTGACTGCAAGCTCAATCCCTTTCTTGATCTCCATTGGGTTAGCGCCTGCCGTTACGTTGCGAAGTCCTTCGCTGTAAATGGCTTCAGCGAGAACTGTCGCCGTCGTGGTGCCGTCGCCCGCTTTCTCAGCGGTTTTGTTCGCGACCTCTTTCACCATCTGGGCGCCCATATTTTCGTGTCTGTCTTCGAGTTCTACTTCCTTCGCAACTGTCACACCGTCTTTGGTGATTTTTGGCGCGCCGAATTTAGAATCGATCACCACGTTGCGCCCCTTAGGACCCAATGTGACTTTTACGGCGGATGCCAGTGTGCGGACCCCTTTTAAAATCTTTTGGCGGGCGTCTTCCTTGAATTTAATATTTTTTGGTGCCATAGTTCCTCTTTAGGTTATTCTTCAATGATTGCGATGATGTCGTCTGCTTTTAAGATCATGTATTCTTCGTCGTTCAATGTCACCTCTTGGCCAGAATATTTGTCCATGAGGATGACGTCGCCCACTTTCACAGAGACAGGAAGCACTTTCCCATCATCGAGTCTTTTGCCCGGCCCAACTGAGACAACCTTTGCAGTCTCTTGCTTTTTCTTTGCTGAATCGGGAAGGATAATCCCCCCTTTCATTGTCTCTTGGGGTTCCAACCGCTGGACCAAGACGCGGTTGCCAAGGGGTTTTAAGGTAATTTTTTTCTCGGCGCTTTTTACAGCCATAAACATCTCCTCGTTAGTAAACGGATTCTTGAATTACTTAAGGAATATACTCGACTATGCGATTTTTTGCAACTCAATTTAGCACAATATTGTCAAGATTGCTAATCTTGTCTGTCGCCCCTGCGGAAATTGTTTCTAACGAACTGAATATCAATAACTTAACAGAAGGAAATGAGTCCATGCCAGTCAGTCGAAATGAAGTGCCAGTTGAAGATCGATGGAATGTGGAGGCACTCTATCCAGATCCCAATTCTTGGAAAACCGATTTGACGCGGGCTCAGGGTCAAGAAAAGGCCCCTAAATGGCCTCAACTCTCAAAATACAAGGGAAAGCTCCACGATCCCAAAGCGGTGGCGGCTCTCTTCGAATCGTATCTTGGCCTGCAGCGGCAGCTGGAGAAGCTCCACACCTACGCCCACCTTCGCCTCGACGAAGATCTCGGCAACGACACATTCAAGAGCGACTTCGGTTTGATATCGAGCCTTATTCAAGAATTTAGCCTGGAGACCTCCTGGATCGAACCTGAGTTTTTCTCTCTCGATGAAAAGAAGTTTAAGACCCTGATCGCCGATTCGGCCCTTGCCCCCTACCGATTCCATCTCCAAAAAATTGGCCGGATGCGTCCCCACACACTCTCTCATGAGCAAGAGGAGCTCATGGCCCTCAGCGGCAAGGCGCTCGACACATGCTACCGCGCTTTTGGCGCCCTGAATAACGCCGATCTCACCTTTAAGCCCGCCGTCGATTCAAAGGGCAAGGAACACCCCCTTTCCAATGGCACCTATCTCACCCACATCAGCAACACCGACCGTGAATTGCGGCGCACCGCCTTCCAAAATTTGCACCGCGGTTATGAGGCGCATGCCAACACTCTGTGCGAATTGATCCAGGGGCAAGTGGAGAGTCACCGTTTCATTGCCCGCGCGCGCAAGTTCAATACCTGTCTTGAGGCAGCCCTTTTCCCCCATCAGATCGACACCTCTGTCTATGACAATCTGATCGCTTCGGTGAGAAAGAGGATCCCCCTCATGCACGAATATGTTGCGCTGAGGAAAAAGGCGCTGGGTCTAGACGAGATCCACGTCTACGACCTGATGGTTCCGATCGTCGAAGAGGCTGAAGCGAACATGTCCTATGAGGAGGCGAGAGACGCTGTCATTGCGTCGGTGGCGCCTCTGGGCTCTGACTATCAAAATTCGCTGAGGAAGGGACTGCTCGAAGACCGTTGGGTCGACGTCTACGAGAATGCCCGCAAGCGTTCAGGCGCCTACTCGAGCGGCTGTTACGACAGCATGCCCTACATCCTCCTCAACTATCACGGGAACCTCAAGGATGTCCTCACGCTCGCACACGAAGCGGGGCACAGCATGCACAGTTTCCTTAGCCGCCAGAACCAGCCGTACGTCTATTCGCAATACCCGATTTTTGTCGCTGAAGTGGCCTCCACGTTCAACGAACAGCTCCTCTTGAGCCACCTGAAATCGAAGGTGAAGTCGAAGAAGGACAAAGCTTACCTGATCAACTATCAGATTGAGGGGATTCGCGGCACGATTTTCCGACAGACGATGTTTGCTGAATTTGAGCTTCAACTCCACAAGTGGGCGGAAGAGGGAGTTCCCCTCACCCCATCCCTGCTCAATAAATACTACGCGCAGCTCAATCGGGAGTATTATGGCCCGGAAATGGTCATCGATCCTGAGCTTGAGATTGAGTGGGCCCGCATCCCCCATTTTTACTACAACTTCTACGTCTATCAGTACGCGACGGGCCTGAGCGCCGCCCTCGCTCTTTTCCAAAATGCCATGGAAGATGAGGGGGCCAAGAGCCGCTATCTGGAGTTCTTGTCATCAGGGGGAAGTAAGTTTCCCATCGATCTATTGAGGGGCGCAGGCGTCGACATGAGACAATCAGACTCGGTCAATGCAGCGATGGACTATTTTGAGCAGCTCCTGCGCGACCTGAAAGAGTGTTTGTAGTTGTAAAATAATTCGGTTTGGTGTAACTCATACATCTGCCCCGTAATGTATTTGGTGAGCAGATGAAAAAGAAAGCCAAAGCCGTCTTCGTAGTGCTCAATGACAAAGGGCTACACACACGTCCGTCGACCGCGCTAGTGAAATGCGCGGCTAATTACGATTGTCAAGTCAATCTGAGTTATCGGAACTATATGGTCAATGCCAAGTCAATCTTAGGGATCTTGATGTTGGCGGCAGAGAGGGGAGCGAAGGTCGTCGTTGAGGCAATTGGCGACGACGCCGATGCCGCTGTGGCGGCCATCCTCAAATTGGCCAAAAACAAATTCAACATCAAATATTAGCGGACGGCTGCTCGGCCGTCGGGGTAGCCGACAATGACCCGGCCCGCGAGATTGAAGAAAAATCCAGTGTCAATGACGCCGGGGACGCCCCGGATCGCATCGTGATCTTTTTCAGGAAAGCGGGGAGGGGACTCAAATTGGATATCGAAGATCAGGTTCCCATTCTCTGTGACAAAAAGGGTGCCGTCGTCCGCAAGGCGCCACTTGCCTTGATAGCCGAGCCGCTCAATCTTCATGCGGGTCGCAGGGGAACCGTAAAAGACGATCTCAACCGGAAGTTTGCCACGGCCTACCGAGGGGACGAGCTTCGTCTCATCGACGATGACGACCATCTCATTGCTGGCGCTGGCGAGGATTTTTTCGCGGACATGGGCCCCACCGCCCCCCTTAATCATCCTCTTTTTCGGATCGATCTCATCTGCGCCGTCGACGGTGATGTCGACGCGAGGGACAGAATTGATGTCGAGGACCTCTATGCCCTCTTTTCGGGCTAGTTCGGTGGAAACTCTCGAACTGGAAACGGCTTGGATGCGAAGCCCCTTGCGGCATCGCTCAGCTAAGCTGCGGATAAAACAGTTAGCCGTAGACCCCGTGCCTAGGCCGACGATCATCCCGCTCTCAATCCACTCCGCCGCTTTCCGGCCAGCGGCCACTTTTGCATCTTCTGACATGGTTATGGAGTATATGAAATTTCACTAGAACTTTAAATCAAAATTTTATATGGTAGTGGGCGGTAGACACAAACTGCTTCAAGAATCGGGAATGTGTCAAGGAGGCGCCCTGAATTTGGACCAGGCGTAGCCGGCGCCGAAGCAGCTCAACTTGAATAAGTTGAGCGATGCAGGCGGGGCCAAATTCAGTGGCTGTCCGACGCCGACAGAGACCGATTCTTGAAGTAGTTTGTGTATAAACGGAGGTTTCAGATGGCTGCTTTAGAGAAAGAAAAGGATGGTTTTAGAGAGAGACCGATCGCTCCCGAGAGCTTGAAAACACGCAGGGCGCGAGAAAAATTGCTCAAGCAATGGGAAGAAGAAAAGGGGCAGTTCACTCCAAAGGCGATCGAAGAGACCGTCGATAAAATCCATAAATGGATTGCCGATAACGCCAAACACCGCGTCCACATCAAAGAAAAAAGTATCAAGCTGTTCAATCAGAACCAAAATGCCGCAGCGATCAGCAAAAAAGTGCAGCTCATCGCCGACAAGCTGAAGGGCGATATGGCACAATTTGGAAAAGCATTTGAGCATTAAGGTCACTTGCGTTAAAATTTTTCCATGAGAAATATCATTGACGCACTGGTTGAGCGGGGATTCGTCGACCAGATGACCCATCAGGAACTGCGCGATCGGGCTAATAAACCGATGAAGGTCTACGTCGGTTTCGATCCGACGGCAGATAGCCTCCACTTGGGAAACCTCGTCGGGATCATAGGCCTCGCCTGGTTCCAGAAGTTTGGCCACACGCCATTTGTCATTCTCGGTGGGGCGACAGGACTCATCGGCGATCCGGGGGGAAGAAGCACCGAGAGGAATCTCCTCGATGCAAAGACGCTCGCCCATAATTTTCGATGCCTCGAGACCTTTTTCCATAAAATTCTCAAATTTCCCTCCGGGCCTCGGCCCGTGATTTTGAATAACAACGATTGGTTGGGCAAGTTTTCGCTGGTCGATTTCTTGCGCGATGTGGGCAAACACTTCCGGATTGGCCCCATGATCGCGAAAGACATGGTGCGGACGCGGCTCCAATCGGAAGAGGGGATGAGCTATACCGAGTTCACTTACCAGATCCTGCAAGGGTACGATTTCTGTTACCTGAATCGCGAACACGGCGTGGAGCTCCAGATGGGGGGAAGCGATCAGTGGGGCAATATCACTTCGGGCACCGAATTCAACCGGAAATTGGGCGGTGAACAGATCTTCGGATTGACTTTCCCGCTGCTGACTCGAAGCGATGGGAAGAAATTCGGCAAGTCGGAAGGGGGGGCCATTTGGCTCTCGAGCGAGAAGTTGAGTCCCTACCAATTTTACCAATACCTATTTGGCATCTCCGATGCCGATGTGATTCGGCTGCTAAAAATGCTCACATTCCTCGATCTGGCAGAAATCCAAGAGATCGAGGCGGGGATGCACGTTCCGAACAGCGCGCAGAGACGATTGGCGGAAGAGGTGACCCGTTTTGTCCACGGCGAAGAGGGGCTGCAGTCTGCCTTGAAGGTGACGGAAGGGATGGCGCCCGGTTCCGATGCGAAGTTGAGCGGAGAGGTTCTCGGGCAACTGGCGGACGACATGCCCAATACCCAGCTCTCTTTACACGAAGTCGTCGGACAAAAATATGTCGATCTCGTCGTGCGAGTCGGCTTGGTTCCGAGCAAATCGGAAGGAACAAGGCTCATTAAAAACGGCGGCGCCTATCTAAATAATGAACGCGTTGTGGATCCTGCGCTTTTGATTTCCGCTCTGCATCTCATAGACGGATCGTATCTTCTTTTGAGCGCTGGCAAGAAAAAACGGATGTTAATTCGCCTCGCTTAAAAATTTTCGTTTGAAAAATAATCGACAATCGCTATTTTGAACTCGTGAACCCCTTTACTTCAAGTACCTACGGTACGGCGGGGGCAAAATTTTGGGACTCGTTCACAAGGGCCCAGAGAAGGAGACAAACAGCTTGTCTGAAAATCTTAAAGATCAAAAAGGGAGCCCGGATATGGCGACTATCACAAAAAAGAAGCTGATCCAAACGATATCATCTACGAAGGGTCTGCACCCAAATGATGTTCGCAATGTGATCCAGGCATTTCTCGATGCTATGACCGATACTCTGTCACAGGGAGATCGCCTTGAATTCCGCGATTTCGGCGTGTTCGAAGTTGTAGAGAGAAAACAAAAAATTGGCCGCAATCCGAAAAACGCAGCAGTTCCCATTGTCATACCAGCCCGCAAAGCGGTGAAATTTACTCCTGGTAAGAAAATGCGCAAACTTATTGAATAGTTCCCATGGAACTTTTCGATCATTCAGGCTGTGAAGATTTAGAGGCCAGTTGTTTCTGGCCTCTGATTTCGTATGTCCGAGCCAAGAACAGCAAAACTCACGCGCCGCCCTACATCCCTCATTGGGATTTGATGCCCCTTCACAAACTCTGTCAACTGGCCCTTCTTTGGAAGAGCGCAGGCTTTGTCAAAGAGGCAGGGCAATTGGCCCATTGGCTGCGACCTTTGGCCTCCTTTCTCCCCCTTTGGTGCCCAGAAAAAGAGTACAATGAAAAAGCGGCAGAGCAGTGGCTTTCCCGCCTTTCCGATATCGAGCCAATAGAACCCGACACAGTTCCCGACTTCGGATTGACCCTTTTTTCCAGCCCTTCGCTCTCATCGGCTTTCACTTTAGCGGGGAACGGAACCTCATTGGGGATGATCCGAGCTGGCGGGGTGGAAATCCGCGCCCTGGGACCCCAGTCGCCCCTTCTCAGTTTTGGGATCAAGGGGAGAGGGGAGAAGGGGTGGGCTCGCACTTTCGCCCTTCCCGAAGTGTGGTTGGAATTGAAGACCCAATCGAGCGAGACCAGCTGCAAGGTCGACGTCCGATTCGTTGGGCTTAAACCTGAGACGCCCCTTGAGTTTGCCTTTTATGTGAAAGCGCCCAAATGTCAGATTGGGCAGGAAGTTCTCAAGCCCAAAAGTCTCCGCCGTTATAATGGGGAGGCCTCTTCAGTGCTTTTCCAAAACCTCAAAATAGAGGTTTCGACTCCCCACAAAGTCCGAGTGATCCCCCTCGCTGGCGAGGGGTGTTTTTGGGACTGCGAATTCCTCGCCGCCTTCGAAATCCCCCCCTTCGACCCCCAGGTCAGTTTCACAATTGTGACATAAGGCGATTCGGGTTATACTCAGGAGTATGCAGAGAGACATATTCAAAGAGATCGATTCGCTCAAAAAAGAGATCGATGGCCATAGGCCTTTAAGCGACGACTTTCTAAAGCAGATCAGGGAGTATTACCGCATTGGGTTGACCTATTCGAGCAACGCGCTTGAGGGGAATACGCTGACCGAGTCGGAGACCAAAATTGTTTTAGAGGAGGGGATCACAGTGGGTGGAAAACCACTCAGAGATCATTTTGAGGCTGTGGGTCACGCTGAGGCCTACGATTTTCTCTTCACGTTGGTCCAAAATAAGGCGATTCGGGAATGCGATATCCAACAGCTGCATCAGATTTTTTATTTCCGCATAGATGAAAAGAATGCTGGAAAGTACCGGACAAGTAGAGCTGTTATCACGGGGTCTAAATACCCACTTCCCAAGCCCGCGGAATTGTCCAATCTCATGAAAGAGTTTATCCTTCGCTTGGAGCGATTGAGGAAGGAAAATCACCCCGTCCAAGCCGCAGCTCTGGCACACAAAGAGTTTGTCTTTATCCACCCCTTTATCGATGGAAATGGGCGCACTGCTAGACTTTTAATGAATTTGATTCTTTTGCAGGAGCACTACAGCATCGCGATCATTCCCCCAGTTACCCGAAGAGAGTATATTGATTCTTTGGAACAGGCCCACGTGAATGACAAAGATTTTGTTTATTTCATCGCCCGCATGATCCGAGAAACACAAAGAGATTATATAAGATTATTTCTGAAATAATGTGCGGGTTTCTGTGTTGCAAAATAGTCTTGAATTTTCGATAATGTAGGACGGTTCAAGAATTTTTTTTGGAGTGTTCCCGCAGTGAAGTATTTTATTTTCGGCACAGTGCTCCTTTTTGGAGCGATCGGTGTCATGGGATGGATGAAACGAGAGCCAAAGCCCGTGGTCGTTGAGAAGGTCCAGGAGATCGCCCTGGGAACGACAGCTGCTCCTATCCCGCTCCCCGTAACGCCGAAGGAATCAGACGAATTTCCCGAAGTGGATCGGATCGACCAACTCTTCGACCTCTATTCCGATAAATTGCCCATCGTCGAGACCGTCTCCTTCACAAGCAGGGTCCCCTGGCTCAAAGATCGCCCCGCATGGATCGCCGACTACGCGGCCCACTACGAAACTTCCCGCCACTTCATCGCCAGAGGCCTGAACCGGAAGGCCGACTACTTTACCCAAAAAGTGTGCCCAGGCGACCAGTTCAATGTCTTCAAAAAGGACAAGAATTTAAGATTCCACCTGCTCGTCGATCTGACTCATTGCCGCATGTGGTTCTATTACATCGACTTAGATAACAATGAAAGGGTGCTTCTGAAGACCTATCGCGTCGGGTTGGGGAAAATGGATTCGCAACGGGCTTCAGGCTCGTTGACGCCGGTTGGGAAGTATGAGTTGGGAGAAAAGATCGTCATCTATAAACCGGGAATTATGGGCTTTTTCCAAGACCAAAAGGTGGAGATGATCCGCGTTTTTGGAACGAGATGGCTCCCGTTTGAAAAAGAGATCGAGGGGTGCAGTGAAACGGCCAAAGGGTATGGCCTTCACGGATCGCCTTGGGTCGAAGGACCCGATGGGCAGTTGGTGGAGGACCGGAGCAAAATCGGCAAATATGATAGCGATGGATGCATCCGCCTCAATGCAGAAGACGTAGAAGAGATTTTTTCCATCGTGGTCACCAAGCCGACCACGGTCGAAATCGTCAAAGACTTTAAGATGGCGAAATTGCCTGGCTTCGAGAGGAATTTGCCATGACCGTTTTGGCTCACGAGAAGCAGATTTTCGAAGTGCAGCAGACGCTCCAAAATCTGAAGGAGAAGAATCAGAGCAACCCCCTCTTTTCTCCAGAAGAATTCCTGAAAATGGAAAAAAAGCTCGAGGCGCTGAGAAAGAAAGTATACGCCGAGCTGAAACCGTGGGACCGCGTCGCCATTTGCCGCCACCCACAGAGACCTCATGCAATCGACTACATCCAATCTCTGAGCGAGGAGTTCGTCGAGCTATTTGGCGATAGAACATTCCGCGACGACCACGCGGTGATCGCCGGCCTGGCCAAAATCGATGGGCAGAAATACGTCGTGATTGGGCAAGAAAAGGGAAAGGATACAGAGAGTCGCATCTATAGGAACTTTGGGATGTCCCACCCGGAAGGGTACCGGAAGGCGATGCGCTGCATGAATTTGGCAGCGAAGTTCAATCTCCCTGTGATCACACTTCTCGATACGCCTGGCGCCTATCCGGGGCTTACCGCCGAAGAGCGGGGACAGGGGTGGGCCATCGCCCACAACCTGTTGGAAATGGCCCGCCTGCCTACGCCCATCATCGTCATTCTGATCGGCGAAGGATGTTCGGGCGGCGCACTCGGAGTTGGCGTGGGAGACGTCATCGGGATGCTGGAACACTCTTACTACTCGGTGATCTCTCCTGAAGGGTGCGCCTCGATTCTTTGGAAAGATGCCAGCAAAAACGGCGTCGCAGCGCAAGCGCTCAAAATGCACGTCGAAGATCTCCTAAATCTCGGGGTCGTCGATTTCATGATTCCCGAACCATTGGGCGGCGCCCACCTCGACCAGAAAACTACTTTTCTCAACGTAAAAGCCTTCATTAAAGAGCAGTGGGAAGCATTAAAAACGATTCCTCTCGACGTTCTTTTAGAAAATCGCTACCAAAAATTCCGGAAAATGGGCAAATTTGATTCTCTAGCAGTTGGGAATCATGAAACTACTTCTCCAAGCGGCGCTCCGCAATAGCAAACACCTCACCTTAGCGATTCTCACTTTCGTTTCACTCCTCCTTTTGACTGTGGCTACGCAGTGCGAGATGTTTTCCGTCGGCTTGATGGCCAACACGGGAGCCGATTTCTTTACCCTCTTCAGTCCCGAGGGGAAAAAAGTCAAAGATAAGATCAGTATCGCCGACGTGACCCGCCAGTGGGAACTGATCGACGTCAACGAAGATGGCGTCATCACAAAACAGGAAGCTGCGACCTACATCGCCCAGCGCAAAGATTCCAATCCACTCAAGTGGATCATGCACAAAGTCGCCTCCCGCTTTGATGTCGAACAGAATTTTTCGCTCCTGATCATGATCCTCGCCTCGGTGGCCCTTTTCAAGGCCGTTACTCTCTTCTCCTCTCGCTATGTGACGCAGCTCCTTTCGATCCGCGTAACGCGCGATTTGCGCCAGCAGTACTTTGAACACATCCAGTCGCTGCCGCTCAGCTTCTATCAGGAGCAAAACCTCGGGAGCCTCTCTTCCCGCGCGGTCGGCGATGCGGGTCAGATCGCCTCGTCACTCAACGCATTCTTAATCAATTACTTGCAAACTCCTTTCCAGATTGTTTCGACTCTGCTCGCCTGTTTTTATCTCTCCTGGCGCCTCTCTCTCATCATTTTCTTAGGCTTGCCGCTCATTGCCCTGCCGGTCATTTTGCTCACCCGGCAAGTGAAGCGGATTACGCGCCAGATCCAGAGGAATCAGGAGACCTTCGCCTCCGTACTGCTCGACTTTTTGGCGGGCATTTTGACTGTGAAGATCTTTGCCATGGAGGCCTTTTCGCTCCGCAAGTACAAAGAGCAAAACGACCAGATGGCTGTCCTTGAGAGCAAAAGCGCCAAATATGGCCTTCTTACGCGCCCCGTCCTCCATCTGATCGCAACCGGATGTTTGGCCGTCGTCGTCCTTTTTGGCCTCTATTCGCTCCATATGACGGTGGGTCAGCTCCTCATGTTTTGCGGTCTTCTCCACATGTTTTACGAGCCCGTCAAGAAATTTGCTGAGGAGAACGCCAATATTCAGAAGGGCGTTGTCGCTGCTGAGAGGATGTTTGAAGTGCTTCACCTCAAGCCACTCATCGAGGACAAAGATGGCGCCATCGACCTAACCGGTTTTAAAAACATCATCGAATTTGACCACGTTTGGTTTAAATACCGCGATGAATGGGTGATCCGCGACGTCAGCTTCACCGTCAAGCGCGGCGAAGTGGTCGCCCTTGTCGGCGCAACTGGCTCAGGTAAATCGACGCTAGTCCAGCTCTTGCCCCGCCTCTACGAGGTACAAAAAGGGGAGATCCGGATCGACGGCATTCCCCTCAATGCGATCACTCAGAAATCGCTGCGTGAACAGATCGCCTTTGTCCCTCAAAAGCCCTTCCTCTTTTTTGATACTGTGGCGGAGAATATCGCCTTTGGGCGCAGTTTTTCTCCCGAAGAGATCGAAAATGCGGCCCGCCAGGCTTACGCGCACGAATTTATCGCCGAATTGCCCAATCAGTACAATACGCTCCTCGCTGAGATGGGCAAAACGCTCTCTGGCGGCCAGCAGCAGCGGCTTGCCATTGCCCGCGCCCTCGTCAAGAAAGCCCCCATTCTCATCATGGATGAGGCGACCTCTTCTCTCGATGCGATTTCGGAGAACAGGATCAAAATGGCCATGCGGGAACTCAACGGGCAAGTGACGCAAATTCTCATTGCCCACCGCCTTTCTACTATCGAACATGCCAGCAAGATTATTTTCTTTGACCGCGGCCGCAAACTAGGCGAAGGTCCATTGCAAGAACTCCTCGAGACTTGCCTTCCCTTCCGCGTCTTGTGGGACACCTATCACCGTTCCGGATCCGCCCCTGTCTAAAATTTATGTTGACAAGGGCATCAAAAATCGATTATGAGGCTAACTCATTTTGATGGAATTTTGTGCAAGAAAATAGGCTAAGTCCGTTTTATTCCGAATTGCTCGATTTTTTACAGCGAGACGTCGCCAGGCGATGTGCCGAAGAGGGTTTCGACGCTGAAACAGATCCTCAATTGCAAAAACTGTTGAAGGGGATCTCCCCTTCAAGTGAGCTTTTCTCTCTCTCCGAGATCGTCGACGATTATCAACATCTTTTCGGAGCGCGGGGCCCTGTCCATCTCGAAAAGAAGCTGATGGAGGCATTTCCCGTCGCCGATTTCGTTGCGCTGGGGTTGATCCGCTACTATCCACGCATGTATCGGGGTCTGCCGAGGTTATACACTCGCGAGAGCCCCTCAGTCGGGCAGATCAAAAGGAACTTCACCCATTTGCCCACTCTGAAAAAACAGGCCGTCAGCAGAGCCCTTTTCAGTCTCTACTCGAAATTCCCCGCGAAGGGAAAAGTCTCCCTCTTCACTTACGTCATGAACGATGGACTGGGCGATTACGCCGCGGCTGCAGACGCAGTTCGGATTCTCAAGGGGCGGTTCCCCGAGTTGGAGATCCATCTCATCGCCCTCGTTCCCTCCAAGACCACGCTGCCAGCGGAAGGTGCCTGGACGATCCCTTACGAAGGGGAGTGTCCCATTTCGCTGATTGCACCCGAGATGTTGGCGCTTCTCCGCTCCTCGGATCTGATCATTCAAATGCCCACCTACTATCCCCACACTGCGGAGCTTTTGACAGCTCTTCAAAAGATCGACGCGCCCAATCCCGTTCCCAAGATGGAGCTGGTTGGGGAATATGGCTTTGTCGAGTCGAGCTGGTTTCATCCCAAGTCGGGCGGCTACTCGATGGGGCTCCATTTTCTCGAGAAGGGGATTCTCATTCGCAAGCTCAAACAGGCCCAGTGGAGTGACATCAAGAATGAGCAGCTGAGAATGTGGCTCAATCCCGACAACCATTTTTATCTCGCCTATCTCGCCACGCCGATGGGCGGCGCGATCTACCTCCACGCTCTCCTCAAGTCGTTGGAAAACGACCCGAGAGATATCGACCTATGTGTCCCTGACCTCGGCTGGTTGATCCAGTTTGTCGAAAGACAGACCCAATTGAACCGACCGATTTTGGAGTGGGAATTGGGCGTCTCATCGATTGAAGTGGAATTCAATGGGCTTAAATCTTCCATCTCCCTTGCGCCGAGTGGCAAGAAGGTGCGCCTTTTCTGCCCTGGCCAGCTGGCCCAGAGCGATTTTCAAGCGCTCCTCACCCTTAGCGGTAACTTTGTCGCAGTCAGAGGCAATCAATCGCTCACCGAGGCGATTTCCATTGGCAAATCGTTCTTCTATGATGGACAGAGCCACGCCCGCTGTTTTATGAAGGACCTTGTCGCTCTGGCCGAGAACCGCATTAGCGATCATCCCACCACCCTCGCCTGTATCCGCGGCATGAACCAGAGCTTTCTCTCTAACCAGCCCATCGAAGGGGAAACTTGGGTGGATGAGACCTTCTTTCAGGAGCGGGAGGAGTGGACCTCTACCGCCCTCAGCATTGGCCTTGCGCTCCAGGACCCCGATGTGGCCGTCGGCTTTAAAAAGCTCGGTCAAATCGTCGCTGCCGAGTTCTCTGCCAACACCTTCCTCTGCCATCTCGTCCAGCGCGACCTTTGCCACCGCAGCCATCCCCACATTGAGAAGCAAGAAGCGAAAGAGCTCTCCCTCTTCACCTCCGACTCCCAAACCTTCTCCCAGCTCATCCTCAACCTTGCGCGCGCCCTGAAAGAGTAATGTGTGGCAAAGCATTGAAATTTAACCACCGAGAACACCGAGGTGGGCTTCTTTTTCATAATTTCTCGGTGCTCTCGGTGTCCTCGGTGGTTGTTGATTTGCCCATTATCAAATTGGGACTGTTGCACCGAAAAGCAACTTCCTTGTAAAAAAAACTCTCGTGTGGGATGACACGGATATGGATTTGTACTGTCAGATGGGGGAAGAGCTGCGCTCGTTGTTTGCGGATCTGTTCGATCCGAGACACTCCCGCATCGTGAGACAGAAAATGGCTAGAATCCAGGCTGTTGCAATGCAAATCGGCGGCTCGATTCGGAAAGAAGCGGAGCAGCTCAACTCAGATGTGATCAGGTACTTGGATCATCCCAACGATCCTAAGCTCGTAGCTGTGATGAAAGAACACGCCTTGAAACTAGAACGGGAAACGAGGGAAATATGACCAAAATAGGCAAAGGGGATCAACCTCCTCACGAACCGACAATCGCCACTTACCGTCAAGATCTGGAGAAAAATGCCAGTAAATTCCTCAACGCCCTCGACCACTACCAAGTGACCAAGCGGGATCAAGAGCGGATCCATCACAAAGGCGTCATGGACGAGTCGCTCGCCCTAATGCGCGCCTCTGCTGAAGAGATCAACGTAGACGGCATTCGCAAACAGGAGCTCAGGCTCGAAAATACCTACAAGGCCTACATCGACCACGAGACTCTCGATAATCTCTCCGCTCTACGGGAAGACCTCTCCGAATTACGGGATAACAATAGACTTCCTTAAATACCTGAAATTCAGCATGCCGGTCTCGCGCATCTTTACTTAATGTCTAGGATCCTGTACCATAACGGATATAGGGACTAATATTATGGACAGTATCGGAATGCCCCTCCCGGTGAGGAGGGCTTTGAAGAAGTTAGGGCAGGATCTGCGCGACGCCAGGAAGCGGCGGCGGATTCCCATGAGTCTGGCTGCAGAGAGGGCGTCGATCAGTAGGGCTACATTGAGCAAGATTGAAAAAGGGGATGAGGGCGTCTCCTTGGGGGCTTACGCTAGGGTCCTCTTTGTTCTTGGAATGATCCAACGATTGGGCGAGTTAGCAGATCCGAAGTTCGATGAGCTGGGTTTGGGGTTGGAGGCCGAGAGCTTGCCCAAACGGATCCGGATCCCTCGAAATGAAAAAGGGGATCGCTAGATGGAACAGCCTATTATTGTCTACGTGGATCTCGATGGAGTATTAATGAAGATGGGGAGGCTTTGGGGACACTATCGCCAAGGCCGGGAAAGCATGTCTTTTGAGTACGATCGGGAATGGTTGGAACATCCGAAGCGATTTTCCCTTGATCCAGCTCTCAAATTGATCGCCGGTTCTTTTCACGCATCATCGGATAAGCCCCTCTTCGGGGCGATCGATGATTCCGCTCCCGATCGATGGGGGCGTTTGTTGATGCGCCGCTCCGAGAGAAGAAATGCCGAACGGGAAAAACGGACTCCTCGCGCCTTGAGAGAAATTGATTTTTTATTGATGGTGGATGACGAGGCGAGACAGGGGGCTCTCCGTTTTAAGCGGGATGAACAAGGTCCATTTTTAACCACCTATGACAAAGGGCGCATCCCTCCCCTCATTGCAGTGAACCGACTTCTCACAGCTGTCAATCACGTATTGCAAGAATCGGATACAGACGAAGATTTACATCTCTTGCTTGCCCCTGGATCTTCCCTGGGAGGTGCGAGACCGAAAGCCTCAGTGAAGGACAAAGACGGGCACTTAGCCATTGCCAAATTCCCGAGAAAAGATGATGAACTAGACACGATTGGTTGGGAAGCCCTAGCTCTCACTCTGGCCAGTAAAGCGGGGATCGCGGTGCCAGAGTGGCGTCTTGAATCTGTGGGCAGAAAACGAATGCTGCTGTCTCGGAGATTTGATCGGAGAAATAATATCCGCATCCCATTCCTTTCGGCTATGAGCGCTCTAGAGGCTAAAGACAATGAACAGCATAGTTATTTGGAGATCGCCGATGCGATTCGGCAGATGAGCGCTTCGCCTGAAGACGATCTTGAGGCGCTGTGGCGCCGTATCATCTTCAATGTGTTGATCTCCAATGTGGACGACCATTTGCGCAACCACGCCTTTCTCTATTCAGGTCTTTCCGGTTGGCGGCTGGCTCCTGCTTATGATTTAAATCCCACCCCAGCGGATATCAAACCGAGGATTTTATCTACTGCAATTGATCTGATCGATCCCAGCGCCTCCCTCGATTTGGCCATCCAAGTGGCTCCCTATTTTAATCTC
>DATIIR010000127.1:0-2606 GCA_035479435.1 Chlamydiales bacterium
ATCCCACTTATCCCCCTTCACGTGGTGTTCTACAACAATACTCTCTTTCTTCCTCAATTCCTCTGTGTAGAGAGCGACCGCTTTTTCGGCGAATGGGACATCTTTTTCGCTTATTTCAGGGGCGCGGGCCATTAGCTCAAGAATCCCCTTGACCGAGAGGAGACATTTTAATGCTATAGCTTGCCTTTTTACTTCCTCGTAGGCCTGGGTGCAGTATTTGTTTTGGATTGGTTCACTTAGGCCCACTTGGCAATCCGCGTTAATCCATGCTGCTTCCGTAAGCGTCTGCTCCGTCGGAGGAGTCGTAGAATCGCCGACAAACGATTTTAATGCGGCAAGACAAGGCTGTGTATCTCCGGAACCGAGGCACTCCCTCTTAATCTGAGTGATTATATGACCATCTTTCCTCGGTATTGCTTGAGCTAAGAGGCGCGTTATAAAGGCTGCTGAGGCCTTCGTATCACTACTCGGTTGCCACAAGGCAAATTGGAAGTCGTCATCAGGCCACTGGTGAGAATTACCATATTTTTCATAGAGGTTATCGACCCGTTCTTCCATCGATTTTATTTCACTCTTCTCCTCTTCGGCGAGAGCCTTGATCTGTTGTTCCGTCGGGGTCTGGGGGGAGGTTTTCTTAGTCTCTGGAGTTGGCTTCTGGTTGGCGGCGGCACCACTGAGCGAGACCGGTTTGGAAAAGGTCCAGTGGTAGGCTCCATACAGGGCAGCTCCGATTGCCCCCACCTTCAACAGTCCGATTGCTAAGTTTTTGGCAAGCGAGTGGTAGTCTTTTTTTTGGTACGCCGTATAACCATTAGAAAAATCTTGAATCCCAGACCACTTCTTCGCAAAACGAGCGCCAGAAGAACTAAATTCTTTAATATTCATAGCAATTCAGATCCAGTATATTTTAATTCGCCTATTATATTGTATAAATCATAAAAAATCAATGTAATACGAGAAGCTTTCTGGAGAAAATAAGGGAATTATTTGATCGTGTAGCCCACAGCTCGGAGCTTCTCTTTCCAGTTCGTTTCGTTGATCTCAGGATAGTAGGAGTCTAGAGGGGGTCTGTCCTGATAGAGGAGCTGTATCTCACTGTTTGCTGACCAGGAAAGGCCAGGGATGGCGTTAGTGAGGTGTCTTGACCACATAAGGTTTTCCAGTTCTCTGGTTTTAGAAGCGTTGATCGAGTGGCCAGTCTGACCTGAACTTGTCCTCTGGATCAGTTTGGTCACTAAGACGAGCGCCATCTCCCGGTCGGAGCGTATATTGTTATTCAATAAAGCTTCAATGATGCCCATCAACTGTTTTTCGTTTTTGATTCCTGATGGGGTAATCCAGGTTTTAGCCTCTTGGTAGAGTTCAAGAACCTGTTTCGTCGCTGAAAGATGGGAAAGAGCTAACTCCATGGTGTTCTCGATTGCGTTTTGCGTCGCAGGAGAGTTCGGAAGTGCTGTGATTATTTTCGCCGCTTTTCCCCAATTTCCTTCCCTGGCCAACTTGTCCACCGCATTGATGAGATACTCCTCAGTCAGAGCGCCAGAAGAAGCTGTATCGCGGAGGGAAAGTACCGCAGCAAGCAGATCGTTTTTAAGCAGTAACTGAACAAGATCAGCAACAAACTTCTTGCATGGATAGGAATTCTTCACTTTCAGGCAGACCTTTGCAAGAACCATCCCACGGTTTAGCGCATGGCTCAGCTCCTCGAAGGCTGCCCCCTCCTTCTTCCAATCATCCCCCTTCACGTGCGTTTTTGTAGCGAGACTCTCTTTCTCGCTCAAATCCTTTGTGTAGAGAGCGACGGCCTGCCGGATGAATGGGACATCTGTTTCGCTTATTGCGGGGTTGAGGGCTATTTGGTTAAGAATCTGGTTGACCGCGGAGACATCTTTCAATGCTATAGATTGCCTTTTTGCTGCCTCGTAGGCCTGCGTGCAGTAGCTGACTTGCCTTGCTTCATTTGGGAGGTTTTGGCAATCCGCGTTAATCCATGCTGCTTCATCAAGCGTCTGCTCCGTCGGAGGAGTCGTAGAATCGCCGACAAACGATTTCAATGCAGCAAGACAAGTCTGCGTATTCCCGAACGCTGGGCAGTACCTTTTAATGGTCTTGATCAGCGAAGCATCGTTACCCGCTATTGCTTGAGCTAAGAGGCGCGTCATAAAGGCTGCTGAGGCTGTCGTATTACTCTTCATTTGGTCTAAGGCAAACTTTTGGTCGTCCTTAGGCCAATAGTGAAAACCACGAGATTCTTTTCGATAGAGGTTATCGGCCCGTTCTTCCATCGACTTTATCTGAAGCTTTTCCTTCTCGGCGAAAGACTTGACCTGTTGTTCCGTCGGGGGCTGGGGGGAGGTTTTCTTAGTCTCTGGAGTTGGCTTCTGGTTGGCGGCGCCACTGAGCAAGACCGGCTTGGAAAAGGTCCAGTGGTAGGCTCCATACAGGGAGGCTCCGATTGCCCCCATCTTCAACAGTCCGATGGCTAAGTTTTTGGCAAGCGAGTGGTAGTCTTTTTTTTGGTACGCCGTATAACCATTAGCAAAATCTTGAATCCCAGACCACTTCTTCGCAAAACGAGCGCCAGAAGAACTAAATTCTTTAATATT
>DATIIR010000128.1:0-20642 GCA_035479435.1 Chlamydiales bacterium
CGTGGTTAGCGATCTCATGAAATAACCGCGAGGCGCGAACGGTCAAATCGATGCTCCAGCTCCTGAAGACAACGATTGAATTGTTTTTGATTTCGAAAAATTTCTTTGGCTTCGGCTATTTCTTTTTCCTCTAATATCAAAAGCCAAGACCAATCGTAAGGCTTGTTCAGAAACTCTGGATGAGCTCGTTGCATTATGTCTTTCAGAATTTTATGTGCATCAGGCTCCCTTAATGGTGGGAGCATAACGCCACGGCCCCGCGCGCACTGAGAGATCCTGGCGAGCTGATCTAACTTTCCTGACAACAGAGGACCCGGTGGACGTGAGTCAGGATGTACTAAGGAAAAGGGCCTCTGATTGGATAACATTTCGGCAGCAGTAGCCATAAACAACCTCCATTTTAGGTTTAATGCTCGGTCCGATTACAAAATCGAAGGAGCGATTATAAAGAACCTCACCAATATGTGCAATGGGGGGGGCAGGGCTAGCGCATCAAAAAATAAAATCTGAGAAGGCCTGTTCTCTAGAGACGAGGGGTGTCACTTGACTGTTACCCACATCTGTTCCTGCTAAAAACAGGGGAACAGGATCACGGCTCGCCCTGCGAGCCTAAGGATGCCCACTCGCTGTGCGAGTGGACAAGATACGTCCGCCTGATGGCGGACTAGCAGGATAAGAGGAAGGGGGAGCGCCGGGCGCGAATGGAATTCGCAATTGCGCCGAAGGCGCAATACCAGCCTTTCGGCTGGGCCCGGCGCTCCCCCGCGCTTCGCGTCTCCTTGGGGCGCGGGGCCTCCCCGCATCCTGTAAGCCTGCTATCAAGCAGGCGAATCCTGACCACTCGCGACGCGAGTGGACATCCTTAGGCTCGCAGGGCGAGCCGTTATCCTGTCCCCTGTCTTGCATAGGTAGACTTGTGGGTAATATCCCCACTTCTGCGGAGATGCATGAGTGTGAAAAACCACATATTTAGTACGCTAGCCCCGAGAGGTTGCTGAGTGGCTGAGTTCGAAATCCAATAGACCAAACTGATCCACATACGCTAAACGCGAATGCTTGGCCTTTTTGTGAAAGATCCCGGCAGGATCAGAGGTTTCCTTTCCGTCTCTTTTCGTTCTGCTGCGATTTCTTGCATGTTGAATTCGCGGAAAGTTTCTCTAAAAATCTGATTGCTGATTTTCAGTTTTTCGAGGATAAAAAGGCGGATGCATAACTCAGTTGCTGGATTGATTTTTGCTGATTTATTTCGCGTCTTCTCCCAATTCAATACAACAGGATGTGTGACGCCAAACTGTTTCCCAAAGCTTTCAAGCGTCATCTCAAAATAAGCTCGGATAAAATGCACTTCATTTCCTGTTATAGAAAAGGGCTTGTGGCTTAGGATCATAAGCACCTCTTTCTGTAATTTGTTATAGTCGATTGCTGGAGTCCAAATATCTCTTTTTTTCACCAACGTAACGTCAACTAGAACGATCGGGAATCCCAGGCCTTCATAGATAAACTTTTTAACTTTTTTCTTTTCCATACTCACTTGGACCTTTTGGCTAAGACGATCACTGTTATAATTAACATGTCGTCATTATCAAATGCAACAACGACTCGGATATCTTTTTTATCACTTGTCATCCCCCTGATGGAGTAATTCCAGTCGTCATATTCTGGTTTATATTCGTCCTTTCGTTTCTCATGATAGCCATTTCTCAAAACCTGCAGGATATGCGGCAGGCTAATGCCCCTCTGCGACTTTCTTTGAACCGCATGGGAAGTATCGCAATACCGACCTGAATCTAAACAGTCCTTCACCCTTCCCAATAGGTCGAGAACCTTAGTGGCTTTTTTCACATATCACTTCAATGTTAATAAGCGAAGGATTGTAAGTCACTTACATTTTAATGACAAGCAATTATTTAGATATATTTCTTGGCCATTATCCTTGGATGGTTCAGAAACTTAGAGCAACCTGCTCAAGGCGTTCTGTTTTAATTGTGTGGTGTGCTCGATCGCATCATCATAAAACGTATGCAGCGACTCGTGGTGTTCTATCCAAAAAAAGAGCCTCAAGAAGGCAAAATCGATGAATTTGGGTATCCAATCGATCTCCTCGTCAGTTAAAGGGCGGATGGTCCGATACCCTTCAACGAGGTTCTTGAGCCAAGTCGCCTCGTTGGTCTGCCGAGTCATGTGGTTAAACCGCAGGGCCATGGAATAGACGACAATGGCGAGATCAAAAGCAAACCAGTGGTGACAACTATCGTCGAAATCGATGACCGCGATGGATCCATCGTCAGAGATGAACAGGTTGAGCGCACCTAGATCCGCGTGGATAAGTCCATAGGTTTCGGGAGTGCGTGGCAGTTGCTTCATCCACGTCACGGCTTGTTCCAATCGTTGCCGTAGGATGGTTTGGGTAGAAGTGGCGGCAGCGGCTAGAGCATGACGAAGGCCCCGTTCTTCAAACCATTCCTCCCGCTTAAACCCTTGATGGGTCCCTTCATAGCGCTGACTAGCGAGGTGCATTTTAGCGATCAGTGCGCCAAGCGTTCTTAGAAATTCCGGCTTAACAACCATCTCTTTAGAGGGGTGTTCCCCTGCGATAGCTGAGAAGACAACGGCTTCGTAGTTGTCGCTCCCCTCGGTAAATGAGACGACTTTATGACCCTGGTTGTTGGGAATAATATGGGGAACAGGCAAGTGGCATTTTGCGAGGTGATCGATCCAGTTGATTTCGGCTTCGATTTCCTGACGCGCTCTTCTCAGCGGAGTTGTGAGTCGCAAGTAGACCTTGCCGACGCCACTATCGCAGGAGAAAACGATGTTTTCCATTTTGCGTACGAATACCAGATTGCGCAGGTCCCAGCTCTTAGCACAACGGGCCAACAAGGCGTCACTAGGCATTCTCTCGCGATTCATGGCGCCCAAGTTTAATGACCTCGAAGCATTTAGTCAAATAACGCACCGAATCCAACCATGTCAGAGGAAAAATCCTCCAGGAAGTAGTTTATGTATATACTCCTGCTTGCGGTTATTCAAAAAAAAGTCTACACAAAGAAAAGGACTACTCTGGTACGATCGTTTGAAAAAAAAGACAAAATCTATGATTCTCCGACCGGTAAAACATGGTAAAAAGTGTGCCATTATTCTCAGTGATCGGTGTTGTTGCATAAATCAAATTAACCACCGAGATCACCGAGAGCACCGAGGGGAAATTTAAGTCCTTTTTCCTCTTCTCGGTGATCTCGGTGTGCTCGGTGGTTATTGAACCGTCTAACAGCGAAGAATTATGCAACAAGGCCTCAGTGATCAGATTTTAGAAGCAGCTGGCCTCAGTAAGTCTGGGCAAATCCAGTTGATCATCAACCCTTCTGGCGGACTCTTATTGCAGGCTGCAGAAACTTCAGATGATGAGATCGCGCTTGCCGCTTTTAAGAAAATAAAACGCAAACACTCTAGATTGTTTCGGCGTCTGGCTGATCGATGACCCGCTCATGATTCTGCGCATTCTTTGGCTTTGGCCAGGGCGGCGTCGATGTGGGGGAAAATGTGCGCCTCACCGATCAGGCGAGTAAGCCCAAATTTATGCAGGTCTTTGGCCGTCTGGCCGTGTATGCCGGAGAGGAGAAGAATCGTCTTGGCACGGTGACACTTGTGGTAAAACTCTTTCAGGGCATGCATCCCCGAAGCGTCGATCATGGGGATATGTCTCATGCGGAGAATAAACACTTTGGGCGGCCTCTCCAGATTGACGAGGATGTCTTTGAGCATGTCGGCTGCGCCGAAAAAGAAGGGGCCCTGGATCTCGTAAACCTCAACACCCGAGGGAACTTTCTTGTTGGCAATGGCGTCGGGGTCGGAGCGCTCCGGGAACTCTGACTTGGATTCTTGAAAGAGGGTCGTGAGCTGCACCGTCTTGGAGTATTGACTCATCCGCTTCATAAAGAGAAAGGAGGCGAGGATCATGCCGAGCGAAATGGCGACGGTGATGTCGACAAAGACGGTGAAGATGAAGGCTGTGAGGAGGATCGCCACATCGCCCGCGGGGGCTCGGAGAAGGCGAATGAAATGGCTCACTTCAGACATGTTCCAGGCGACCATCATGAGGACGGCAGCCAGGGCGGCGAGCGGGATCTGGCTGACGACGGGGGCGAGGAGCAGGATGATCAGAAAGAGGGTGAGGGCATGGATCATGCCTGCAACGGGGGTCTGCGCGCCGGTTTTGACGTTGGCGGCGGTGCGGGCGATGGCGCCTGTGGCGGGGATGCCGCCGAAGAGGATCGATCCAAAATTGGCAATCCCCTGCGCAACCAGCTCGCAATTCGACTTGTGGCGCCCTCCCGTCATGCCGTCGCCGATGACGGCGGAGAGAAGAGACTCAATGCCGCCCAAGAAGGCGATCGCAATGGCGTCCATGAGGATCTCGACGAGCTTCCCTTCGGGGATGTGGAGAGAGGGAAGGGAGGGAATGGGGAGGTGGCGCGGGATGTCGCCGAATTTGGTCTGGATGGTCTCAACGGGGAGATGGAAGAAGTAAGAGACAAGAGTGGCGATCACAATGGCGGCAATGCCCCAAGGAATCGAGGGAATGTATTTGCGGACGGCGAGGATGAGGGCAAGCGTACCTGCGCCGAGGAAAAAAGTGGGGAGATGGATCGATGAGGAGACGGCGGCATAGGCCATCCACTTGTCGATGAAGGGAGCGGGAGGGACCCCCATATTGAGGCCAAAAAAGTCTTTGATTTGCGTCGAGAAGATGATGACGGCGATCCCGGTGGTAAATCCGGTGACGAGCGGATGGGGCACATACTTGATCCAGGAGCCAATGCGGAAAATACCCAAGAGGACGAGGAAGAGGGCGGCGATGAGGGTGGAGATGGCGAGCCCCTCGTACCCGGTGCGCTGGATAATGTCATAGACGATGACGACAAAGGCGCCCGTGGGACCGCCAATCTGGACGCGACTGCCGCCGAGGGCAGAGATGAGGAAGCCCGCGATGATCGCAGTGAAAAGTCCCCTGTCGGGAGTGGTTCCAGAGGCGATGGCAAAAGCCATGGCGAGCGGGAGCGCAATGATACCCACCGTGACACCGGCGAGTAGGTCTTTTTTAAAGGTGGAGGCCTTATACCCGGAGCGGAGGTAGAGATAGGATTTAGGAACGAATTCTCTAAACATACCGGCATCGATCATATTCCGACTTGGATAAATAGACAAGGAATTGCTAAAGATGATCACTTTAGATAGTTGTCGGTCCCTTCAATCCAATCTTTGCGAGGCGGAGAGAATACGTCGATATCGATGGTATCTTCCAGCGCTTCGAAGCGGTGAGGAATATTTGATGGAATAAGGAGAACTTCTCCTTTTGAAACAATGAACTCTTTTCCTCCAGAAAACACCCTCACTTTCCCTTTAATGATATAAGTGACCTGCTCGCTCACATGATGGTGTTCGGGGATGATCGCCCCTTTTTTTAGATCGAAATAAACAAGCATCGTATTTTCGCCATAGATATAGCGACGAGAAACTTTGTCGTTCATTTTTTCAAACGGCATTTTCTCAAATTCATATAAATGGGGCAGTTTATGCATATAAAAACTCCTTTATTGCAATCCTCCAGATAGAATATAGGTTGATTTATGACAACAAACACAGAATCCCGTATTGCTAACGTGCGGTCATGCAGCTCTCTTTAAAAACGAAGGGGTTTTTCCTCATTTTCCTCACGGCTCTCTGCTGGGGGCCCAATTTCCTATTCATCAAAGTCGCCGTGGCCGAAATCCCCCCAGTCACCCTTGTTTTTTGCCGAGTGGCCATCGGCACTTTAGTTCTGTTTCTCATCGCGCTGCTTCAGCGGGTAGAGTTATGGAAATGGAACCACTTTTGGAAAGAATTTGTCATCATGGCGATGACCATGAATGTCATCCCCTGGGTCTTGATCAGTTGGGGAGAGCGCTATATTTCCAGCGCGCTGGCTGGGATTCTCAATAGCTTAGCAGTCATTTCTGTCGCGGTTATGGCCCACTTCTTTGGATCTCACGACAGGCTGACGAGAAATCGAATCGGCGGTATCCTTTCAGGCGTCCTCGGACTTCTGATTATCTACCTCCCGATCCTCCTGAATGAGCCATTAGGCAACATCCTGGGAGCTCTGATGATTGTCGGGGCTTGCTTGAGTTATGGGATGGGCACGATTTATGTGAAGAACCACTTAAAAAAAATGCCGGTCATGGCGGTCATCACAGTTCAGATGATCGTCGCGACCCTGATTTTACTGGTGCTTTCTCTCCTTATCGATCGGTCTTATGCTCTACCGATCCCCACAACGAATGTGATCTACTCAATGGCCGCTTTAGGGGCAATCGGATCGGGAATCAGCTTTATTTTTTACTATAAAGCCATTGAGGTGGCAGGTGCAACATACGCGACGCTATCGACGTTTCTTTTAACCATTTTTGCGATTCTTTGCGGCGCAATCTTCCTCCACGAGCAGATTTCATGGAATCAGTATTTGGGGGCCTTTTTCATCCTTTTAGGACTCGTCGCGGTCAATCCCGCCTTCGATCAGGGCTAGGTATCCCCCTATTTTTTGCATGCTGGTGGATCATCTTTGCGACAATGCCTGTCCATCCCGTTTGACAGCTCGCGCCAAGGCCTGCGCCGTTGTCGCCGTGGAAGTACTCGTGGAAAAGAATATAGTCGCGAAAGTGGGGATCGGTCTGAAATTTTTCGATTCCCCCATAGACCGGACGGCGCCCCTGTTCATCTTTCATGAAAATCTGGATCAGCTTGAGCGATAGGTCCAAAGAGACGTCCCAAAGGGGCTTGGATTGGCCAGATCCTTTAGGACACTCGACCTTGAAATCTTTCCCCAGAAAGAAGTCGTACTTCTGGAGCGATTCGATGAGGAGATAGTTGAGGGGAAACCAAACGGGTCCTCTCCAATTCGAGTTGCCTCCAAAAAGGGGTGTGGTCGATTCGGCAGGCTCGTAGTTGATGGTGTACTCTTGGTGGTCCACACGCATTGAAAATGGATGGGGCCCAAGCTGCTTGGAGATGGAGCGGATCCCATGGGGACTCCAAAACTGCTCGGGATCGAGGACCTTTTCTAAAATACGGCGGAGTTTGTCTGGGCTCGCAAGGGCAAGGAGGGTCGGGTCGTTGACGTTGAGCTGGCTGATCTCCACAATCTTCTGAATGAGCTGGGGCTTGTTGTCGACGATCCACTGAAACCGCTTCCGATACTCGGGGAAGGGGTGGCTCGATTTCGGATCGCTCGTCATGACGGCGAAAAGGGGGATGATTCCGACGAATGTGTCGGCGGTCATCTCCACGTGTCGTCCGTCTGAGGTGACCAGTGTGCCATAGTAGCCTCCCCTCTTCTCATCCCAGAGGCCGTCGCTCCTCCCCTCGATGTTGTTCATCGCATCGGCGATGTAGAGAAAGTGCTCAAAAAATTGGGTCGCCGTACGTTCATAAACGGGATCTTCGATGGCGAGTTCCAAAGCGATCTGGAGAAGATTGAGCGCATACATCGCCATCCAGCCTGTGCCATCGGGCTGATAAAAAATGCCTCCGCCGGGAACCTCGTCCCGATTGAAGGGGCAGATGTTGTCGAGGCCCAAAAAACCGCCCTCAAAAATATTGCGGCCACCGGCATCTTTCCGGTTCACCCACCAGGTAAAATTCTGGGCGAGTTTCTGGAACATCCGCTCCAAGAACTCCCGGTCTTTGCGCCCCTCAATCTGATAGATCCTGAGCGCTGCCCAAGCATGGACGGGTGGATTGACGTCGCCAAAGTCCCACTCATAAGCGGGAACTTGCCCATTGGGATGCATGTACCACTCTCTGCAGAGGAGGAGGAGCTGCTTTTTGGCAAACTCAGGATCGATGAGGGCGAAGGTGAGCGCGTGAAACGCCAGGTCCCACGCCGCAAACCACGGATACTCCCACTTGTCGGGCATCGAGAAAATATCTGCTGCATCGAGCGTTCTCCAGTGGCTATTCCTCCCCTCTTTGCGCTCGGGTGGAGGGGGCGGGCCAGCTGGATCCCCTTTGAGCCATTTATCGACGTTGTAGTGGTAGAATTGCTTGTTCCATAGGAGGCCGGCAAAGGCTTGCCTCTGCACATTGCGCATATCATCGCTGATAGGGAACGGGGTCACTTTCTGATAAAAGGCGTCTGCCTCCTGCTTGCGCGTTGCAAACAGGGCGTTAAATGGGGGGCCCAATGGGTCGGTGACGTCTCCCCTGTTGGAGAGGCGGAGTTTCACGGTGGCTGTTTTGTGTGCGCCGATTTGCAGGACATAATGGGGCGCCGCCTTGCTCCCTTGATGGGCTGGGTTCACCGCCCCTTTGTTGCCGTGTACCAGGTATTCGTGGAATGCGTCCTTGACAAAGGGAGAGGCGTTTGGAGAGTTGAAGAGGCGCTGGTTATTGGACTCATTTTCGGTAAATAGCACCTCTTTAGGGGGATCGCAATAGAGCCAATAGGTGCCGAGTGTGGGATGGGATGCTTTTAGCGCGCCGTCTCCCCTTTCGATTTTCGGAGGCTTAGTTCCGGGAAACCACGACCAAGTGTTCCGAAACCAAAGAGTGGGCAAAAGATGCAAAGTGATCGCATCGGGCCCCCGGTTTGCGGCGCTGATCTGGATCAGCATCTCTTCGGGAGACGCCTTGGCGTACTCGATGAAGAGATCGCAATAGCGGTCGTCGTCGAATAGACCCGTATCGAGCAGTTCATATTCCATATCATTGCGAGATCGGCGCCCGTTTTCTCTGACCAGCTCGTCGTAGGGGTAGGCCCTGTGGGGATATTTGTAGAGATACTTCATGTAGGCGTGGGTGGGAGTGTTGTCGAGATAGAAGTAGTACTCTTTGACGTCTTCGCCGTGATTTCCCTCATCGCCGGTCAAACCGAAGAGCCTCTCCTTCAAGATCGGATCGTTCCCATTCCAAAGGGCGATCGCAAAACAGAGGAGCTGCTTGTCGTCCGAGATGCCGGCGATCCCATCTTCGCCCCAGCGGTAGGCCCTTGACCTGGCTTGATCGTGAGTCAGATAGTCCCAGGCCTTGCCATCTGGGCTATAGTCTTCCCGAACAGTTCCCCATTGCCGCTCGCTTAGGTAGGGGCCCCATTTGCGCCACGGCGCTTGCTCAAGTCTTTTCTCTTCTTCCGTCATTATCCAGTGCCAAATTAATCCGAAGTACGTTGATCCGTTTCTCGCCGAATAGACCCAGGGAAGGGCCTTCGGTGTGCTTTTGAATGAGTTTATCGATCTGATCGGGAGAGAGGCCTCTCGCTTTGGCTACGCGGGTCGATTGAATGCGAGCGTTCTCGACGCTGATGTGGGGATCGAGTCCACTGCCAGAACCCGTCACGGCATCGACGGGGATGGCGCCAGACCAGCTGTTTTGGATGCGATAGGCACGGGTCCTCTGCTCAACGGCGGAGATGAGGCTTTGGGAGGTGGGGCCCAGGTTGCTGGCCGAGGAATGGGCGGCATCGTAGCCTGCAGATGAGGGGCGGGGTTGGAAATATTTGTCCTCAGTAAAGCGCTGAGCAATCCATTCAGAACCTAACACCGACCCATCTTTGCGGTAAAGGAGACTCCCATTGGCGCTCTTGTGAAAAAAGAGCTCCCCTATCCCCCACATCAGGAGCGGATAGGCCACCCCGAGAAGAAGGGTGAGAAAGCAGAGGGCCATGAAGGAAATCTTAAGCGATCTGAAAAATAGGCTCATATCCACCTCAGATAGGTGAGGACCATGTCGATCAGTTTAATGCCGATAAAGGGGCAAATAATCCCTCCCACGCCATAGAGAAGGAGGTTGCGCCGCAGGATCACTTGCGTTGTCTCGGTAATCAACCTAACCCCCTTGAAGGCGAGAGGAATCAGAGCCGGGATGATCAGGGCATTGAAAATCACAGCGCTCAATACGGCGCTCTGTGGAGTTTCTAAGTGCATGATATTCAGTACTTTAACAACAGGAAATGAGGGCAATAGGATGGCGGGGATGATCGCGAAGTACTTAGCGATGTCATTGGCGATGGAGAAGGTGGTGAGGGCGCCGCGAGTCATGAGCATCTGCTTTCCAATTTCGATGATCTGGAAGAGTTTTTCCGGATGGGAGTCGAGATCGATCATGTTGCCAGCTTCTTTGGCGGCCTGCGTTCCCGAGTTCATCGCGACGCCGACGTTGGCGTGGGCCAGCGCGGGCGCGTCGTTGACGCCGTCGCCCGTCATCGCGACCATGAAGCCCTCTTTCTGGTACTTCATCACGGTGAGGAGTTTCTGTTCGGGGGTAACTTGAGCTAAAAAGTCGTCGACGCCCGCTTCCTTTGCGATCGTGGCGGCTGTGACCGGATTGTCGCCCGTGACCATGATTGAGCGGATCCCCATCTTCCGAAAACGGGCAAAGAGATCGGAGAGCCCCTTTTTCACGATGTCTTTGAGCAAGATGACGCCGAGCACTTTTTGATTGTCACAGACGACCAGGGGCGTGCCCCCCATTTCCGAATAGCGCTTCACGATAGCAGCCACTTCGTGAGGCAAAGGTTTGCCGGTGAACTTTTCAACGGCATCGACCGCTCCTTTGCGAAACTTTTCATGCCCCACATCGGCGCCGCTCATGCGCGTCTCGGCAGAAAAGGGGATGAAATTGAAGGAGGGCGTTTCTCTAGGCACATCGGCAGCGTGGTGCTCTTTGAGAAACTCGACAATGCTCCTCCCTTCGTCGGTGAGATCGTTGAGTGAGGTGAAATAGGCGGCTTTGACGAACTCGTGGATGGTGGCGTGAGGGGCTACTGCAATTTCAGAGGCGTGTCTATGGCCGATGGTGATGGTGCCCGTTTTATCGATGAGGAGAACGTCGACATCGCCCGCCGCCTCAACCGCTTGACCGCTCATGGCCAAGACATGTTTTTTCATGAGGCGATTGATCCCCGCAACGCCGATCGCACTCAGGAGGGCAGCGATCGTCGTCGGGATGAGGCAGATGAGAAGCGCTACCAACATTGTGACCGAAAATTCCTTGGCGAAGAATTTGGCAAAGATCTCCATCGCAACAACGACGGTGAGGAAGATAAAGGTGAGCCCCGAAAGGAGAATCGTGAGGGCGATTTCATTGGGCGATTTTCGCAACTTTGCGCTTTCGATGAGCGTGATCATCCGGTCGAGGAAGCTATTTCCCGGTTCCGATGAGATGCGGACGATAATCTGATCGGAGACGAGTTTTGTCCCAGCGGTGACAGAACTGTGGTCTGTGCCGGCGGCGCGGATCACGGGCGCCGACTCCCCTGTCACCGATGACTCATCGACCGAGGCCATTCCCTCGATGATCTCTCCATCGCCGGGGATGGTCTCTCCCGAAGAGACGCGCACGATGTCCCCTTTTTTGAGATCCTTCCAACTCACTTTCCGAAATTGGCCATTGCTCTCCTTGAGGTGGGCCATGGTATCGACTCTGCCGCGGCGCAGCGACTCGGCCTGAGCCTGATTGCGCGATTCGGCAATGGCATCGGCATAGTTGGCAAAAAGGACGGTGAGCCAAAGCCAGATCGACACCTGAGCGTAGAAGCTATGGTCCCGAGTGGCGAGAAAAAGCCACTCGATCGTCGTAATGAGCGCGCCGATTTCGGTGATGAGCATGACCGGATTGCGGATCAGGGAGAAGGGGTTTAACTTATAGAAGCTGCGGATCAGGGTTTTCATGAAAACAGATGTCCTTTCAGCATGTAAAAGTATTCGATGATGGGTCCCATGGTCAACGCGGGGAAAAATGTGAGCGCCCCCAGCAAAATGATGACTGCGATCAGCAAAGTGACAAAAACGGGGCTCGATACGGGAAAGGAGCCTGCGCTCTGAGGGTGTACTTTTTTGCTGGCGAACGAGCCAGCTAAAGCGATCACCGGTCCGATCACCAAAAACCGACCCAAAAGCATGGCGGCGGCGAGCGAGAGGTTATAGACGGGATGATTTGCAGAGAGACCGGCAAAGGCGCTTCCGTTATTGGCTGAACAGGAGCTAAAGGCATAGAGAATCTCGCTGAAGCCGTGGGGCCCCGTATTGCCGAGAGCGTTGATTCCCCACGGGAAAAAAGAGGCAAGTCCGGTAAAGCCGTGGACGACCATCACAAAATAGAGGACGGCAAACATCGTCATCTTCATGTCGAATGCCTCGATCTTTTTGCCCAAGTATTCGGGCGTGCGCCCAATCATGAGCCCCGAGATGAAAATGCAGAGGATCACATAGAGAAGCACGCTGTATAAACCGGCGCCCACTCCGCCGAAAATCACCTCGCACAACTGCATGTTCAGCATCGGAACAAACCCTCCTATCGGAGTGAGGGAATCGTGGCTGCAATTGACAGCGCCGCAAGAGGTGGCCGTCGTCGTCGTCGCAAAGAGCGCAGAGTCAAAGATTCCAAAGCGGTGCTCCTTCCCCTCCATATTGCCGCCCATCACCCCAAAGTGCGCGATCTGAGGATTTCCTCTGCTCTCACAAGTGCCACACAACCAAGCACCTAAAACAAACAGAACAAGGAGCGCCGAAATGATCGACCAGCCGTGCTTGGTATCTTTGACCGCTCTTCCGAAGTAGTAGAATTGGGAGATGGGAACGAGCAGGATCAATACCATTTGCAAGAAATTTGACAGTGGAGTGGGATTTTCAAAAGGGTGCGCCGAATTGACATTGGTGTATCCCCCGCCGTTTGTCCCGAGCAGCTTGATCGCCTGCTGCGATGCGATGGGACCCTGAACGATCTTCTGCTTTTCGCCTTCGAGGCCCACCGCCTCCGTGTAGGGCTTAAAATTTTGAGGAACGCCGGTCGCGATGAATAGAGTGGCGGCGATCAGGCAGATGGGGAGAAGCAGATAGAGGCAAATACGGACGAGATCGGCCCAAAAATTACCGATGGTTTTGACGCCCTGGCGGGAGATCCCACGGACAAAAGCGGCGGCGACGGCGAGACCGACGGCTGCCGACACAAAATTCTGCACAGTCAGCGCCACCATCTGGGAGAAGTAGGACAAAGTCGATTCGCCGCCGTAGCTTTGCCAGTTGGTGTTGGTCATGAAGCTGATCGACGTATTGAGATTTAAATCCCAAGAAGGGGCGCCCCATTTCTGCGGGTTGAGCGGCAAGTAGTACTGAAAGGCTAAAATCAGAGCGACAAACAAAAACGAGACGAAGCTAAAACCAAGGACGGAAATCAGATATTCTTTCCAATCTTGTTCCCTCTCTTCCTCGATCCCCGACCAGCGATAGATTCCCCTCTCCATCGGTTTGAGGAGTCGATCCAGAGCCGTCTTGGCACCTGGCTCCAAAACTTGGCCGATGTAGATGCCAACAGGTTTAGCCAAGAGGAGCAGGATTACAAGAAAAATGGCTAATTGGATCCAGTCCATTAAAACTTCTCCGGCCAAAAGACGGTCGCCAAGAGATAAATCAGCAAAACAATGGATAAAACAAAGAGCCCAATTTGGAACGCAACCATGAACGGGATGCTACTAAAAAAAGTTTATAGCGACAAGCAGAGTTTCATCATTTCAATCCAAGCGAGGACCTTGTCTTGACGCTTGCTCTTGGCCAGGGTTACAATGTTACCATTGTTACCCGTGCTGGCCTCAAGAAGATAAGCTAGATTTGGGGTCTTTGCGATCCATTTCAAAACATCGAGTGCGCCAAATCCCGCTGCCCAGTGGGCAATAT
Organism: Chlamydiales bacterium; assembly: GCA_035479435.1. GTDB lineage: Bacteria > Chlamydiota > Chlamydiia > Chlamydiales > SM23-39 > REEB52. The sequence continues at coordinate 13,704 of DATIIR010000128.1, forward strand.
TTGATTTATCGCGAGTCGTTGTTTCTTGAAGCAAATGAGCCAGATCGGGGGTATCTGCGATCCATTGCAAAGCGTCAACTCGGCCCAATTTTACTGCCCAGTGGGCAATATTTGCCCCACTGTTCGTTACGGCGCGAAGCAAATGAGCCAGCTCGGGAGTCGCTGCAATCCATTCCAAAATATCGATGTGACCGTGTCGTGCTGCAAAATGGGCTATATTCATCCTATTTCGGGTTGTGGCCTGCAGAAGAGGTGCGAGGGCGGGAACCCTTGCAATCCATTTCAAAACATCGAGTTTGCCAAATATCACTGCAAAGTGGGCCGCATTCTCCCCAGTCGGGGCTGTGGCTGTAAAAAAAGCCTCGTCTAGTAGACGCTGAGCGCTGTCCCAATCCGTTACAATCCAATCCAAAACTTCCGTCCGGCCAGCCTTCGCTGCCACGTGGACAATAGTCCCCCCATCTCGAGTTTTTTCCATAAGAAGAGCATCCAGCGACACACGAGATTCAGTTACAATCCAATCCAAAACTCTCGTCTCTCCATACTCTGCTGCTAGGTGGGCAATATTCTCCCCTCGTAGAGTTGTGGCTTCGAGAAGAGAATCTAATCCTAACCCCTCGGGTTGACGATTTAGAATCCAGTCAAAAACAGTCGTTCGCCCACTCCTTGCTGCCATGTGAGCCATATTCTTCCCATCTTCAGTTTTGGCTATGAGAAGAGCGCCTAAAAGATCCCGATAATCCACAATCCAATCCAAAATGTCCGTATCTCCGCAATCTGCCGCTATGTGAGCAATAGTTTCTCCCCTTCCCGTTTTAGCGGTAAGAAGGTCGCGTAGAGCACTAGACTCCCTAATCCAGTCCAAAACTTCTAAGTGTCCGGCATCTGTTGCTATGTGAGCGATATTGCAGCCATCCGTAATACCGCGAAGAAGAGGGGCTAGAGTTTTTCTTGCTGCAATCCATTTCAAAACATTGAGCTGGCGCTGTTCCGCTGCTTCGTGAGCAATATTCCATCCACGTTCGTTTGTACTTTGAAGAAGCGGAGCTAGATCTGGAGTCGCCTCAATCCAGTCCAAAATATCGATTCTTCCGTATGTCGCCGCGAGGCGAGCAAAATTCAGGCCATCCCTGAAGGAAAGTTTAAAAAGCTCTGGTCTCTGTCTATGCAAAAACCGTATAGCCTCTAGATTTCCCCGTTCTGCAATCATCTCTACAACTCTTTGACGGCCTGAATCAGAGGAGAGGACAGATAATATTTTCGGAATCAGGTTCAGGTCCACTCCTCGCCTGATAACGTTTGTCAAAGAGTTTCCCCCGCCTATTTCAAGAAATCGCATGATAAACCGAAATAAAATCTCCGTATCTGGGGTCGTACCACTTAAGCTTGCATGGATCTCCTCTGTGTTCCATAGTGTACGCAATTCTGTTTCCACTTGGCTTAAACAAGCAGGAGTCCGAACCAATCCTTCCGTATCGAGAAGCTCCCTGGTGCGCACCACTTTGGGCGACCGGATTAACAAACCCCTGAAAGGTTCCATCAAGTGGGGAAAGCTGATTCGAGATAGTTTCTGGGCTTCCTTAGAGACGCAAGAAAAACGGGCGATAGTCGGCGATGCAAATTTGGCCCAACCGGCCCCTCCCTTACCGGTCTCTAAAAAAGGGAAAATATGCGCATGGAAAAGCTCCGCAGGAAGAGAGAGTAGATCCCCTCCTACCTTACCCTTTTTTTTAGGGATAGGGCTGGCGGCCTCTTCCAGAGGCTCTAAATGGCGCTTATTGCCTTGCGGAACTGAAATTAATGGTAATGCACACATAATACTGAATATTATATACTTTTATTTACTAAACAACAATCAGTAATTACAGATTAATTAAAAAAATGTTTTACACTTATTTTACCTCTTGCCACAAATACTACGAGCGTAGTATAAAGGGTGGCAATATAGGAGAGAAAAGTGGTTTTCCACGTCGTATTCAATAGCTTATTTGTCTTCATCGTCCTCTCGCTTTTTGTGGAGCTATTCCTTTTTCTCTTTCACATAAAAAATGCTCGGCTCCGAACCATTTGCCGCTACTTTCCCATATTCAAGCTCCCGTTTGACTTGGCTGTTTTCTCCCTCTTTGGCGAGAGCCTATTTGTGAACCTAAACCCTTTCAGCTGTGAGCTTTTCTTCCAAAGCTTCATCGGCAAAGTATTTCATATCGATTCGGCGATGACTCAAATTGTGCCCACTCAATATTTGGCTGGTAAAATTCCGACGTGGATCACTTTGGGGCTCTCCGCTTTGTGCCTCGGGATCATTGGCCGAAAAATTTATTTGCTGGTCGTCTCCAACCTCTATTTGCGCAATATCCTCGCCTCCTCGACCCCTTGCCCGAGAGCCATCACCAACGATCCACTCAAGGATAAATTAACTGCGCTAAGGGTAAGTCTCTCCATTTCTCCTGATTCTGTAGTTCCCTTTGCCGCCCATCGATCCACTATCATTTTCCCCCAATCGCTTTACACCCACTATTCCCAAGAAGAATTTGAGGCGATTGTCGCCCATGAACTCGAGCATTTAAGATGGAATGATCCCCTCCTTAAAATGGTGAATCGGATCACATTTGCCCTTTTCTGGTGGGTTCCCTCTGAATGGTGGATCAGACGCCTCGAAGCCGACCAAGAAAGAGCTAGCGATTTGGCGATCCATAGATATGGAATTGAACCCCATAACCTCGCCTCAGCATTTATCAAAACAGCGAAACAGGCCAAAGGAATGAAACTGCAAATGACCGCAGCCCTTTGCCCTTTTGCTGGGAGAAACAGTAACTATGCCATCCGTATTGAGAACATATTGAGTTCAGGCTCAACAGTCCGTTCCCCATTCATCCCGCTCAAATTTACGCTGGGAATCGGCCTCTGCCTCCTCTCCTTTCTCTCTCTATGGATTTGTTAAAAAAATTTACCACAAACTACTACAAGCGTAGTAAACAAAAAAGGAAGTGATTGTATGGAGTATGTGCAGAAAGCAGAAGTAGCGGCCTATGTCCACTATGTAGCTCCGCTGGAGGCGTTCCAGCTCCCCTATGAGGGGGCAAAAACCATCCAGGTCCCTCAAGGGGAGTGGACAGCGGATCTATTTCAGTGCTCATTCAGCTGCGTTGATAGGCAGGAGATCCGGGATGCGTACGAGGTGGAGAAGAAGGGCAGCTCCCAAATGTTTTTCTATGGAGCAGCCCCCAAAGATATCGTCGCTACGACAACGCCGATTCGGGAGTTGATGGCGCCGATCACAGAGGCCTGCGGGATCTATTTCGACGATGGTTCATCAGGAACACGCGGAGGTTGTGAGCACGCAACATTGGGGCACGGGGAATGGAAAGCGACGATTGAAAGAGACGCGCACTGTTCCCATATTTTGCTCACGATCTCTTTTTTCGGGCTAAACAACGACCCCTTTTTCGAACAGGTGGAAAGAAGCTATTTAAAAGGAGGAATTGAATGATTTTACCCATTTTATCAACCCCGGTTGTCCAACCGAGCAACCAAGTGATGGTTTCTTCTATTGAGGAAATCCATGAAAATTCTATCGGCCTACCGATTGTAGACTTGAGCGAACATCTTCGGATGATGGATCTTGTTTTTGAGGATGGGATGGAGGAGACGCTTCTTCTCAGGCGCGAGTCTCAAGGTATCGCCGATGAGGTGGAAAGAATGATGGAACCGCGCTCTGGGGTGATTACTCTTCTCGTTGGGAGAGGCCACAACGGGGCCAATGCGATTGAGGCGGGGAATTTTCTTTTGCGAAAAGGGTATACCGTTCAGGCCCGTTTGATGGTTCCACTCACCGAATGCGATCCCCTTTCGCAAGAATTAGCCATCTCTTTCCTGAATTCAGGGGGAACTCTGGAGGAGTTTCACGAGCAACCCTTTGCGCCAGGACTGATCATTGATGGGTTAGTCGGAACAGCGTTTAAGGGAGTCGCACGAGGGACATTGAAGCAGATGATTTTAGCTGCCAATGCATCAAGGCAGCCTATCTTGGCCATCGACGTCCCCTCGGGGCTGAACGCTGAAACGGGGGAAGGAGACATTGCGATTCAAGCGACTCGGACAGCCACCATGGGTTTTGCGAAGTTTGGATTTTTCCTGAACCAAGGGCCTGAGAAAGTGGGCCAGCTCTCAGTCGTCGATCTTGGGCTTTCTGAGAGGGTGATGAGTCAAGTGGTTGCAAGGGCCTATTTGATGAGCCGGTACGAGGGAGAAAATTACCATTCCCCTTCTGATGAGATTCTCACCCTTCAACAAGTGGAAGCGCTGATCGGCAGACATGCTGATTTTCAGAACATCCAAGAGTTTGTGGACCGAGAAGAGCGATCTCTCATTATGAAGGACTCTCAAATGATCATTTTTCGACCGAACGAAAAACCGATTATTTGTCTCTAAACTCCGGGGCATGCACTCAGTGCAAGCCCCACATTTTATCTGCGAGGTACGTGTCTGTAGTAGTGGTGGTAGCGCCAGTAGTAGGGACCGCCCCAGTGGCGTCTACGCCAAGTGTAATAGGAAGGAGAATCATCAAAACGGACGCCCCAATAATAGCCGGGACCGTACCAATAGTCCTCATAGCTGCCGTCATAGTAATAATAACCATCTTGCGAATATCCATCTGGACCCACTTCCCTCTCCGCCCGGAATGCCGAAGCGAGACAGAAAATGCCGAAAATAATCGCCAATACTAGAATGAGATTTTTCATCGATTTCCTCTTGTATGTTTAACGACCATGCCCACCGTGACCACCATGCCCGCCGCCTTCGCCGCCATGGCCATGCTCGCCTCCCTCATGACCGCTTCTTCCACGGCCTTCATTGTAGTGTCTCCAATAGTCGTCTTCGTTGCTGATATAGATTCCCCAATACCAACCGGGCCCATTCCAGTAGCCATCATCATCGTAATTATTCCCCGCCTGATTGGGCTCCCCCTGTCGGCTCATCCCCGAAAGAGAACTGATACCCAGTAGGAAAGCAAAAAAAAGAACGCTTTTCCGCATAGACCCTCAATGTTTAGTGATGCCCGTGGCCTCCATGGCCTCCATGGCCGCCACCACGCCAATGGCCGCCGTGACCGTGGCCGCCCCAATAACCTCGTCCACCGTAGTAGCCGCGGCGCCACGCATAGTAGGAATAGTAGTCGGGATAATAGACACCGTAGTAGAAGCCTGGGCCATACCAAGTGTCGTAGTAATAGTCATCACCGTAGTAATAGCCGCCATTGTTTGGACCTACTTCGATGCCCACTTGCACTCCAGCAAAACAAAGAGCGCCGCAGATTAAGAAAGCTGATAAGAAGCATACTTTTCGCATAGATACCCCCAGCCGCAATCTCGCTCTCTTTAGAAATTCTGGCAAGAACTTTTTACCAAAGGCCCAGAATCTTCCACCAGAGTCCGCCGATCCCCATCCAGATTGCGATGTTGACGACGCTTGCGATCAGTCCCATCTTCCACCATTGACCGACGGTGAGATATCCCGTTCCAAAAAGGATGGGCGCAGGACCAGAGCCATAATGGGTCAATCCCCCAAAGAGGCTGCTGAAGAAGGCGAGAGTTAGGGCGGCGAGCTCAGGGGGTGTCCCGAGGGCGACCGCAACGATGAGGAGCGGTGCATACATGGCTCCTAGATGAGCCACGTTACTGGCGAAGAAGTAGTGGCTGTAGAAGTAGATGAGGGCGACGATGATGAATCCGGCGATCCACTCAAAGCCAGAGACATGGCCCACAATCCAGTGGCTAAACCACGTCGTGAGGCCAAATTTGTTCAGGAAACCAGACAATGTGACGAGCGTTGCAAACCAGATGAACGTGTCCCAAGCTGCGTGCTCTTCGATCACGTCTCTCCACTTCATGATGCCGCTTCCGAGCAAGATCACAAGGCCGATCATGGCCGCCACAGTCGCCTTCATGCCAAACCAGGGCCCGAAGATCCACAAAATAAGCAGGAGGATAAAGGTTGAGAGCATGATCCACTCGTCCCTCTTCATGGGACCCATGTGGCGCAGACGGTGTTCGGCCATCTCTTTGGCGTGAGGCGTTTGCCTAATTGTGGGAGGCATGATCCGGAAAATGACCCACGGAATGACGATTAAGCTCAAAAGGCCGGGCACAATTGCCGCAATAGCCCAACTCGCCCAAGTGATCTCAATCCCCTGTCCCCGCGCGATTTCGGCGATGAGCGGATTGCCCGCCATCGCAGTTAAAAACATCGCGCTGGTGATCGCTGAACCCTGGAACGCTGTCTGGGCCAAATAGCCCCCCATTTTCGGGTCGTGCGATTCCCCCGTAAAGACATCGGCAAGGGCCCTTACGATCGGGTAGACGATGCCCCCCACTCGCGCTGTCACACTGGGGATCGCCGGCGCCAAGATCAGATCGGTCGCCACTAGACCATACCCCAACCCCAAGCTATTTTTCCCCAGTACGCTCATCACCTTGTAGGCCATCCGATTGCCCAGGCCCGTTGCGATGAAGCCCCGAGCGACGAAGAAGGCGAAGACGACCAGCCACACCACGTCGTTGCTAAAGCCGCTGAACGCATCGGCGAACGACAGCGTGTGCGTCACTACCGCAACCGTCAGAGCCATAATCGAGATGACCCCCATCGGCAGCGGCTTTAAAATGATCGAGATCATCGTCGCCACAAACAGGGCGAAGAGATGCCACCCTTGCGGGCTTACCCCTTTTGGCTCTGGCAAAAACCAGATGCTCAGGCCGATTGCCGCAGCAATTGCGAGAGAAACGCTTTTTTTCATCAGACCCAAATATATTCTATCTAGCATTTTTTAGGCACAATTTGTTACACTGTTACCCTTAATACCGGGAGAGTATCCATGGCTGCAGCAGTAGAAGTCTTTCGCGCCGCTCTTGCGCCACCGGCGCCCGAGCCCTTTATCGACAA
>DATIIR010000129.1:0-5390 GCA_035479435.1 Chlamydiales bacterium
TATCGAGGCGATGTTTTGGATCACTAGGGAAATGGCGCTGACTGGCCATCCGCGATACGATGTGCGTAAGGTGGTGCGCGCGAGGGGCTGTTTGGGACTCTGGTTTTCGGCTTGTTTGCGCGTATTTTTGGTATCGAAGGGAGCGGACAAAACACTGACAATGAGGGCCACTTGAACTCCAATGGCTGATAATTGGGGTAGGCTCAGCGGTTTTTCCGACTGTTTGCGATCTCTCAGTTCTTGTTGCGCTACCAAAAAAGTCACCCACTGCACAGAGCGGTTTGTCAAGTTTGCCCTCCATCCACGCCACCCATTTTCATGGAGCTCGGCCCAAGAGAATTTATTCTTCCCGGTCAGGGCGGAGCGGATCTTGGCGCCATCCAAGGGAGTCAATGCGGCGTCTATCGCTGCAATAGAGAGTCCCTTTAGGGTTTGCCGTTCCACTTTCCCTAGATTGTACTTGTCGGGGGGAAAGCCCACGATCATGGGCCAAACCCAGGCCTGCTTCAGGGAAGTTTTGACCAATTCGGGTGTGAGGCCTCTGAAAAAACTCTTCGGCCCCTCGCGAAAGAGATCTCGGGCGATTTGGGTGCACTTTTCTGCGTGGGGGCTGTACTGTTGGCGGTTTTTGATCACTTGGAGGGGATGGATGAGCGTGTGAGTGATCACGCCTCTCGCTATTCCGAGGAGACTGCTTTGGGCTAGAAGGGAGGTTTCAGTGCTCATGTGCCTTTTCCAAAAGTTGTATGCGAGAGGTGAGAGCGAGCGCGCTGGCGAGGCTGAGGGCGATCCAATACCAGGAGACGCTCGAGACAAGGGCCGTTTGTTGGTAGCACCAGAGGGAGATGGCTGCTGTGGGGCCGCCGATGAGTTGAGAGCCGAGGGCGTAGCCAAAGGAGATGACCGCATAACGGGCGTTGGGAGGAAGGATCGTTTGCGCCCAGGCGTGAAAGGGGGCAAAGAAGGCGACGCCTGTGAGGACGAGGCAGGTTCTGACGGCGATGAGGGTGAACAGAGAGGCGCCTTCCAAGAGGGCGAAGAGGGGGATGCCAAAGAGAGCTACAGCGAGGGCAGCGGAGAGCATGAGCTTTTCTCGGGAGATTTTAGAGGCGACCCAGCCGAAAAAGGGAAGTGCGCAGAGATCGAAGATGAGCAAGTAAGAGTTGATCTGCATGATTTGGGTTTTGGTGAATGAGGTAATGAGGGGGAGGAGTCCATTCATGAGGACGAGCGCAACGGAGTAGTTGGCGGCGGAAAAGCCCGCAGCGATAGCGATGGAGAGGAGGGGCTTGCGATGGGTCCAGAACAGCCTACCTAAAGGGGGAGGGGGCTGAACGGGAGGAAAATGGACTTGGCGGCGGATGAGACATCCGAAGAGCGCCGTAAGGCAGCCGAAGAGGTAGAGGAGGCGCCATCCCGAATCGATCGAGTAGCGGCTGAGCAGATAGACGCCAAAAGAGGCGAGGAGGTGGCCTCCGATGGTGGTGGTGCTGTAGAGGCCGCTGAGGAAATCGTGCCGCTTTTTGGGGGAATTTTCGAGGAGGAAGATGGCGCCTCCCATGGTTTCCCCGCCGGCGAGAAAATTTTGGAGTGTGCGCCCGAAGAAAAAGAGGAGAGGGGTCAATGCGGTGGCGATGGGGATGCAGGCGATGCCTCCTGAGACGATGGCCATGCCGGTGAGGGTGAGGAAGAGGGCTTGCTTGCGCCCGTAGGCGTCGCCGATGTAGCCAAAGAAGAGAGAGCCGAGGGGGCGTGCGAGCATGCCCAACGGAATGATGGCGTAGGTCATGACGAGGGCGGTGAGGGGCTCGTGCTGCGGGAAAAGGAGGGGCGCTAAAAAGGGAGACAAGAACCCAAAGAGGGCCGTGTCGTAGTGTTCGAAGAGATTGCCGAGACACGCGCTCCACATAGGGGCGCGAGGGATCTTAATACGCATCACACTTCCTCCGCTGGCACAACCCAGATCAGGTATAAGGGACTCTCTCAGCTAAATCGGACGATTTAGCACCCCTGGTGTTTGTAGAGCGAACCAGTGTGCTTGCATTGCTATTTTTTTTGCAATGGAAATGAAAAGCCCCTCTTTGCGATAAGGGGGAATATGCGCTTTGTTGTGGTTTTGCTTTGGAGTTCGTTGATCTACGGTTGCACCGATTTCGTCATTGTGGCGACGGATCAAACGCTGGTCAATGGGAGATCGCTCGAATTCGCCACCGATTTGCAATCGACGCTTAAAGTTTTCCCTCGCGGCCAACGGGTGAGCTCTTCGGATCCCGATAGAAAAAAGGGGCTCGAATGGGTCTCCAAGCATGGCTATTTGGGCGTGACGGCGTTGGGCATGAATATCACCTTCGATGGGATGAATGAGAAGGGGCTCTCCTATGGAGCTCTGTGGTTGCCCGGATTCACGCAATATCCGCCTGTGGCGCCTGAAGAGAGGAAAATGGCTCTCGATTTCGCCGATTTGGGGGCGTGGGTGTTGGGCAATTTTGCATCGGTTGAAGAGGTGAAGGTGGCATTGAAAGATGTGCGCGTTTGGGGCCATCCAGTTCCCCCGTTGCCTGGCATCCCTCCTCTTCATATCGCCGTTCACGATGCAAAAGGGAACCACTTGGTGATCGAATTTGTGGGGGGAAAGCTGCAGGTGTACGACAATCCTCTGAGCGTGCTCACCAATTCGCCACCCTTCGATTGGCAGATGATCAATCTCCAAAATTATGGCTACTTAGATGCCGAAAATGTCGGTGCGACGCTCTTCCGGGGAGTGAAAGTTCCAACGACGGGCCAGGGAAGCGGCTTTTTGGGCATGCCGGGCGACTGGACGCCTCCGTCTCGGTTCGTGAAGATGGCGACCTATTTGCGCTTCGCAGACTCAGTTCAAGATGGTGTGAATTTTGCAGAACACTTGCTGAATACGGTCGATATTCCTCTGGGGGAAATCAGAGAAAAAGGGGAAGACACGGGCGACTATACGCAATGGATTGTGATCAAGGACCTGACTCACCGAGTCTTCTATTTCCGCTCCTATCGGGACTTAGCTCTCAAGATGATCGATTTGAAGAGACTCGATTTCAAAACGGGGACCGACAAGTCCCTCTCCCTGAATATGAGAAAGGGGTATGTCGATGTGACGGGGTCACTGAGTCGATAAGCCTATCTGGATAAATTCTTGATTTGATAAACTTTCTGGTTTCACAGGTTCGGTAAAGGATCAGCGCAGAGATAGGAAAATAGAGGACGAGAGTGCACAGAGGGATAAGCCATTAGAGATTAGACGGGGCCTTGCCCTGAGTGAAGGAGTTTCAGGACACCCGCAGAGTCCCTTGTCAACAACAGAAAAAAACGATGGTAACGATGAGACCGTTGCACAACTAGGCAAAACAGGATATGTAGGATTGCAAGAGGATGTGCAGGATTATTTTTGGGGTGCGGGGCTTCCCTGCATCTTGCGTATCTTACCTGATCCTCCCGCGAAGCGGATCCTGTTTTGCTCTTTATGCAATGATCTCATCGTTACCATCGTTGATCTTGCTGTTAATTTCACAAGACTATCTCCTTCACTCAGGGCAAGGCCCCGTCTAATCTCTAGTTGATTGATCCCTCCGCGAACTCTCGTCCTCTATTTTTCTATCTCTGCGCTGATCCTTTACCGAACCCGTGAAACCAAAGAGCTTGTCAAATCAAGAATTTATTCGGATAGGTTCATAGATTTATCCGGCGAGAATCGCGAAGACAGCCATCAGGTCGTCTCCAACGGCGTGGTTTGCACTTGTTGCATCTGAAAAGTCGCCCTTCTTGACATCTGTGAGCATCTGATTCAATTGATTCATCAGCCCCTTGCTGCCGAATAAGTAGGGAGTGAGGGGATAGGCTCCATCGAATTTTACGCCGCGTGACTCGAGATTCAGACTGTTATCCAAAACTTGTAACTTCCCGATGGTCGCCTCGGCGGCTGATTGATCGCCAGCTTGCAATTCGGCTTGCAAATCGAGTTGTAGTTGGTGCATTTGAGCCTCAATCGCCACTAGACCTGAATAATTACTTGAGGATGCGATTCCCATAATTCCTTGCCTTTCTGTTAGTTTATCTATCTTCGCCAACCCCTATTATAACATATTGAGAGTAAGTTTTCTCTAGGGAATAATCCCGTTAACACTTGCCCAATAATGAGGGATGTGGGAAAGAGGATGAAAGGGATGTCTATGAAAAAAGTGATTTCGCTCTTGCTTGTGGTCGCGTGTTTGTGGAGCCAAGAGGAAGTACACAAATCGCCAGAACAGATCGCTCAAGAGTTGCAAGCTGCTGAAGATCAGTTTAATAAGGCGAAGAAAATGATCAACCCCTACTATCAGGGGCCGCTTTTGACTCCGGGTGCCGGGATGACCGCTCCAGGAACGGGGGGCGTTCAAACTTACGTCTTCGTCAACGACAATTACGCTGCCTTTAACAAAGATCGCCATTCGGTTGGATTTACGAGTAGTCAGGTCAATTTCAACCCCGCTGTTTATATCTCTACCGGGATCACGAAAACGATGGACGGGGTGGTGGTGATTCAGGGCGATGAGAATTGGCAATTTGGGCGTAGCGGAGGCGGATTTGCCGACATGTTCGCATCTGTGGGCTGGCCGATTTATGTCCAGTCGGTTTATGTACCGGCGTTCAAGTTCAACGTGGGTGTCGTATTCCCGACAGGTAAATACCAGCATTTAGATAAGCACTTGTTGAATTCGACGGGTGGCGGTTGCTACCAGGTGCAATTTAGCCTTGGCACGGAAAAGCTGATTTTGTGGACGACCCAACATCCGGTGAATCTCCGCTGGTTTTTTGGATATACTGTTCCAACGAATGTTCACGTGTCGGGATATAACAGTTACGGCGGTGGGAAGGGAACCAAGGGCGTTGTCCGCCTAGGCAATATTTTTGCTACCGATTTGGGGATTGAGATCAGTCTGACAAAAAGATGGGTCTTTTGTACCGACTTTGTCTATAAGGCGACGAATCGAACGACCTTTCATGGAACGACGACCAACCCTGTCGGTGGCGGTTTCAGCGACAACCTCAGCATCGCACCCGGATTTGAGTACACTTGGAGTCCGAATTTAGGGTTTTTGGCGGGAGCTTGGTTTTCTGTGTATGGGCGCAACAGCGCCAACTTTGCCTCCGCAATCTTGAGCTTAAGCTACGCATTTCCATAACGTGAGGATCCTATGACAGACAATACTTCAGGAGTAGGCCCGATTGGTCCGCGCGAAAAGAAGATGTACGAACAGGAATATAAGCATGGCGCCGATCTCTTTCAGCGCGCACTGGATCAGTACAAGAAAGCCGACAACATGTACCAGAAAGCAGAGTTCAAAAGCGTGATGGACAAAGCGATGAATGTGCTCAACGAA
>DATIIR010000130.1:0-2986 GCA_035479435.1 Chlamydiales bacterium
GGAGGTGACGATGGCGAAGAAGGCAAACCCTTGAGCAAAGTGGCTAATGGCGGTTGACCCGAGGACTGCGCGGAGGGCAATAGTCGCCTCCTCCCCGTTTTGGTAACTTTGCTGGATGGCGGTGGGGTGGACGACGCCGAGGACCAAGATCGACCAGACGAGGTAGATGACAAGGGCGATGAGGCCACCGCCGAGGATGGTGAGGCGGACCCGTTTGAGGTCCCCCTTCATGTAGGCGGTGAGGCTGGGGATCATATTCTGAAAACCGAAGGAGACGACGAGAACGGGGAGGGAGAGAAGGGTGTACTGCGGAGCTGAAAAGAGGAGAAGTTGCGGATCGATGCGAGTGATGCCGAGGCCGATCATCCCCAAGTAAGTGACGATGAGGCCCACCATGAGGACGCGGTTGAAGAGGTCAACGGGGCGGGTGCCGAGGTAGACAATGATGCCGAAGAGGGCGGTAAAGAAGATCGAGGCGGCCCACGGGGGGACGGCGATAGCGAAAAGGGAGTCGAGAATGGCGGAAAAGATCGATCCGCTGGCGGCCGTATAGGCGACGAGGAGAGAGTAGAAGAGAAAAAGATAGGCGATCCAGGCGGTCCAGCGCCCTTTTTGGCCGAGGGCCTCTTTGGACATGGAGACGAGGTTCACTTGTGCATCGAACCAGCCGTTGACTTCAATGAGGAGCAGACCGGTAAAGGTCATGAAGGCCCACGAGAGGAGAAGCATCGAAAGCGAAGGGAAGAATCCGGCGAGGCCGGTGAGGATGGGAAGGGCAAGCATACCGGCGCCGATACAGCTTCCGGCTACTAGGAGCATGCCCCCGACTACGCTGCCGGCGGCTGAGTTTTGGTGTGTCATTGTCTAGCTTTAAGCTTTTCTTCCTGGCGGATTTCGGCTCCTAAACGGCCGAGTTCGTAACCATCGAAGTCAACAAATTTAAAGAAACGCTCAAAAGGAGGCAAGACAAGACTTACTTGGCGGGCCATTTCTTGCGCGATGAGGCGGTAAGTGGTATGCCCGGCGGGCTGGGAACGGAGTTCAGTGAGCCATTGGAGCGCGCGGAGATTGACGTGGAAGTACCAGCGGATATTGTAGGCCATGGGGACGATGTATTGGGCCTCTTCGGGAAGCTCGGAGGCGATCATGGCATACGCCTTTTGCGCTCGCTCCATGGCGTCGTGGTAAGTTTTTTCCATTTCGGTGCCGACGATTTCTGGGGGCGTGTAGTAACCGTGGCTGCAGGAGAGAAGCTGCCGCTCTTGCGTGAGCATCCGATGGCGATGGAGGTCCCGGTAGACGCCGAAATCGGCGACGACTTGAAACGTAAAGTTGGCGAGTTCAAGGGCCCGAGGAGATTTGTGGCGCCGGTTTTCGCGGGATGAGCAGGCGATTTCGAGCAGGCGGGCGAGCTCTTCGTCGGGGAGATGGCGGCAATACTCTTGCAGTTCATGGACGTCGGTTGATGTGCAGCCGTAGAGGAGCGCCCCGCCAACCTTTGCAGGAGAGTCTTTGTCGTAGTTGATGAGTGTCACTCCCGCGCGGGTCTTTGATTCGCCGTTTTTGATGTGGAGTTCGGCAAATTGGCGCAAATCCTTTTGCACCGCCTCTTGGAACTGCGCATGCGCCTGAAAGTGGCGGTGCGTAGGATCGGAACGGCGAATGAAAGAGGGGATTACTTTTGCGAGTTCTTGGTACGATTTTCTCCCGATTTCCTGCATCTCGGCCAGATTGTGGCAGTTGAGTTTCTGCAGAAGCGTTTCAAAAAAGCGTCCGTTGCCAAAGACGCCCATGTTCGTCATCGCACTCGCCGGCAATAAGCCGCGGAGACAGTCGAGAACCTTCGCCCGAAGCGCTGCGGTATAAGCCGATTTGGAGATCGTGGGATCTTTGGGAAAACCCTGTTCGATGCGCACGGTGAGTGGCGGGATGAGGCTGCTGTAAGTGTCAAAGAGACTGTTACATGTGTCTAGGTAAAGCTCCCTGTAAGCGGAGGTCATCAACACCGGTTCCTGATAGAAAAGATATTGCCCATTCACTTTTTGATCGAAGTAGATGTAGCGCGTCGATTTTTCAAGAGGCGAGCCGCCAATTCGGCTATCTTCGATCACTTTTGCGGCTAACATGGAGACATTTTCAACCGCCAAGTGCGCGCCACCCAGCTCTCCAATGGAATCGTCGCCATAGCCATCGAGAATCCGGTCGTAGAAGTTCTGCGCTTTTTGGATCGCCATCATCTGATTATCCGTCTCTTCCTGTTTTCCGACGATGGAAGAGAACGCCGTATCTTCGTTGAGGATAAACTCCTTCATCAGAAGCGAGCGAAGACCCAGCGTGGAGCGGGAATAACGGGAAAAGAGGGCTCCCTTAATGACTTCGGGCAAATTGCGCAGAGCGAAGATGTCGCTAGTCGTGCTGGTGACGAAGTGCTCGAGAATTTTAATTTGGCTTTCAGTGAATTCATTCTGCAACATCGGAACCTCCAGGCGTAACCTCCAGCTTGCCAGATTGTCAATGGGAGTTCAAGTGACAATTGACAAGAAAACTTACCGGGTTATACTTTTTTGGCATGACATTCGACCAAAAAGAGATCCATTTACCTATCCGTCTGCGGCGCAATCGGCAATCGAATGCGATTCGAGAGTTAGTACAAGAGACCCGTTTAACACCCCACGACCTGGTGGCCCCTCTTTTTGTCGTTGAAGGAGAGAAGGCCCGCATTCCCATTCCCAGTTTGCCTGGAGTGGACCGCCTTTCGATCGATCTCGCTGTGAAAGAGGCGAAGCAATTGCATGAGCAGGGCATCCAATCTGTCCTCCTATTTGCGGTCGTCGATCCCAAGTTGAAAAGTCTCGGCGCTGAAGAGGCGTGGAATCCAGACAGCCTTCTCGCGCGAGCCATCAGAGAGATGAAATTCGCCCTCCCCAATCTCTGCGTGATGGCCGATGTAGCCCTCGACCCCTTTACTACCCATTGCCACGACGGC
>DATIIR010000131.1:0-2436 GCA_035479435.1 Chlamydiales bacterium
CGTTCGGCGTGTCGGCATATTCATATATCACGGTGAACTGCGGCCCGAGCGCCGTCTTTATATAGCCAGCGACCAGCGTGGGATTATCCAAGACGTGCGATCTGAGGTCGACTGCCCGACCATCATAGTGCTTCGAGCCATCCATGTGTACCTTATCGTTAGCCGAGGTGATCCAGAACTCCCGGTCCTTGGGCCAGACGTCCTCGGCCCGGATGAGGGCGAGCACCACGGCGGCGTGCAGCTTGTCAAATCGGCAGTTGTTCAGCCACTTCATTTATGACGGCAGCCTCAACACACTGGCGGACGTATTCCTGTTCTTCTTCAGATAAATTTGGCGGCAATGGCAATTCGTAGATCATGGTTCAAAAAATGGGGAGGCGGGTAGGCTGCCTCCCCCACGAAAGGAGCAATCACACGCACCGAAACTTATCCCTTGATCACCGAGATGTCGGCACCGGCATCCATGATCAACACACTATGTTTCGAAAACTGTTGGCTCAAGTCCCTCTTAACGCGAGCCATTTGCTCTTGAGAAAAATTCTAAGACCTGATTCAAAAACCAATTAACGAGCACGGCCGTTTTTCTCCACCTGCCGCTTGACCTGATGGCACCTGTCGCAGAGCGTCTGCAAGTTATCCTCGTCCCACTCGGCCCCGCCATCTCGAATTGCGACGATGTGATCGACCAATGTCCCGGCGGTGATGACGCCCCGCTCTTTGCATTTACGGCAGAGCGGCTCCGCGGCCCGGTGGCTCACGGTCAACCTGCGCCATCTCCTCTGGTCATAGAAGGGATCATGCCTGCTTTCTTTTGGCTTTATGCGAGAATAGAGTGGTGGGAGAATTGGCATTTTTAAATTATTGACACGTTGCCATCGGTGATATAGCCGTGCCAACCACATCCGCCAATGATAAGATAACTCGGCGTGGTACTTAAATCCTCGAAACTAGAACCTTTTACATTCCACTGGTTCTTCACCAATTCATGATCAACGCCGCGATCCGCAAATGGCATATGAACGTGATGCTCGCCATCCAACCCACGGCACTTTGGGCAGAGAAAAGAAATCAGTTGAGCCTCTGCCAACGTTGCAACTGGGATGAGATAAGTACGTGGCCCGGTCTTTTTCACGACCGGCTCACCGGCGTCGTGCCAATATCGCCCGTCCGCCACGACATAGTCTTTCTTATCTGGGTCCCAAACGCCATTGACGACACTATATTCTTCGACGCGGATGTCATACTTTAAAAATTGTGGATCAAGATCTGTTAGGCGCATTTTATTTCTTACGCAAAATAGATAAACCCGGCTCTGCGTCTATGCGCGGATCAATTTCATCAACCGTCAACGGCAAAGATAAACCAATCCAGCCATACCCCATCTCGCGTAGTTTTTGTTTTGCCTGTTCTGATTCATAGGCAATTTTCGCAAGCAATTCGATCCCGCTGGGATCACCATTGTTATATTCCGCAACATACCTCTTCGCCTGCTCGATATAATCATCTAGGGTATTCATATAATACCGGTTTTCCTAATAATCCCCGGTATTGCGCAATTTTCGCGCGACGATTAGGGATGCCGTTGCGTCTGTCTTATATTTTTCAATGACAAACGCCGGGGTGTTTATTTTTTCCATTTGCTCCACGATTTTAAAATTTGACTCTGCGTCCAATTCAAGATAGGTGGCAAAACGGTTCCGTTCCTCTGGTGTTAAAATCATGGCTTAAACCTTATCTGCATCTGGCGTATCTTCAAAACCGGACCGCCCGCGACCTTTTGCACCGACTTGCTAGTCCAGAAGGCCAACCCCTCTCGGCCATTTCCACCTCTGGCCCAGTCAACCATCTTATCAAATGAGGCGTCTTCCATCTTGGCTAGGCTCTCCTCCATTGCGCCGCGCCTCATCGAGTTTACGAAGCCGGGGAGGAACATGAGCACGAGCCCGTCCGCGGCGAGCCGCTTTGGCATCCCCATCTCCGTGAATTTGTCGACGAGCCACTGTGCACGCCACCTCTTGGGCTCCATGTTCTCCGTCAGCGCGGCCATCGCCTCGGGCAATGGTAGGAATTCCGCCTTGTTGCGGTGGACGAAGGACGTCGCCTCATATGCGGAGAACACGCACGTGTGGCCGAAGGGGCTATTGGGGGACCAGTATTTTTTGGGGGTTTTTTGGAAATGCTCCGCATTCACGGGTCGGTACCGAGCGGGTCTTAGCCGGACTCCGCCACCGGCGTCGGTCGTTAATTAAAGTAGTTCACTGTGGGCGAGCATACTTGCCATGGGAATTCAAAGAAATCAACATTTGTCACCGCGACCCCATTTGATCCATGTCCGGATGCGCCGTAACCCCTTCTATACCATGCCAGAACGCCATGTCGACCCCATTCTGACCGCCTTCCAAGCCTCCCTCACTTGCAACCTGCCGATGAGCACGC
>DATIIR010000132.1:0-21052 GCA_035479435.1 Chlamydiales bacterium
ATTTTATTTTTTCTTGACTCGGATTTTGATCTTGAAATAAGAAGGCTTTAAACCAACCTGGAGATCTGGATGATCAAAAGCGGCAAAAAAGTCTCTCTCGAATATACCGTCTTCCTCGCTGATGGAACTCAGATCGACAGCAATGTCGGCGAAGATCCGTTGACATTTGTACACGGCTCCCATCAAGTTTTCCCCGCTCTGGAAAACGCCCTATTGGGTCTGCAAGTAGGCGACACCAAACAGGTGGTTCTCAAAGCCGAAGAGGCTTACGGCCCCGTCGTCCCAGAGGCGTATAAAGAGGTAGATATCGATGCCGTGCCCGCTCCTTACCGCTACGCCGGCGCCGTCCTCGGTGTCCAAGATCCAGCGGGTGGCGTCTACCCGATTCGCGTGCACGAGGTAAAGGCACAGAAGATCGTCCTCGACTTCAACCACCCTCTGGCAGGTCAAGCGCTGAGATTCGACGTAAAAGTCGTAGAAGTAGTTTAAATGGGCGTTGTTGCATAAATCAAATTAACCACCGAGCACACCGAGAGCACCGAGGGGACATTTAGGTCCTTTTTCCTCCTCTCGGTGATCTCGGTGTTCTCGGTGGTTATAAAAACCGTCTAACAGCGAAGAATTACGCAACAAAGCCGTCTATATGATCTCGGTTGCGACGGTGTCGTAAAAGAGCATGCCACGCTCCGTGAGCTTGAGCCTGTTATGCTCTTGATCGACTAACCCCTGTTCCTTCAACTTCTCAATGGCCACCTGCGTCTCTGGCGGCAGGGCGAATTGCGCAAGGTCGACCCCTTCTCGGAGACGGATCCGCACTGCAAGGAGCTCTTTGACATTGGCGGGGTAGGGCAACTTCTCCCGAAAATCAACCGGAGATTTCCCCTCCTGCAGCTCGCGAGCGTAGCGATTGAGATTCGCAATATTGCGGATTCTCTCCCCTTCCCAATAACTAAATGCCGAGGGGCCAAAGCCGAGAAAGGGGCGCGCGGTCCAATAGCCGAGATTGTGGCGCGACTCGTGGCCCGGATGGGCAAAGGCCGATATCTCGTACCGCTGCAGGTTGATCGCTTCGAGCTTTTCCAATGCGGTAGTGAGAAGGCGTAAACTCAACTCTCCCACCGGCGTCTGGACGCGCCGCTTGTGAAAGGCGGTGTGGGGCTCGATCGTGAGGTTATAGAGCGAAAGGTGGTGAATGGGGAGATCTCGCAGCTGATCGAGCGTATACCTCCAACTCTCCTCAGTCTGATCGGGAAGATCGTACATCAGATCGATCGAAACATTGTCGAAACCCGCTTTTTGCGCATCGAAAATAGCCTGGCGCGCCTTTTCAGCCGTGTGGATCCGCTCAAGGGTCTGGAGCGAACGGTCATCTAGCGATTGTACGCCAAGACTTAAACGATTTATTCCCAGTGACTTAAGGTTTGATAGGAGGGGGAGGGAGATCTCCTCTGGATTGGCTTCGATGGTGATTTCACAATCGGGAGCGCGGGGGATGGTGGCGAGGAGGGGGCCGATG
Source organism: Chlamydiales bacterium (assembly GCA_035479435.1). Lineage (GTDB taxonomy): Bacteria > Chlamydiota > Chlamydiia > Chlamydiales > SM23-39 > REEB52. The sequence goes on from DATIIR010000132.1 coordinate 1,517, forward strand.
CCGGAGAAGAGGGTGGGGGTGCCGCCGCCAAAGTAGATCGAGGTGACCGTTTTGCCCGAGAGGAGCGGCAGCTGCCGCTCCCACTCTAGCGCAAGAGACTCAGAGAGAATCTTGTGATAGGGCAACCGATTGGGAATGACGTAGAAATGGCAATAGGGACACTTCTTCGTGCAAAACGGAATGTGAAAGTAAAGGGAAGTTACCAATTGTCTGCGTCGGGATCTTCGAGGATGCCTCTCTTCCACCGATTTCGGTCGGAGAAGGGATCTTCATCATCTTCTTCCTCAACGACAGTGGCTTCGCCCTCTTCCGTGCCGCCGCCACCTTCCGTCTCTTCCTCGGTGATCGTCTCCATGTCGTACGCTTCTGTCTCCATATCGAGACCCGCGTCGGTCATGTTGTCGCCCATCTCCATGTCGGGAAGTGTGTGAGGCTCCGCATAGGCCTGCCGAGCAGGGGAGCGCTTCGGGGTCACGTACTCTTCGAGCTCGCCGCTCTCCTTCATAAACCGGAGCCGTTCCTTCTCCTCATCGATCTTGGTCTTGAGAGAACGGATCTCTTCTCTATGTTTGTCGACGTCTTTCTTCGGGACGAGACCCAGGTTCATCCACTGCTCTAGGTCTTCGAGTTCCGTTTCCAGCTTTTTTAATCGTTCGCTTTTTATATTCATTGTCTTCTCTTCCTACCCCACCATCAAATAAATTGTAAAACACTTTTTTTAAACACCGCGGAAACACCGCGCCGAAAAGGGGCAGAGAGAGCTTTTTACTCGAAAAACGCTATTTTGCGCAAGTGTTTTATTTTTCGTTTTGCTATCGAGGGGATTTGGAGGCCCCATGTCCGAATTCCCTAACCACGCCCAGCTGGCCAATATGGCGCTGATCGAGGAACTCTACAGCCGCTACTCCGCTGATCCAGGGAGCGTTGACTCTTCATGGCGCCATTTTTTTGAGGGGATCGATTTTGGCGCTTTTCTCTATAAAAAGGGGGATGAGCCCGCTCCAGATCAGTCGAATCTGCGCATCCGCGATCTGATTCATGCGTACCGCCAGTACGGTCACTTGCAGGCGCGGTTCAATCCGCTCGAAACGGGCGAAAAAATAGTCCCCGAACTGAAACTAGAGGCGTTGGGTTTTTTTGAGTCGGAACTCGGACAGCCGTTTCCTACGCTTGGCTTCTGTGGAAAAAAAGAGGCGCCGCTCTCGGAGATCATCTCCGCACTGAAAGAGATCTATTGCAGCCGGATCGGTTTTGAATACATCGACTTAGGGAGGCCCGAACTCGAAAAATGGATCCAGGAGCGGCTCGAACCGCAGCTCTTCGTTCAGCCAGAGATCGAAGAGAAACACCTCCTTCTGGAGTATTTAAACAAGTCGGAAATTTTCGAGACGTTTCTCCATACGAAATACGTGGGGCAAACGAGATTTTCGCTAGAGGGGGCAGAGACGATGATTCCCCTGATGGCCGAAATGATCGATCTCGGAGGCGATCTAGGGGTCGAGGAGGTTGTCATCGGCATGGCGCACCGGGGGCGCCTCAATGTCCTCACCAATATCCTCAATAAGCCGCTCAGTGCAATCTTGGAGGAGTTTGAAGATGATACGACTCTCTCGTTTGCGGGGAGCGACGATGTCCGCTACCATTTGGGATATACGGGGGAGTGGAAGACGAGATCGGGGAAGAAAGTCGTCGTCGATTTAGCGGCGAACCCCTCGCACCTCGAATCGGTCGATCCTGTCGTTCTCGGTCAGACGTACGCCAAACAGATCCTGAGAAATGACACTGACAAAGGCCGTACTTTCGCCCTCATGATCCACGGCGATGCATCGATTGCAGGACAGGGTGTCGTCTACGAATCGCTGCAGCTCATGAATTTGCCCTCCTATTCAGTCGGCGGCTCTATCCATCTCGTTGTGAACAACCAGATCGGCTATACGACGCTTCCTGAAGAGGGGAGATCGACCCGCTACTGCACCGATATCGCAAAGGCGTTCAGTTGCCCCGTCTTCCACGTCAACGCCGAAGATCCGGAGAGCTGCCTCTTCGCCGCCAAGCTCGCCCTAGAAATCAGGCAAAAATTCCACTGCGATGTCTTCATCGATCTGTTGTGTTACCGCAAACATGGACACAACGAGGGGGATGAGCCCTCTTTTACGCAACCTCTCCAATACAAAATGATCCGCGCCAAAAAGACGATCCGCCAGTTGTATTACGACCAGCTGATTGCGGCAGGACAGCTCGAACAGAAACTCGCTGAGACGCTGGAGTTGCAGTTCCAAGAGACGATGAAAACCGCGCTCGCTAAAGCACAGGGGAAAGCGGCTTCAAAAGTTACTGAAAATCAACGTGTTAAGGTCGATCTCTTCGAGTCATTTGAGAGCGGTGTCGATGCCAAGACGCTCCAGTCGGTGATGGAGACATTTTGCCATGTTCCGGCTGATTTTCACCCCCATCCCAAGTTGCAAAACTGGATGAAGGCGCGGCTCGCCTCTGTGGAGAAGAACATCGATTGGTCTACCGCCGAAATGCTCGCCTTGGGATCGCTTTTACGACAGGGGACTCCGATCCGTTTGCAGGGGGAAGATACGCAGCGGGGCACTTTTAGCCAGCGCCACCTCATTTGGATCGATACTGAGACGAATAAGCCCTACTGTTCCCTTTGTCAAGGCAAGGCGCGTTTCGACGTCGTCAATTCGCCCCTCTCCGAATATGGCGATATGGGGTTTGCCTATGGCTACAGCTTGAGCGCGAAAGGGACCTACGTCATCTGGGAGGCGCAGTATGGCGACTTCTACAATGGCGCCCAGATCATCGTCGACCAATACATCGTCAGCGGCGAACAGAAGTGGAATACGCCCACCTCCTTCACCCTCCTTTTACCCCACGCATACGAGGGCTCAGGCCCCGAGCACGCCTCCGCTCGGATGGAACGGTTTTTGCAACTGGCAGCCAACGGCAACATCCAAGTCGTCAATGCATCGACCCCTGCGCAATATTTCCATCTTCTCCGCCGCCAAGCGCTGCGCTCAGTGAAAAAACCGCTCTTCGTCTTCACGCCGAAAAGCATGCTCCGTTCTCCCGCCGTGGTCAGCCCCTTTGCCGATTTGACGAAAGGCTCCTTCCAAGAGATCCTCGACGACCCGACGCCCCCCTCCACCTGTAAACGGCTGATTTTTTGCTCGGGGAAAATCTCCTTTGAACTCTTAGCCGCGCGCAAACGGAGCGATATCGCGATTCTTCGCATTGAGCAGCTCTATCCGCTCCACGAAAAGTTGCTGCAGAAATTCCTCGCTAAATACAAGGGATTTACAGAGTGTTTTTGGGTTCAAGAAGAGCCAGAAAACATGGGCGCATGGAGTTTCATGAGAAACTTTCTGCCGAAAGGCGTCTACGTAGGGCGGCCGCAGAGTCCAACGACGGCGACAGGATCCGCTCGGAGACATAAACAAGAACAGCAAGCAGTGATCGAGAAGGCATTAACATGAAAGTCGAAATCAAAATACCCAAGATGGGCGAATCGATCCTTGAAGCCACCATCGGTGCGATTTTAAAACCCTCTGGTTCCACTGTGAAGGCCTACGAGGAGATTCTCGAGATTGAGACCGATAAAGCCAACCAGACACTCTCCGCGCCCGCAGCGGGAAAACTCGAACTGAAAGTCAAGTCGGGAGACGTCGTGAAGGTGGACCAAGTGATCGGCACCATCGACACGACAGCTGCCCCCGCGTCTTCGCCTCCGCCTCCGCCCGTCTCTGAAAAACCAAAAGCCGCTCCCAAATCGGACTTGCCGCCCGCTAGGAAAAAAGTGGACCAAACCCTCTCCGAACTCACCCAATTGCCACCTAAAGAATCTCCGCCAGCTCCTCGGGTTTCGGGCCGTGAAACGCGCAAAAAAATGACGAAGCTACGCAGAGTGATCGCTGAGCGGCTCGTCCAAGTGAAAAACGAGACGGCAATGCTCACGACGTTCAATGAAGTCGACATGAGCGGCGTCATTCAGACCCGCGAAAAGGAGCAGGAGAACTTCCAGAAAAAGCATGGCGTCAAACTCGGCTTTATGTCCTTTTTTGTGAAGGCGTGTGTCGCTGCGCTCCAAGAGTTTCCAGACGTCAATGCGCGCATCGACGGCGATGAGATCGTCTATCACCACTATTTTGACATTGGCATTGCCGTGGGCACGGAGAAGGGGCTTTTTGTCCCTGTGGTGCGCAATGCGGACCAGCTCTCGTTTGCAGACATTGAGAAGGCGCTCAAGATCTTCGCTGAAAAAGCCCGCACCGGCACCATTTCAGTCGATGAGATGCAAGGGGGCACCTTTACGATCACCAATGGAGGCGTCTATGGCTCGATGCTCTCCACGCCCATTCTCAATCCCCCTCAAAGCGGCATCCTCGGCATGCACAACATCGTCAAGCGCCCCGTCGTCATCGACGATAAAATTGTGATTCGCCCCATCATGTATCTCGCCCTCAGTTACGACCACCGGATTATCGATGGCAAAGAGGCGATCTCTTTCCTCGTCCACATCAAAAAGAATCTAGAAGACCCGACGAGGTTGTTGCTTGACTTATGATGTTGCAGTGATTGGATCGGGACCGGGCGGCTATGTTGCAGCCATCCGCGCAGCCCAACTCGGTCTCAAGACCGTCTGCATTGAGAAAAACAAAACCTTTGGCGGCACCTGTCTCAACGTCGGCTGCATCCCCTCCAAAGTGCTCCTTCACGACACGGAACTTTCCCCCGACTTTGCCAAGATGATGGCCCGCAAAACACAAGTGGTCTCTGGCTTTACCTCTGGCATTGAGATGCTCTTTAAGAAAAACAAGATCGACTCTCTCCATGGCCACGGCCGCCTCACGGGCCCCCACACCATTGACGTCGGTGGGAAAGCCATCGAAGCCAGCCACATCATCCTCGCCACAGGTTCAGAGCCCAGCGTCCTTCCATTCCTTCCCTTTGATGAGAAGCAGATCCTCTCTTCCACCGGCGCCCTCGCCCTCTCCTCCGTTCCCAAAAAGCTCCTCATCATCGGCGCAGGCATCATTGGCGTCGAACTTGGCTCCGTCTACCGGCGGCTCGGCTCTGAAGTCACCTTCATCGAGTTTCTCGACCGGATCTGTCCCGCCTTTGATCTCGCCCTCTCCAGAGCGCTTCTCAAATCTCTCACCGCCCAAGGGATGACCTTCCATCTCTCTCACAAAGTCACCCACGCCCGCAACACCACCCTCACGATCCAGGGCCCCTCTGGCGAGCTCTCCCTCACAGGCGACGCGATTCTCGTCGCCGTTGGCCGCAAGCCCTACTCTGCCAACCTCGGCCTTGAATCTGTCGGCATTCAGACCGACCCGAAAGGTTTTATCCCCATCGACGCCTCTTTTCGCACTGCGCAGCCCCACATCTTTGCCATTGGCGACCTAGTCGACGGCCCCATGCTTGCCCACAAAGCCTCTGAAGAGGGGTACGCCGTCGCTGAGCTCATTGCCGGCCACCATCCCACCGTCAATTACATCGCCATTCCCAACGTCGCCTATACCCATCCTGAAGTGGCAGCCGTCGGCCTCACCGAAGAGGAGCTCAAGAGCCGCAACATCGCCTACAAAGCCTCCCAATTTCCCTTCAAAGCCAATTCTCGCGCCCGCTGCATCAACTTTGACGAAGGCTTTGTCAAGATCCTCGCCGACATTCCCACTCGTCGCATCCTCGGCGTTCACATCATTGGCCCTAGCGCCTCCGAGCTCATTGCCGAAGCCACCCTTGCCCTCCAGCTCAACGCCACAGCAGACCAGCTCGCCGACACCTGCCACGCCCACCCCACGCTCTCCGAAGCCCTCAAAGAAGCCGCCCTAGGCCTCTTCAAAGCCCCCATACATATCTAAACGCAGAACGCAGAATGCAAAACGCAAAACTGCTTACCGAACCTGAGGAATGAATGAGTGTGGGCTAGTAGCCGTGGGAGTTGCCGCAGCCGCAGGAGGCCTTGACGTTGGGGTTGGTGATCTTAAAGCCGGCGCCGTGGAGGCCGTCGACATAGTCAATCACGCAGCCCATCAGGCGGTCGGTCGACTTGTGGTGAAGATGGATCTGGATGCCAGCCGACTCGAGGACGAGGTCTCCGGGTTTGGCTCTCTCCGAATAGTCGAGGAAATACTCAAAACCACTGCAGCCAGCAGCTCTTTCGCCAAAACGGAGCCCCCAACCAGCTTTGCCCTCTTCGGCGAGGATCTCGTTGTATTTTTTAGCGGCTCGCTCTGTGATGGTGATCGTGCTCAGGTCTTCCTTCTCGTCGATGATCCGGTTGAGGCGCTGGAGGAGGTCGGTAAGCTCCACGTCGGTTTTGCCGTGGCCATACATGCCAGCTTCCAAGGTCTCCCAAGTGGAGGCAGAACAGCCCACACAATGGAGGCCCGTGTTGGTCATCTCTTGGGCTAATTTGGGGCTTTTATGGGGAAATTTCTTGAAAATCTCATCTATCGTCATTTCTTTTGTAATTTTCTGTTCCATGAAGGACCCCAATTAAAATTTGATTTTTACGCAGCCGCTCTTGATCTTGCACTGGCAGGCGAGCCGCTCTTTGTCTAGTTCCCCAAGGAAATCGGCTTCCGCTTGGTTAAAGTCGGAGAGGTTCCCCATGCCGTCCGTCACTTCAATGACGCAGGTGCCACAGACGCCCTCCGTACAGGCGAAGGGGATGCCAGCTTGCTCACAGGCCTCGGCGATGGGCGAGCCGTCTGGCAAATCGGTCTCTTCCCTGTTATCTTCAAAAATAATTTTAGCCATAAGAATATCTTCTTTCGCCTCCCAATTTACCCATTTGACCCATATAATACAAGGGCCTTACGAAAGGCCTCTAAGGAGCTCTTCAGCCGATTGCTTCAATGTAGTAATTCCTTCACTAAAGCCACAGTCAACTAAAATTTGATTTAAATAGGTAATTTCTGTTTTGAGATAATCAACTAAACTTTCTAATGAAGCGATTTTTTTACTTACATCTTCCATATGAACTCCTATTTATTATTTTGTTACTATGTTTTTCATTATACTGCTGAGCGTATTAATTGTGAAATTTAATAAATCGTTATTACAACAATTTAATTCACGTTGATTTATTTGCTAGTTGTAGTTAAAATATTCATAAAAAAATAATAAATGGAGATAATAATATGAGTTCAAACTCCGTACAAGTGGCTATTGAAGGAACGATCGAACAACGAAAATTCCAATCGATCCTCGGCAATGAAATTTTTATTCGCAAAGAGGGTGAAAGCCTGCCGCGAGCAATTGCGATTGGCGCCCTTGTATTGCCTCTGATTCCCCTGATCGCTGTCTATGACCTGGTTCGATATGGAATGTTTAGATGGGGCAAATGCGATGGCCAGAGCTGGAGCTTGATCCATAAAGCAAATACCGCGGTTGCCGAATTGTCAAAGAAAGTTGAGGCTGCCACCGCTCAGAAAGTACTGACAAAAGAAGATTTAAATGCGCGCTCAGAACGAGTGATCGGAGCCCACGTAGGTAAGATGATCGAGGCCTTTAGAGACCTCGGCGGCGGATTCTTCGGCAAGCTCTATAACGCTTCAAGCGTTCTCAAAGCTGAAAAAGAGATCGCAGGGACAAAAGACCTACTGGTCCAAGACATCATCGTCTATTTAGAGCGCAATGTGACAAAACCTGCCGATTTCGCTGCTCACTTGGCGAGCGTAAAGACCTATATTGACAGATGTATCGCTAAAGAAGCTAAGGACGATCGCTATGCGGCCAACATCGTTGAAAGAATGGGTCCACGCCCCCTTCTCAGCGATTGGGTGAGAGAGGAATTTAGGCAGCATCTCAATGGACATAGCTGGATTGCCCACTCTTTCTTGGCAGAAGTCGATAAAAACTACACTGCCGACCGAGTCGCAGGAGCTCAGAAAGTGAAGGAAGAACAACCCGGTTCATCGGTCAATGCAGACGCATTGTTTATCCCTGAAGCGGCCCAAAATCTCATCGCGAATTTGAAGGTGGGTGTAGATCAGGAAATCATCACCTCTGAACAGGCGAAAGCGAAAGTGCAGGGACTGGTTCGAGATGTTTATCCGCAAGTGATTGCATCTTCTGGCCTAACGCAAGCTGCTGAAACCGTGAATGCGGTTTTGGAAGAGGGCGTACAGAGAAAATTGATGACGCCAAACGATGTTGCCCAAATCAATGGCACCGTGCACCCGACACCTAAAGAATTGGCTACGGCCGTTGTTCAGAACATCATCTTGTACAAAGAGCAAAACCCAGCTGCGAAACCAGCTGCTTTGGACCAAAAAATTGCGAGCGCAGCGCAAGAGCTAAAAGCGCAAGAGAAACTCGCCGTAACGGATGAAGTGGAATTCTTGAATGAAGCGAAAGATCAATTGAGTGCCGTTCAGGCCGATTTGGATGCGAAGGCTCAAGTCGTTCTTCAAGCCCAAAAAGAGGCAGAAGCTGCCGAAATGATCCGCATTCAACAGGAAGCCGAAGAGCAATTAGAAGCTGCTCAGCAGGCAGAAGCTGCACAGAAGTTGGCTGTGGAGAAGCAGAATTTATCCGATGCTCTCAAGAACTTCTTGGGAACTATCTCTGAGAAGCAGAAAACATTGGTCGCAGCGTATGGCCTCTATGAGGCTCAGGCCGCAAAGCAATTTGAGATCGTGGAAATGATCAACCAGATTCTCCAAGCGAAAGTAAAAGTGGGCAAGACCGAAAAGACCGTTCTCGAAGCCTACCTATTCCGCATGGATAAAGTGAAGGAAATCAGCGCTTCCAAACTGACCCCAGCTGAACAGCGGGCTAAACTCGCCCAGTTCAATAAAGACCTCGGCCCCGATGCAATGTCTGTGATCTCTCAAGTTCATGGACTCGAAGAAGCATTGGATATGCAGAGAGAAGTCATGAGTCAGACGATTCAGATTATCGAAGCGTACGACTTAGAGGTCGCAAATGACATCGCTACCTACAAGCAGTTGGCAAAGGGCGAGAAGAAGAGATTGGATCAGGAACTGAAGAGGGAAATCGAGGCGCTTGAAAAAGGTGTCTTGAAAACGGAACAAGAGACGACTGCCACATACCGTAAAGTACACGGTTTGAGTCCATTTGCCGATATCCCTTCGGAGAGCGCTAAGCCGAGAGACGTAAAATGGGAAGATTTCCTAGTGAAAGAGGTTCCCGTTGAAGAGGCTCCCTCTGCTCCTCCAATGGAGAAGGAACCAGAACCGGCACCTACGCCTTCAGCGCCTTCACTGACATCGATGCTTTGGCACGGTATCACGGCTCCATTGAGAGTCGTTGGTCTCGTAGGTTAATGCGCCAGTAGATTGGACAGGCCCACGAGGACGTCGCGTAAGACCTCGAGGGGTTTCTGATCGGCGTTAAAGCGGGAGATCAGCTGACTTGGGTAGTGCTTGAGGAGCTGAACCGTATCTCGTTCATAGACCTCCATTCGGGTTCGGAGGACTTTGGCATCCATGTCATCCGTCCTCTTCTCAATGAGAGCCCTTCTCTGAAGGCGCTTGATGAGGACTTCGACGTTTTTTACTTCCAGGACAATGACCCCCTCTATTTTGACGTGTTTTACCAGGAGATCGGCCTGCCTTTGAGTCCGGGGGATGCCATCGAGAAGGAGGAGCTGCTGGGAGGGGAAATAGCGGTTTGTGGCGATCAGGCCATGGACGAAATGGTCCCAAATCTGGATGGTCACCTCATCGGGCAATAGAAGCCCTTTTCCCGCGTAATTGTGGTACAACTTGCCCGCAGGCGACTCGGGGGAAAGACCCCGAAAAATGTCCCCGGAAGAGAGGTGGAAGTGGTTCCCCGCACTGCTCAGAAACTTGCCTAAAGTGCCCTTTCCAGATCCAGGGGGGCCAAAAATCAAGACCGCCCGAAACGGCTCGCGAGGTTCGGGTATAATCGACTCTTTCTTCATATTAAAATATTTAATACATACTCCATATCTGCGCAACCTCAATCGATGTCCGCTAAACATTAATAATTTGCGTCTATAATATCGGGATGTCGTTCTTAATTGATTGAAATGCAAATATTTGATATAATATTCATAAAATTAATGTAATTAACTATGCCATCGCAAGCTAAAAGAGTTTCTTCTGATTCCGCCCACCATTCATCCCAATGGGAGAATGTAGGGGGTAATTTTGTCTTGAAACATGTCTTGGTAAACGGGCAAAAATATCGGGTCACGATCCTGAGACCTGGGAGGGAGCTTCCTGGGAATTTTGCGATCGTTGAGCAGCATCTGAACGAGCTGAGAACTGCTTGCGGGCGGATTGGGAGTAAGCTTCCAGATCCATCGCGGTTTCAGGTGATTCATTCTCGATCTGCGGGGATTTGCCAGGCTCAAGAGCTCTCAGGACAAGGTGGGATCGAATTCTCTAACGACGCAGAGATGCAACAAGACTGTGATAGAATCAACGACATTTTCCAGACCCAATTTACGATGATGGCCTCCTCTACACGCCTGAACTTCGTTCGGCCAGACGCGGTCCGTTCTCCTCCGCCTCCTCCTCTGAGCCCTTTGCCTGAAGAGGAAGAAGAAGCAGTATCAGAGGTTGAGGAGAGCGACGACGAAGAGGAATCCGACGAAGATGAGGTCTTGGCTCCGGCCGCAGCACCACAGCCGTTGCCGGTGTCTGCAGCCAAAGAAGCTTCTAAAAAACGTGAGGAGGATCTCCTACGTATTCTCGATGGAGTGGGTCCATGCCCAAATCTGCCAAATCGCATATTCAGCCAACTGAGAGGGCATCCAAGCGTTACGCTCGAATCCATGCGCAGTCAGATGGAGTGGCTCCATAAACTAGCCAAAGCGGCGTATGAGCGCTATTTCCAGCCTGGGGTTATCGCGCGAGGCGATATCCCAGCGGGTTGGAGTGAAGACGAATACCGGGGATGGTTATCTGCCTATTTTGTAGTTGACCTTCTCGCACCAAAAGGTTCTGTTACCGAGGAACTTGTTTATGAGATCGCTGGGAGACCTTCGTCTTCGTCCGTATCGATTACAACTCGATTGGCCGGTGCCCTTGGGCGGCTCGGAAGTTTGATTCGTCCTAGGAGATAGACCGTTGCACAACCCTCAGATATCTTGGCCGGAAGGGTAAAATTAACCACCGAGCACACCGAGAGCACCGAGAAAGGAAAATGCGCGTTTCGCGCCTCGGTGTCTCTCGGTGCTCTCGGTGGTTGAAAAAATTAGCGAAAATGTGGATCAGATGGGGGCGAATGTTTTATGCAACGGTCTCAAGACTACCCCACTTAGTTAACTTTTTACTAAGTCGTTCAAATTGTTTGCTTTATATATTTATATTCAGTTTTAGGTTACAATAATCACCCCGCAGGGTGGTTATTATGGCTAATTATGCAATCAGATTTGATCGTTTTGTCGCAGGGCCGACACAGTTGAGCAGTCAACTGATGGCGCCCGCCCACAAGAGACGTCTTGAATCTGCCCTGTCCACTCATTTTTTGAACCAGAAGATCGACTTCTCGCAAAGTAAAAACATCCCTTTCCATTTGGACAATGTGGCTCTGGTCAAGGGCCCGGGCGCCAAGGAGATCCAGCGGGTCACAAGCTACTATCAACATATGGGCCTGTTGCCGAGAAAGGAGATTGCGCCCCAGGATGCCGACTTGAGAGCTCGAGTGGCCAAGGCGGCGTCTGCTTCCATGCAAAAGGCGACGATCCCCGGGACGAGTAGCCAAGTTCTCGCAGGCGCCAAGATCTCAGAAGAGACTCTTTCCATCGTGCGCAACGCCATGTATGCGATCCCTGAATTGGGGAAGGGCAACCGCGTCGTCGACCACTTGGGCTACTATGCGGGGGTTTTGTGGAGCTTTTTCGCCCTGCGGGAATTGAATGGGGGCTTGGAAGATCTGGATCGGGCCAAAAAGGTGGGCGACGGAGAGGGCAAATCGCGCGCTCAGGCCCGCCTCGTATCTGGAGGCATTGTATCGGCGGCCTCTTTTACCTATTTGTCGGGGAAAGTATTCGATTCATTTGAATCGGCAGTGACAGGTACCGCTGTGTTGGGGGCTGCCAATCTTCTGTTTGGCGTTGGGTCGTTCTTGTCAGTTGCCATGTCGGGATTGGGATGGTACCGGTGTCATCAATTTAATGAGAGATTGAATGAGTACCTTGAGAATCCCCAATTGAGCGAAGCGCAAAAATTGCAGGGGGCTCTCCAATTCCTCAAAGATGCCGTATTCGCAACGCCGGAAGAGATCGATCAATTGAGATCTGCGATTGAGAAGGAGCATCCCGAGTTGAGCAGCGGCGAGAAAGAGGCTCTCTTGAAGCAGCGTCTGGAGCATCTCACCGAGACGAAGGTGAAGAGTCTGAAACGGAGAACGAGCAATAAGAGTTTGCATTGGATTGTGAACCAAGTCGATCCTCTTTTGACCAAACTGAACGATGAAAACACCCGTGCAGGGGCGGTGAAAGAGGCGATGATTCTGATTCAGAAGGTGCAAAAAGAGACTTGGGTCAAGATGGCGCTCTATGTTCTGGGAGCGATCGCTGCGCTGATCTCTATTGCGGGCTTGATGGCGCTTACATTTTTCACTGCGGGGGCGTTGCCGTATGTCCTCTACGGTATCGCTGGGATGATTTATCTTGCGGTACAGATTTACAATTCGGCAGGTCTCTTCGCCTCCAGGGACACGAATACGAACATTGAGATGAACCCGATCCAAGATATTGGCTCTCTCGAACCCCACCACGCTATTCTTTAAAAAGGGACAAAGTGGCATCCTGACGATTGATGCCAGACCCTTTTTCTATTGCCATCAACGACTTCCTCGATTTCATCCGCTCTGAGAAAGGGCTCTCCTCCAACACGATTGAAGCCTATGGTCGCGATATCCGCTCCTTCGCCGCCTTCCTGACGGTTAAAGATTGGAAGGGAGTGACGCCTGAGACCATCTTTGCCTTTTTGGGTCATCTCAAAGGCAAATCGTATGCGAGCTCTTCTATCTGCCGCATTCTCGTCGCCATCAAAGTCTTCTTCCGCTTCTTGAAAAAGGAGGGGGCCATCTCGCTCGATCTGGGGCGTTATTTCGAAACGCCTAAGTTGTGGCAGCTGATCCCCGAAGTGTTGAGCATGGAGGAGGTTGAAGCGCTTTTAGCGCAGCCCAAAGTGGATGACTGCATTGGCGCGAGAGATAAGGCTGTGTTGGAATTGCTCTATGCTACGGGGATGCGTGTTTCTGAGCTGTGTCAGCTTCGGATCAACGATTTGAGCGACACATTTGTCAAGGTGAAGGGGAAGGGGAAAAAAGAGCGAGTCATTCCGGTGGGGAAAAAGGCGATTGAGGCGGTCGACCACTACCTACTTCACTACCGAGGAGAGGCGAAAGAGGAGAACGGGCCGCTGTTTTTATCGCAGAGGGGCAAGCAGATCGATCGGGTGACGGTTTGGAATCGAGTCAAGGCCTACGCGCGGGCAGCAAAGATTGACAAATCGATTTCGCCCCACACGCTGCGCCACTCTTTTGCGACGCACCTGCTTGAAAACGGGGCCGACTTGCGTCTGATTCAAGACATGTTGGGACACGAGGATATTGGAACAACAGATCGCTACACGCACGTGACGGGCAGCCGCCTCAAAGCCTCATTCAAAGCCTTCCACCCCCGTCCCTAGCACCTCCGCTTTGTGTTTCTTCACGCGGGGAATATTCACCACAGAGATAGATACCACAGAGGCGAGGGAAGCCCTCGCGCTCCCCAGAATACTTTGCCTCATTTTGGGGTGTGGGGCTTCCCCACCTCTGTGGTGTCTATCTCTGTGGTTGTTTTTAGGATTTTTATTTGCTTCTGGTGAATCGCTCTTTTAGCTTTTCTTGCAGTGTCTCGAAGTAGAAGTAGAGGACGGGGGTGAGGAGGAGGGTGAGGAGCTGCGAGATGAGGAGGCCGCCGACGATGCAGAGGCCGAGCGAAATGTGCGTTTGGGCCATGGCGCCGCCAATGCCAAGGGCGATGGGAACGCCGCCCATAAGGGCGCAAATGGTGGTCATCATGATGGGGCGGAATCGGATGAGGCAGGCTTCGATGATGGCGTCATGGGGGCTCTTGCCCTCTTCACGGGCAGCGATGGCGAAATCGACCATCATAATGCCGTTTTTGAGCACAATGCCGATGAGGAGAATGAGGCCGACAAACGAGTAGATAGAGAGGGTCTGGTTGAAGATGTAGAGAGTGAAAAGGCCGCCGAGGACTGTGGGAGGAAGGGCGCTCATCACAGTGAGGGGATGGATAAAACTCTCATAGAGAATGCCGAGGACCACATAGATGACAAAGAAGGCGAGAATGAGGAGAAAATCGAGGCTGGCAAAGGACGATTTGAAGATGTCAGCGGTTCCAACGACTTGCCCATAGACTTGCGGGGGGATGTCGGTTTTGGTGAGTTGGGCGAGCTTGGCGAGGGCGGTGCCCAGGGGAACGTCAGGGGCTGGGTTAAAGGAGATGCCGACGGCGGCGAGGCTGTTGATGTGGTTGACGGTGAGGGGGCCGACCGTTTCGGTGACTTCGAGGATCTCAGAGAGGGGGACTTGGTGGCCGGTGGTCGAGGTGACGTAGAGCTTCGAGAGGACGGTGGGATCGCGATAGAAACGGGGGAGGGTCTCGATGAGGACATCATACTGGTTGATCTCGGCGTTGATCTGGGAGATTTTATTGTCTGAATAGGCATATTGGAAGTAGTTTTCGATGGCGTCGGCATTGACGTTGTAGTTGGAGGCCTTGTCGCGGAGGATGTGGAGGGACCACTGGGGTTGATGGATCCGGAGATCGCTGGAAACTTGGGTGAAGGTGGGGTCGTTTTTGATCTTGGCGAGGAGCTTGGGGGCGTAGTCGTAGAGGGCCTTCCGGTCGATGCTGGTGAGCGAGTATTGGTAGAGGGCCGTGGCGGTGGTGCCAACCTGAAGATTGATGAGGGGGAGAGGGGAGAGGTAGACGTTGACGCCTGGCATGTCTTTGAGTTTCGCGTCGAGCTCTTTGATGACGGCGTCCATCGGCTTGCGCTCCTTGAACGGCTTGAGGCGGAAGAAGAGAACCCCCTCATTGGCGTTGTTGTAAGAGGCGACTGAGAGGATCGAGTCAATATTGGGGTCGTCAATGGCGATTTTGTTGATCTCTTGGTGATACTTGTCCATGAGGAAGGGGGAAGTGCCGTCGCGGGCGAGGGTGTAGCCTTGGATGAAGCCGACGTCGTCGGGAGGGAGAAAGTCGGTCGCGACCACTTTGAGGAGGACGAACGAGAAGACGACGCTGGCCAGGCCGATGCCGAGCATGAAAAGGCGGTGGTTCATCGCCCAACGGAGGCACGGCTCGTACATTTTTTTCATCCGCTCATTGATGGCGTCTGCCATTTGCTCCATTTTTGGCTTTTTCTCTTGACTATAGGGCTTGACGAAACGGGCGGAGAGCATCGGAACAAGCGAGAGAGAGACAAAGCCCGAGAAGAGGACGGCGACGATGATCGTGACGGCGAATTCGCGGAAGAGTTTTCCCACGACTCCTCCCATGAAGAGCATCGGGATGAAGGCGGCAGTGAGACAGAGCGTCATGCTGAGGACGGTGACGCTGATCTCGCGCGATCCTTTGAGAGCGGCCTCCAGGGGAGCTTCCCCCTTTTGGACGTGGCGGACGTTGTTTTCGAGAACGACGACGGCATCATCGACGAGGAATCCGATGGCGAGCGTGATGGCGAGGAGCGAGAGGATGTCGATGCTGAAGCCGAGGAGATACATGATCGCGAAGGTGCCGAAAACAGAGAGGGGAAGAGAGAGGGTGGGGATCAGGGTATTGAGCCCTTTGCCGAGAGAAAGGTAAATGACGATCACGACGAGGAGGAAGGCGACGCAAAGGGTGAGTTTGACGTCGTTAACCCCTTCGATGATGGAGTCAGATTGATCGTAAATGGTGGAGATTTTGAGCGAGCTGGGGAGTTGAGGGCGGAGCGTTTCGAGCGTTTTGTTGATCCCGTCGATGATGCGGACGGTGTTCATACCGGGAAGGCGCTGGATCGCCAAGATGATGCACTGCTCCGAGCCTTTATGGGTGACGTAGTTTTGGAAGAATTTGTCATTCTCCACGCTGTCGAGCGCCCGTCCCACATCTTTGATTTTGACGAGGTCCCCATCTTGGTTTTTGATGATGAGTTCGCTATAACCGGGGGCGCGCATGATCTGCCCATCGACGTCTACGGTATAGTCATCCCTGTGGCCGTAGAGAGTGCCCAGAGGGAGATCGACGTTGGTGAGCTTGATCTGATCGGTCACTTGGTTGAGGCCGATGTTTTTCGCGGCCAATTTCTCTGGGTCGATCTGCACCCGGACGGCGTAGGCTGAGCCGTAGGTGAGGACTTGGGAGACCCCCTCGATCATCGAGATCCGCTCGCCGATAAACGTGTTGCCGTAGTCGTAGAGATCGCCAAGCGTCATGTTGGGAGAGGAGATGACGTAGTAGAGGATGGGAGTAGCGGCTGGATTGAGTTTCTCATAGGTGGGTTGATTGGGGAGATTGGAGGGCAAATTGGGCTGCGCTCTACTGATTGCGGCTTGGACATCGGTCGATGCGGAATCGATGTCGCGCCCCAAGACGAATTGGAGGACGATGGTTGTGGAGCCCGTATTGCTCGTGGAGAAAATGCTCTGGATCCCTTCGATGGTCATGAACTGCTGTTCGAGGGGGGTGGTGACTGCATTTGCCATCGTGTCGGGGCTAGCGCCCGGATAGCTCACGGAGACCTGGATCGTGGGTAAATCGACATTGGGGAGGTCGCTCACCGGCAAAATCTCATACGCCATGATGCCGAAAAAAAGGATCGACATCATCACGAGGATGGTCATCACGGGGCGCTTGATAAAAGGTTCCGATAGATTCATTTAATCGCTACCTTGGCCCCCGCAAAGAGGTTGAGTTGCCCCTCTGTGACGATTTTTTCACCCGCTTTCAGCCCCTCCATCACGATGATGTTCTCATCTTCTCTTTGGCCGAGTTTGATAGAGCGCTGTTCGACGGTGTTGTCTTCCTTGATGACGAAGATCACGGGCCCCGAGAGAGTCAATTGCACAGCGGTGTAGGGGATGATCACCGCATTGGAAACCAGATGGAGAACAAGGCGCGTTCGGATGAATTGTCCGGGCCAAAGTTCCCGTTTTGTGTTTTCAAAAATGGCCCTTAGCGTGATCATCCCCGTGTTTGGATCGACCGAGTTGTCGAGCATCAACAGTTTGCCCTCAAAGACCTCGTCTTTGAAATCCTCATAGGCCGCCAGCACTTTCAGCGTCCCTTGTCGGTTGTACTTTTGGATCTGCGGCAACTGGAATTCGGGGATCGCGAAGGTCACGTAGATGGGCGCCATCTGATTGAGTGTCGACAGAGTGGCTCCGTCGTCAGCCACCAAGTTGCCAAAATCGACCTGCAAAATCCCCATCATCCCATCGATGGGAGCATAGATCCAGCAGTAGTTGAGGTTGATGAGGGCGCTGTCGACGCGCGCCCGATTCTGCTCCACCTGCGCCGACGTGGAGGCGTAATTGGCCTGCAGTGTCTCATAGTCGATTTGCGAGTAGTATTCATCGTTGGCCAGGGTCCGGTAGCGCTTCAGTTTCTCCGTAGCGAGAGCTAAATCCGCAAGGCTTTGATCTAGAATGGCTTGCGCCTCTTTTAGGGCTGCTTGGTAGGGTCTCGGGTCGATGGTGAAGAGGAGATCGCTTCTTTTTACTTCGGCGCCTTGGGTGAAGTAGACGCCCGTCAATTCGCCTTCGATGCGCGACTTGATATTGATAGCGGTGATGGAATCGACGTGGCCGAGCGCTTCGATGAAGATGGGGGCCTCTTTTTGAACCGCGACCCCAGCCCTCACAGGGTAAGAGGGAACGACGGGGGCCACCTCCTTTTTATGGCAAGCAGTCGCAATTAGTAGGAATAGGATCCATCTCTTCATTCTTCTACCTCGTTGGGGGTGGCGCAGAGCGAACCGGTGGCGTAGGCGATGTCGGCCAAGGAGAGGAACCAGTTTTTCTGCGCATCGGCTTTTTTCGTTCGCGCGTCGGCGAGCGAACTTTGCGCTTGCAAGACGTCGAGGATGGTCATCGTGCCCACTTTGTAGTTTGTGAGGGCGATCTTAAATTCGAGTTCGGCCGCTTTGAGATATTCCTCTGAGTCGCCGAGGTTCATGGCCGCTGTCTTCACGCCCATGTGGGCTGTGGTGACGTGTTGGATGAGGGAGAGCTCCGACTGCATGAGTTGAGCGCGGGAGAAATCGACGTTGGCCTCGGCGTTTTTGATCTGGTTGCGGTAGTAGTAGCCGTTGAAGATGGGGAAAGTGAGGGTGACGACCGCGGTCCAGTGGTTCACTTTCTCATGTTGATTCATGTTGAACCAGTAGCGCCCCGTACTCAGTTGTGTGTTGATCTCGGGATAGACGGCCCTTTTGGCCTGCAGGAGCGAAGCCTCTTTCGAGCGGAGGTTGGCCTGTGCGGCGAGAAAGTCTTGCCTTTGGTTTTGCGCGACACGGACGAGCGTATCGATATCTTCGAGGAGTGGATCTGCGGCGATTTGATCGGGAAGGGGCTGCACTTTGAACGGCACGTTGGCCGGGAGGCCCAGATCGACGGCGAGTTGGGCAAAAGCGTTCTCTACCGCTTGTTTTTGCGAGGTCAGGTTGATTTTGCTCTGCAAAAATTGCGTGCGAGCCTGAGCGACATCGCCCAAGGCGGCGAGGCCCAAGGCAAATTTTTCATTCGCCGCATCGAGCAAGCTCTGCGCGTTGGTGAGGTTGGCCTCGTCCGATTTTTGGACCGCTTTTTGATAGAGATAATTGTAGTAATCGGTCATCACCTCTTGGAGCACCGATTGGATCTGCTGGTTGTGAGTCAAGTCGGCGTAGTAGAGGGTCTCGCGGGCGGCGATGCTCGCGGCGGTCCGCTGGCCAAAATCGAAGAGCGTGTAGCTTAAGAGGACGTCGGGACCCGATTCGGTGAAGTAGCTCTCCACCACGCCCGTGACGGGGAGGTTGCCGGGTGAAATGGTCGTTGGAGAACCGGGCGTTGCGGTGGGGACTCCCGATTCAGGGAAGCCCGCTTTTTGTCTAAAGTAGAAGCTGCTAAACGAGATATCTGGGTAGAAGGGGGCTAAGCTCACCCCATATTCGGCAGCAGCGGCCCGCGCCTGTGCCCAGGTTTGTTTGGTCGATGGGTTATTTTGGAGCGCGATGTCGAGGAGTTCGGCGAGCGACAGTTCGCTAATTCCAAAGGTAGGAGGCAAAAGCGTGCGGCAATACTTGGAGGAGACCAGGTTATTCCCCTTCATGGGCGTCCAAGAGGAGTATGGGTTGGATGGCGCCAGGGCAAACGGATCGCTAGCGTCGCGGGCGCAGCTGGCAAACAAGATGGGAGAAATAAGCAGCAGGAATCGCTTCAAACCAGAACACCCCTTGTTTGGGTTAATAGCCAAGATGGGAGCCAGTTGCAAGTTTTTTCGCTTCTCAGTACTATTTCCCCCCTTTTGGAGGA